>JBAXUS010000013.1:0-59170 GCA_037129555.1 Planctomycetota bacterium
GAAGCGAAGTTGGTTGAACAAGACGGTGTTACGCATGTCGTCTATCACTCCACGTACAACCATACCGATGAACACCTTTATGTACGTCCAGAAGGTGGCATTGAACACGACATTATTTTGAAGAAGCAACCGGTGATTTCGAATGATTGCGGGCTGGCTTATAGCGGCTATTTGACGCTGGGTGACGGGTTGACGATGTGGGACGGAAAGAAAGAGATTACGGGGAATTATACAACGAAGAATGGGATTCATTTCAAAGACCGTAACAAGAATCCGATCTTCTATCTCCGGACCCCGATTGCATATGACGCAACGGTGACATTAAACGGTGGCGGTCTCGATAAAGAGAAGCAAGCAATTCAAGAAAATCAGCGCCGAGCCATTACGTGCGAATATCAATTGACGTTCGATGAAAAGGGCGTGAAGCTCGCAGTCGTCACGCCTGGAGCATGGCTGAGCGCATCGGAACGTGCTTATCCAGTGACGATCGATCCGAATTTTGGACCGAATGGTTTCGCGGACGGCAATCCTCCGATCTATACGGGCACTGTCGGTTCTGGCGTATTGATTCCGCTCGTAAATGGTGGAAGCAAGCTCAAGATCGATTCGACGTGCGCTGGAAGACCCGACAATGGATTCGGCCACATTCCGATGCCGTTTGATTTCACCTTCTATGGTGTGACGTATCCCGGTCCGGCTAGCCCGACAGGCTTTCCTCAGGTGAATTTCTTCGTCCATATTGATGGATGGGGCAGTTGGGATCCGCCGGGTGTTCCGCCGTTCTGCGACGAATTGATTTGCGATCCGGCTGAAAACCCCTGTCTAGATAATCCTTCTGCTGCAAATGGAAACGGTGCAATCCCAAATGGTGCTTATCCTAATGATGGTGCATTATATGTCTTGTGGAACAATTTGCGTTTCAGTAATGCAGATCCTCAATCGGCGATCTATTATCTTATCGACGGTGTCGCACCCAATCGCCGACTGATTATTGAATGGCATAGGATGCAATATGTCGCTTCCAACAATGCACAAGACGTGATCAGTTTCAATTTGATTTTATATGAGTGCCAAAGCGTGATTGAAATGATCATCGGCGATGTGACGCTGGGAAATAAATATTTCGGATTGTCGACATCGGGTATTGAGTCGCCGGGCGATACGTTGGCTGTAGTCTATGACACGTATGCGCCTCCAGCAGCGGGCCAACCGGCGACAATTGATGTGAATGGTTTGGATCTTCAATTCTCACAGTCGCCACTTGGAACGGTAACGACGGGTGCTACGAATACGACGGGGTGCATTCCGTTGCGAACGTGTTTTACATCGAGCGTCGATACGACCATTCCTCTGTGTGTACAATTAGCAGGCGGACAGACTCAACCGCCTTCGTATAGTTTCCATTGGACATTCGGAGATGGTGGCGAAGCGTTTACAGCAAATGTTTGCCATACGTATGTCTCGCCGAATGCCTATAATTCGGTTCCTAAGAGTAATAATCCGACGTTGACCGTGACCAATGAATTCGGAAATGCATCAACATTTACGAACTTGACAGTTCTGGCGTGCGACATACCACCGGTCTTTATGACGGTTTCACCCATGGGTGGTCCGGCACCGTTGCAGGTTGATGTGAGATGTGTTTCGACTACGCCGTATGTCCCGGATCGGCCTTCGCAAAACGTGAACAATATTCAACCGGTTATGATTCAGTCGATTCAGACGTTCAGTGACGCAACGACGGGTATTCAGATTGACCAATTAGGGCCTCAGAATGAGCCGGGTCAATTTACGCCTTATCAGACGATTTTGGGTGCTACAGGATCGACTGCAAATGTCGTTGTGAATAGAGTTTTAACGGCGACGCCGGTGGAAACGATCCAGTCTACAGTGTTCTTTGACACGCCTGGCATGTATCGCGTTCGCGGAATGGTCAATGGGACGAGCTTTACGCTTCCGACGACAGGGAACGGTGATGTATTTGTTGATGTGACGGATCCGAATTCTTCGACGTCGAATTTGTTGATCATAACGAATTCAACATTCAAAATTAATTGGGCTGGGAAACTTCTCAATGCAGTGGGTATTCAACCGAATCCTGCAAGCGATACGCTTACGGTGAGTGGCTATTTGAACTTGACGGGCTTTGATCTGTCGATGCTGACGGGCCAGCAAATCACGTTGGCATTGAATGCGTTTAATCCGATCTTCGAAGGTGTGCTGAATGCTAACGGGACGGCTGTGCAGGGTGATGCTGTAACCGGAAAGACGGGAAGCTTTGCTATTAGTATGCCATCTGGAAAGTTTACATGTTCGGTGAAGGGTGATTTTGCTGCATCGTTGGGACTGACGGACCAAAACTTGATTTCATTGATGCCTGCTCATTATCGAGTGCAGATCGGCAATGTGTACAATACGCAGGGAACGTCGGTTTCGTATGGATATTCATCGATTGCGGGCAAACAGGCGCTAGGCAACTATGAATTCGGCAAGTTCTTCACGAAGGGTCCGTATTACAGTGGCAATGTTCCGGGTGCTCCGGGCAAACTGGGGCAACCCGGTGGCCAGGAATTGTTGATTTCGGGTGGATTCATGGTCACATCAGCATCCTTCAAGTTGCTGGGAGACACGGTAACGGCATCGATTAGCGGATTGCTGGCACGTGCGGGTGGCGATGATCTGAGACCTGCGGCGACATCGAACGTTGTTGTAAAGATTGGAAACATGTCTGAAACGTTGAACTTCTCGACGACGCCGAAGTTTAAGGCGACGGGCAAACCGCCGGCGCAGAAGTTCAGCTTTGTTAGTAAGGGTGGCACGAGCATCAAGACGTTGAGTTGGTTGAATAAGCAGGGGAATTTTGCGATTACGACGTTTGTCATGCCGAACGCTTCGGTGGGGATTAATCCACTGTTGGGTCGCCAGCCGATTTCATTGTCGTTCACGGTGACGCCGGATAACGCGACGCAATACACTGGCACGACAGTTTTTGATATTATCAAGGTTTCAGACACTGACTTTAAGCACTAGAAATTGACTGCGTTGAGTTTTGGAGAGTTAAAATGGTAGACAAGCTGCGCTATAGGTTGGAAACAACGACACGCGCCACTTCCGGTGGCGTGTTAAAAGCACTGATGGCGCTTGTCCTTGCGATGATGGGGTTGTATGGTACGGATGCTTTAGCTCAAGTCGGTGGGCGCGGTCCGGACCCGATTCCTGCGTTTACTCAAGATACAGGCGGTGGCGGTGGGGAGGGTGTACAGCCGGATGTTAATTTCGATCCGTCTACGAGCTATCTTCCGTCGCCTCCTGTCGGTCAGACGTACCAATATACAGCGATTTGGGATTTCGGTGATGGCACGCCGTTGTTGACAGTCGGTCCGACCGATGCAGTGACTGCGCTGGACATTGTCAATCACGTGTTTCCTGTACCGCCGACGAGCGCGTTTGTTGATCGCAATACGCCTGCTGGCGGTCTGTATACGATCACGTTGAAGATAAACGTAACTGTGTTTAACCAGAACAATGTTGCATCGCCGGGGCCGTCAGCGATGACGACGGGCAAAGTCCGTTCCGCGTCCGTGAATTATGGTCCGACGTGGTCCCTGGTAAATAACTCGTCACCTTCAACAGGCACATTGCCGTATCAAATCAATGTCGATTGTTCGAAGAGTTATGATGAAGACGGGTACGTGATTTGGGCTGCGATTGACTGGGGTGATGGCAGTTCGGATTTATTGACGACCTTGCCCCCGAGCACTGCTGCAATTGCATCACTTCATAATTACACGTCACCCGGTACGTACAACATCACGTTGTCTTTGATCGATAACGGACGTATGGATGTGGATACGGTTTTGGACCCGACTCCTGCGGCGAACGATCCGGCCGCAGCGTTGACGGCCATTAAGGCGTTGCAGCAGAAGTTGATTGATACGAACGTATTATTTGGTGCGCTTGATCCGAACACGGGCATTTCGATTTTCAATGCCGCCAAGTATGCACCGATCTTGCGTCAAGAGTTCCTTCAGGTACAGGTATTGGGCAATTTAACGGTTGTAAAAGGGTCGTTCGTGTTGGACTTCACGACGCCGGGTCAAGATTCGTTCGATGCGACATTCTTGTTGAATAGCGCAGTTAGCAGTGTTGCGACCGCTCAGGTGAAGATATTCTTTGGTGATCCTAATTTGCCTGGTTCGCTGGTGTTGCAGCAATTTACGACGGATTTGAAGGGCAACTATTTCAATAAGGCTCAAGGCTTGAAGTTTTCAATAGCCCCGCGACAGCATTACATGCGCTTTCAGATCAAAACTGGTGCACTTCAGGTTCCATTCAATATAACCAATGTAACAGTACACAACGGATTTGTGGACATTCCGATGACGATTCAAATTACCGGCAATGGCAGTACAACAGCGTTGTCATCACGCTTGCGGTTTGTCTATAACGCGACTGCGGGCGCGTCAGGCAAGGGCAAGAATCCGCGCTCGACACTGGTTGGAAACTAAACTGCGTTGAGCGGTTCGTCGGTTGAGGTTGCGGTAGCCATTGTCCTTTGGTATAGGGCGGTGAATTAAAGTCCGGATTTGATTTGGGTGCAAAAGCGAGGCTCACATGTCGGGACCCGATCCGCTGTCGGTGATCACTGAAGTCAAGACGTATAAAATGACCAAGCTCATCGCCGAAGGCGGCATGGGTGCCGTCTATGAAGCGCAGCAGTTTGGCGATCAGGATTTTCAAAAGACGGTCGCAATCAAAACCATTCTTGAGAGCTTCAGCACTAACGCGGAGTTCGTGCGTTTGTTTATTGGCGAAGCGAAACTCGTCGCCGATCTTGTGCATGAAAATATTGTCCAAGTGTACCATTTGGGCAAAGCGGGCAGCATTTATTACATTGCGCTGGAATTCGTCGAAGGCATTAACGTCGAACAATTGATGGAGTACCATTCCAGCCGAGGCGTTCCGATGCCGATCGAGCTCGGTGCTTTTGTTATTAGCCGAGTGTGCCGTGGGTTGGAATACGCGCACAACAAGCGCGGCCGCGATGGCGTGCCGTTGAATATCGTGCATCGCGATGTGTCCCCGAAGAACGTGATGTTGAACTACGAAGGCGTTGTTAAGCTCACCGATTTCGGAATTGCAAAAGCTGTTCGTGTCATGGAGCAACAAGAAGGTGAAGTCTTGATGGGTAAGGTGGAGTACATGTCGCCCGAGCAGGCGCAGTATCTTCCGACGGATCGCCGCTCCGATTTGTTTTCGCTTGGAATCGTGATGTATGAGTTGCTGACCGGGCACCATATTTTCGAGACCGACGATATTTATCAGACGCTTGACAATGTCAAAGAAGCGCCGATTCCGCATCCGCAGACTATGCGGCCTGAATTGCCGGACAAACTGTGCGATATTTTGATGAAGGCGCTTGAACGCGATTTGACGAAGCGCTATCAAACAGCGGGCGAGATGGGCGTCGATCTCGAGTACTACATGTACCACAAAGGCTACGGCCCGACGAATGTAACGCTCGGCAATTATTTGCGGAACGTGATTCTGAATCAAACGTCTGAAGCGCACGATGCCAAGCGAAACTTCAGGCATCGCGCGGACACGATTGTGGACGGGAAGATTACGGCTGAGCAACAGGCGTAATAATGGAAAAGGTGGCAGGATTGCCACCGCTCCTAGTCGATTAAATCCAACTTTTCCGGGACGTCTTCGAGCGAGACAGTTTCGATTTTGGCCCAACTCCAATCTTTGTCGGCGAGGCCGTTTTCGACAGCGAAACGGTGTCGCCATTTGTGCTTGAATTTCAGACCATTTTTGACCGTGAGATACGGGTAGTTGAGTGTGCCTCGGCTCGTCGTCACGTTTTCGAAGTGGTACATTTCAACGGTCGGAATGTAGCGGCAGCGGAAGCCGGCTTCGCGAAAACGGTAGCAATAGTCAATGTCTTCGAATTGAACCGGGTTGAAGATTTCGTCGAGTGGTCCGCATTGTTTTGCAATGTCAGCGCGCATCATCCATGTGGCGCTGATGAGCGTCTGACAATCGCGGGGCGAGTTGAATTCAGGAGCGGTGCGCGGATGGCCGCGACCTCGGAAGGCGACCTGGCCGCTGGGCGTCACGTCGCATCCTGCGCATTGGATGTCGTGCGGCGGGAGCGGGTAGACGAGTTTCGCGCCGACGATTCCGACGCTCGGATCGCGCTCCAATTCCGCGCGGAGTTGCTCTAGCCAGCCGCGTGTTCGGACGGAGATGTCGTTGTCGAGGAAGACCCAGTAGCGGCCGTCCATCAGTTCCATGCCGCGATTGCGTCCGACGATGGCACCGACATTGGTGTCGAGTCGCAGGCATTTCACGTCGATGTTTTCAGTCTTCGCGCGCTCGGCGAATTCAGCGAAGACCTGCGGCGTGTCGTCGGTTGAGCCGTTGTCAACGAGCACCACTTGAAACGGGCGAAGCGTGCTGTTGAAGAGCGATTGCAAGCCCCGGCGCGTGTAGGTGCTTTTGTTGCAGGCGAGAATGAGGATGGACACGTCGATCACGTTTTTGGGTGCTCCTGTCTGTAGTCTCTGTAAAATCATCGCTTCGATTGGGCCGCTTTTCCGCGTGTTCCATAATCAAACAAAAGGAGGCCGAGAGCAAGTGCAATCAGCCAGACACGCAGATCGGAGATGCCTGACGCGCCACTTTTTTCCGCAGCCCACGCGGCCAGATCGCGCGGCGATTCGATCACTCGTGCTCCTGGGCCTGCTGCTGAAATCATCCCAGCCATTGCCGCTCGATCCACTCCGAAGTTGCGGAATTCTGCGGCGCACGGCGTCCCGACAAAGCGCTCGGAAATCGTCCGACCGGCGTCAAGGACACTGAGCCGACAAACGGATGACGGCGGTGCCGGCATCGTCCCTCGATATGTTCCGGGCGCGGTTGCTTTGAGTTCAAACTCATTCACGGTCGAGACATCTTCCGTCGATTCGCGCTCAGCGGTTTGCAGGACAGTCAACATCACGCGGGGATTCAACGTGTTGTCGGGCTCGCCGGTCTTTGAATCGAGCGCTCGCAATTCGATGGACAACTCATCGGTTCCGAACGATTCAACGGAAAGCGTGACGCCGGATGTTGCCCCGGCATCGCGCGCTTCTGCCCAACTTAATACACCGGCGGGTAGAGTTCGACCAGGAGAGTTTTCACTGAGAAATGACGCTCCGTTTTCTCCGTCTAGTGATAGCGCCAGTACCGCTCGCCGAGCCAGGCCAGTGGCGGATGGACCGGAGAGAATCAACACAGGATCGGCTTTGTTTTTTGATTTTCCGCCGAGCGAAATTGCTGGACCGCTGGTGAGAATCGAGTCGGCATCGCTCTTTGATTTGACGCGATTTCGAAATTGGAGTGTTGGCCATGAGACGTTATTCGGGATGAGAGAATGCGGTTGGCTGGCACGAGGAGCGAACGGTTCGCGGCGCGTGAAGAATTCTTTTTTGCCTTGTTCGAGTGTTTTGGAAAATTGATCGCCGAAATTTAAAAAGTCGCGCGTGTACTGTCCATTTCCGACTGCGGCCAAATTCTTAAGAACCGTTTCGCCTGTGGTGTTGGCGGCTTCGGAACCGACTCCGATTCCGAAGGTCCAGAGTGTGGTTTTGCGCGTGGATTGTGTGGGCAATTTCTCGCAGAGTTTTTCGGCGGCTCGAACGATGTCGGCGCTCGGGCGACCGCTGGTGTCGACTCCGTCGCTGATGAGGATGACGAGTTTTTCGTCGGCGTCGTCGGCTTCGAGCGTCTGTTGCGCAAGTGTGAGCGCATGAAGGATGTCGGTGCGCGTGTCGGTGTGAATGGCGTGAATCGCGTTTAGGAAGGCGCTGTGAGCCGGATCATTTGAAAGGGGCGCGGAGAGTTTTGCGGTTCCGGAGAATTCGATGAGACCGACTCGATCTTGCGGGCGAAGTGCGCTGACGGCTTGAAGTTTTTCGGCGGCGAAATCCATCTTGCGGACGCGCGCACCGTTTAAGACAAGCGTGTCGTCCATCGATTTCGAGACGTCGATGATAACGAGAATGGCTCGGGCGCGGTCGTCTTCGGGTGTCATTTCGATGGGCAGGAGTTTCTCCCATTCGCCGCCGCTGCGATGGCCACCGGCTCCAAACGCGTTTTCTCCGCCGATGGCGACGAGCGCTTTGCCGCTTTCAACGGCGCGTGTCAGTGCTCGCAAGCTGGAACTTGAATCGGGAAATTCGTCGGCTGAAAAACCATCGACGAGAATGCCCGAGAAGGGGTCGTAGGCGCTGGGATCGGTGGGGAGGTGTTCGGGCAGAAATAGACTGGTTTCAACGCCGAGTGGCTTCGACGAATCGAGCGCAAGTTTGGCGAGAGTCGAGTTGGCTGGGGCGAGCACGGCCCATTTTGAGGGGCCGGAGATTCGGACGGCGGCGCTCAAAGAATTATTGAGCAGTACGTCGCCGGGGATGGGGCCGTCGGGTCCGGAGAGTGTGGCGGAATAAACGGCGACACCGGGTGTGTTGGGATGGTCGACGAGTCGGATTGTTTTTCGTATTTCGGCGGACGTGTTTGCGTTTGGAGCAGCGGCGAGCGTGACGGTTTGAGTGCCGACGAGGACGGGTTTGTCCTTTGTGGATCGACGCCAAACGTTGACGAGAACAGTGGCGGGTTGATGCGCAGCAAGTGTGATGTCGATGGGGACGTTGCGGCCGGCAGTGGCGGTGTCGGGGACGCGCAGTTCTGCGAGTTGGACATCGCTGCTGGGACCGAGGATGGATGGCGTCGCGAGGAGGTCGATTCCGGAGTCGCGCAGGAATGCGGCGGTGCGCAGTGCGTTACGATTGTCCGGGGCGGTCGTGTCGCGGAAATCACTTTGCAACACAATCGCGCGCGAACAGGTGGTCGAGGTGAACGCGGCGCGCGCGGCTTGAAGTGCGACGCTGATGTCGGTTCCGTGCGTGTTGACGACGGCGTGAAGATGTGCGAAATCGGGGAGTGAGTTACGGCGCACAGCGGGTGTTGATGCGCGTTCGTCCTGGGACGAAACGGGAGTAAGAGGAGGGAGGGGGGACATGCTGCGTTCGAGGGCGGCGGTTGCACTGAAGACGACAACAGCGGCTTCGGTTGATTCAGGATCGAGTGCTCCGAGAACTTCACGGACGCGCGCGGTCTGGGCGTTTAATTCAAAAATGCTGGGACTGACATCCGTCGCGACGACGATTTGAATCGCGCGGATGGCGTGTCGGTAGTGAAGTCCCGCGAGAGCGAGGAGGATGCAGAAGCCGGCGAGTGTTTGCAAAACGAGGGTGCGTCGCGGGGCCATGCGCTTGAGGAACGCGACCGTCGCGGCGGTAGCGAAAAGCGGGACCAGCCAGAGAACGAAAAAATATATGAATTGGAGCTTCAAGCGCACTCCGTGGTCGATAAAATAAATGCCGCAAAATGCGGTGTCGAGCGTCTTGATTGAGTACATCGACGTTATCGCGCACGTCTTGAATGCCCAGTTTGGCCGGACAGTCGGTCGAAGCGGGACATTGAAGTCATCGGACGCGCACGAATCGCACGAGAGTTCTATATCACGTGCTTTGAAAATTCCCAAGGAAATGCGCATGGCAACTGGATCGAATGACGGAAAGAAATCGGAATACGCGGAACGCTTGAAGCGGCAGCGCAAAACGTCGGCGGTGAAGTTTTACGTACTGGCGGTCGTGCTCGGCTCAGTAATTGGGCTGGCGTACATCAAGCGCGTTGAGATCATAGCGGCATACAACAGCGTGATGAATCCGCCGCCTCCGCCGACACCGATCCCGAAAGTTGAGCCGGTCGAGCCTAAGATTGCGGACAAGGTGCCGCCGGTTGAGCCGACTCGAAAGAACCAGGATGTTGTGCCCACTCCACCGAAGCCTCCGACGACAGTGACTCGCGAGGAGACGATTTCTCCGAAAGACGAAGCGAAGGCTCGGGCGTTTTTAGATGAAGGCAAGGCGAGTCTGGAGGCGTTTGATTTCGCGACGGCGTCGAAAAAATTTGACGAGGCGGCCACGATTAGAATAGGCGAAGCGCTCAAGAAAGAAGTGATGGCGTGGCAGAAGAAAAGCGTTGCGTTTCAGAATGCGACGAAGCACATCGCGATTTCGGATTACGCGTTGACAGACAAAGCCGTGGTAATCGAGACGACATCGGGCGATGAACTGCGCGGGATTAAATTGAAGGACGATGGCGAGACGCTGTATTTTCAGCAGGTCAACGATACGAACCCGGCGGCGGTAGGCATTCAGAAATTTCCGATTCCCATGAGTGAAATAAAGAAGGTAAAGCCAATTTCGATTACCCAACGCAAAGCAGATTTCAGCGAGATGATCCTGGGGTTGGAAAGCGGCACGAGCATTTCGGACAGCACGGACTATTACGACCTGGTCTATTTAAGCAAGCGGCTTGGGCTGGGCAAAGAGTGCATGATGTACTTGAACCGCGCGTACGATGGCGGGCCAGGACATGCGGCGAACCCGGATTTAGGCGACAGTTTTCGGATGGTGGTGGTCCGGCACTTTATTGGACGGGCGACGTTATTGATGACAGGAAATCGACGTGCTCAAGCGAACGATGAGCTACGGAAATTGACCACCATGCTGCCGGGATTTGGTCCAGCGGCGGACGAAATCGCGGCATTTCGCTTGCAAGTGATGGATAAGGTACTAACTGGTTTTCAGCCATCGGTTGGTATTGAAATCAAGAAGAACGAGCCGAAGAAAACGGTGGCCGTCGCGAAAGTTGACAAGCCGAAGATGACGAAACCTGAGCGAGAGGACAATGTGGAGATTAGTACCGGGCTGGTCATGAGCACGGGCGCTGCGGGCAAAATTCTCGAACGTGGGAATTCGAAGTTTGATGAAGGCATGAAAGTCATTCGGACATACACGCTGGGCGTTGGCGGAAACAAGACGGATAACAACCGTATTCTACTTCAGGCGAAGGGGCAATTGCTGGAAGCAATTGATATTTATGAAGACGCGTTGAAATTAGAGCCGGCGAACCGGGCGATCAAAGATCGGCAGCAGACGGCGAGTCAGATGGTTTATTTCTGTAACAAGAACTTGATCCTGTAGAATCGTGACTGAATTGCGGACTATGTTGCGGAGTCATTCAGTCGCTTCCAAGAGCGGAGCGCATCCGTGTCGCTTGCAATTTTAATGGAATATTAGCTTTAAAACGGGCTGAGTTCAACTGCGGATATGCAAAAGTGCGAAAGCGCTTGACGGTTTACTCAAATCCATTCTAAAAAGTGCAAATAATGTATCGAGACTGATTCTGCAATGTCTTTTGATACAAAGGGTTGTATTTGAGTGGTAAAAATATGGCATAACAATGATGAATCGGCAAACAAAAGTCTTTACTTTTTGTTATGTTCTTTCTAAAATCATGACGTGACATAGATAACGGCGAACAGACCGCCGACATTAAATCGTTATGAGGAGGTCATAAGTGATCTCAGGAATGATCAATTACTACGAAGTGCTTGAGATTCAACCGGAAGCGGATTCGGATGAAATTAAGCGCTCATTCCGTCGTTTGGCCAAGAAGTACCATCCCGATCATAATTCCTCGCGCACCAAGTGGGCTGAGGCAAAGATGCGGGTGATCTTGAAGGCGTACGACACGTTGATGAATGACTCGGAGCGCGGGGAGTATGACCGCAAGCTGCGTCCTTTCTTGAAAACGTTCCAAGATCCGTATCGTGAGAACCTGGCCAAGCGTGCAGACGATCCCGCAGCTCAGTCACGCCTGATTCTTTATAATTTGCTGAACGACGCTCCGCAAGTCGCAATTGAGATTTACGAGCGGATGAAGAAGAAGGACGAGAACTTCGAAGTCTGGCAGTTCCTTGACCAGAAGGACTATCTTGACTGCCAATTCTTGATGGGCGAAGAATACGAGCGCGAAGGCAATTGGAAAGCGGCGCTGCGCTTCTATGAGAACGTGTACAACGCCGAACGCAATTTGCCGATGCGATTCTTCCTTGAAGAAGTGAAAGACCGCATTCGCGACATCTATTGCAAGAAGGTCGCGCGCCGTTGTAAGCCGATCGAGTCGGTGAAGATTTATGAAAAAGTGATGTCGATGGGCGTCAGCAAGAAGACGGAAGCGTACTTGCACAAGAAGATCGCTGAGAGCTATTTCAAGGGCAACATTGAAAAGAAGGCGCGGATGCACTTGAAGAAGGCATTCGAGTTGGAGCCGAAGCTGAAGGGCGCTCAGAAGATTTGCGAGAAGCTTGAAGTGGATAGGTAATCGACAATGCTTGGAACCAGTACCGCACCTCTACCTGCAACGGATCGTATTGGTCGCCTCACGACCGACCAATACTTCGCTATGATTGAAACAGGAATCATAAAAGAGGGAGCACCGTATGAGTTGCTCGACGGATTACTTGTTCTAAAGGACCGAAGCAAGAAAGGGGAGCCGATTATGTCTATCGGAGATGACCATACTTTGGTCGTCGGACTGCTTTCTGTTGTCGGCTCAAAAATGACTGGGCTCGGATGCTTTATGCAAGTGCAGTGCCCTATTAAGTTGTCCTCATACCATTCACCAGAACCCGATGGCGCAATTGTTCGCGGAACCCTGCGGGATTACACGAAGCGTTCGCGTAGCGCGAGCGACGTAAGTTCGGTAATCGAAGTGGGAGATTCTACTGCAAATTCCGACCGTTTGGATAAAGGTCCGAAATATGCAGAATCAGGTATCCCTCAATTTGTTCTCATTAATTTAGATCTGCATGCTGTCGAAATCTTCGAGTCGCCCGATGTTTTGAACCGACAATATACTTCATGTCGAATTGTTCGAATTGGTGAGAGTGTCGGTTTTCTTTTGCCGAGCGGATCTCGTCTTGACGTACCTGTCAGCGATTTACTGCCCTAGACGAATCGCCTACTTCACATGCAGCGGCGAGTTCTTCGATTCATCGAGATTTAAAATCGCTTCAGCCGGCCCGATTGGAATTTCGGCGGTCATTTTCACGACCACACCTTTTTCGACATCAAACCAGACGCGCGTTTTGCCGACGTGTTCAAACAGGCCTCGGAAGGGAGCGTCCACTTCGACGATCAGGCATTCGCGGTTTTTGAAGGTACCGATGTCGATATGGTCGAGGCCGACTGCATACATACGTGTGTTCCAAACGTGGCGGTCAGAGCAGACCGGAAGCGTGATGGCGGCTTTGGTTTTGCCGGGAACGATGTTCTTTAAATTGATCGCATTGGATCGCATGAAATAAAGCGCGGCCAGAGGATCTACGGCTTTGCCTGTCATTTGAATCGTGGACGAAATCCACTTGGCGTCTTTGTCTTCGTCCTGGCGCGGGCGTTCGTAAAGGGCTGAGATCGAATCCTTGTCGTAATTAAAGGTAATACGCTCAGCGACCCGTGACTCGCCTTCGCGGCGATCCATGGAGAACACGCGCGAGAAGCCGCCTTTTGCATCGAAGATGGAACTGACGCGGTCGCGGACTTCATACATCAGTGACATCGCGCGGTTGCTTCGCGTCGTCATGGATGCTGCGAAAACCGGGACGGGATTGGTTGCTTTCCCGTATTTTTCCAAGCGCTTCAATTCGAATTCCGCTTTGCCTGCCGGAAGGCGGTTGACCGAAATGTCGTATACGAGGCGCTCGATCGTTTCGTCGGTCGAACCGGCGATCAGACGGAGGTCGAAATTCGGATACTGCTTTCCCTGCTGCGGAAGGTCTACAATCTCGTCGTCGAGTGTGTCGAATTTGGTGACTGCACGGGCTTGTTTCTTAGGAGGAACGCGATCTTTTCGTCCGGCATCGCTCTGTAATCCCGGATCGGGAACGCTGCCGATAGCCGGTGCGGATTCAGCAAACGCCGCGTGGGCGAATGTGAAGGCACAGACTGTGGCGAGCATCACGACGGACAATCTCATGCGAACGGATTCCGGTCCCTATGAAATCAACACATGCTGCGCACAAGTGCGCTGCGTGGATGTTGATTAATCTTGAATATGAGCCAACATCGTATCGACTTCCGATCCAAGGTCAAGACTTAAAGTTGCCCGACCGTTTCGAATTTCTACGATACATTTTCGACGGCCACGACCTTTCGCGAGGTGGCGATTAAACTGTCCAGTTTGACGTGCTGAACTCGACCGCCTTCAATGCAGATCGCGAACGCATTGGAGAACGGCATGTAGCTTCCGGTGTTGTACACGTCAATCCCATCGATACGCCAATGGCCGGAGCGATGGGTGTGGCCGACGACGACATGCTTGACTGGCTTGTCAAAACCCTTCGCGACAGCCAACGCTCGTCCGGGCGCTTTCATCCAGTAATCGATGATGTCGAACGGACGGCGCGGCGGATAGATCAATGACGTGGCGTATTGAAAAGCGGTCTTGGGCTTCTTGTACGGGTTTATCGACGGCATGTGGAGGCGTTGCACGGCTCGATAATTCTCGTGTAACGTTTTGAAATCCACGGGCCGTCCGCCGAGTTCGTTCCAGCGCTCGCGCAATTTCGCCATCAATTGCTGGTCCGACTTTTTGGTCGGATGCGTGCAATCCAGGATACAATCGCCGTGGAAAATCAACGTCGCAGATTCATCGTCATACGTCCAATGTGTCTTGGAAATGACGGGATCGTGATTGCCGGTGAGTAATTCGGGCGGACCGTTGCGGCTTGCGCATGTACGTTGAATGTCGGAGATGAAAGTCAACGACCGCTCGTCCGTGATCGGCGTCGTGTAACAGCGGTCGAGTGTGTCACCGTTTAGAATGACGCGATCAAAACCAGCTGCTACGCGAGCGATGTCGTCGACATGCGCGGCGGCTCGACTGGCTTTCGAACCCATATGCAGATCGGACAGGACGAGCACTTTCATCGACACGAAAACTCCGGAGCAACGAAAACGATTACGGCGAACAGCGAACGGCTTTTTAACATCGAATCTCGCGAATTGACGCGAATCCTCGCGAATATATGAGTAAGAAAAAAGAATTGAGTGAGAATCGGACGTTGACTCAATCCTTACATTATAGTTTAGCCTTTGCTGTTTTCGCGAAGATTCGCGTCAATTCGCGAGATTCGATGTTCATAGTCGTTCGCTGTTCTCACACCGCGACGAAGATTTCGTCGAATTTGACGCCGAGACCGGGCATGCCGACGGCGAAGCGGACGGGTGTGGCTTCAATGCCGATGCCAGCATACGGATCACCTTTGAGGACCATGCGGACTTTGAATTGTTCGCCAGGAAGTGTGCCGGCTTCCATTTCGAATGATGTAACCAACGCTCCTGACGGCGAGATGTTTTCCAAAACTGCGATGCCGGTATCGAAAACCGTGCCGTCAAGAAGGACAATGTCAACGGAGCAGGGAATGTCACAGGGCAAGCGGCGCGTTTCGCGCTGGTGATTGCGCAGGCGGTCTGAGAATTCGACTGATTTTGCAGCGGCGCTGAAGACGCCCGGCGTTTCATTCGCTTTACCTCGGCGAATACCGCTCAATGCGGGTGCGGGTTTTTCCATGGGTGTGTACTTGCGAAAGACTTCGGTTGGTGCTTCAACGTCGCAGTCGGTCATGGTCATGGCGGTGCTCCCCGGATGGATCGTTTGCGTCGCGCGCTACGAATAGTGTTCTTCATAGTCATCGTCATCCTCTTATTTGAGCCGAAGATGTTTCGTGAAATAATTATTTTTGAACGATTCAATTTTGAGTCCAGTGGGAAGATGTTCTGTCCGATAATTTTTATGCCGAATCAAAGTAGGCTTCAAGCAATTGGAATGGTCCATTCCAACGTAGCGATCACGTGAGCGGAGAATGAGCGATGATGAATTCGAAGGGTTACCGGTGTTTTTGGGCTGCGGCGATGGTGGCGGTACTCGTGACATTGTCCGGGTGCGACCAACAAGTCGATAAGCGCTCGGGCAATGAGAAGGAATACGCCGCTGCGCCGGATTTGAAGACGCGCGTGACGATGGCGTGTCCGAAATGTGGCTGCCCGCAGCGCCCGTATCGCATGACGGAAGTGCGCAGTTTCTATAAATGCAGCGGCAATCAGCCGAAATTTGCGTACCACACGGAACATCAGTGGCAGCATGCGATCGAGCAGGCACCGTGTAAGCGCACTGAGTTCTAAGCGCGAGACGCAACGCTCGGTTCGCTACTTTTTCGTTTGCGAGAAAAGCCAGTCGAGCAATTGAGGTTCGTTGAATGCTTTGGTCCAACAATCGTGGGCGACTCCGGGGTACTCCGTGTACTTTGGATCGCCCCCGGCTTTTTTAATGGCTTCGATCACGTGCCGCGTTCGGATTGTTTTGACGACGTTATCGTTGTCGCCATGGAATGTCCAAATCGGGAAGCCTGCGAGTTGCGCGACTTTTGAATCATCCGCTCCGCCGCAGCACGGAACCGCTGCGGCGAACGTGTTCGGATATCGCATGATCGCATCCCACGTCCCAAACCCGCCCATCGACACGCCGGCGATATAAAGCCGCTTCGAATCGATTTTGAATTCCTTCTGTAACGATTTCAGTAGTTCCATGGATAAGCGCATCGGCTCGGTCGGCTTTTCGGGCTGTGAATGAGCGTCCAAACTCCACGGCGTATCGACCCACATCAGATTCGTTTCGCACTGCGGCACCACGACGAAGCACGGGAATTTAGTGCGATTTACTTCGCGCGCAAACACGCCGACTCCGTTCTTCAACTGGCGGACGTTATCCGTCCCGCGTTCACCGGCTCCGTGCAAGAACAGAACGAGCGGGTACTCTTTTGCGGGATCGAACGGATGTGGGCGGAGTAGGCGGTAGGGCAGCGGCTTGCCGTCCGTGTGATTAAAAACATGGGCGTCGAATACGTCGGGAGCTGGGCTTGCGCAGGGCGTTTCAGTCATGGCGATCAATGCTAAAGAGACGATAAGAACGATCCGATTCCACATCTGCATCATGCGCACCTCGTCGGAGGAAATTGCCGGGAAACAGTCTTTGGATTCGACGCTTATGCCGGATGTGTAGTGCTTTTTTCAAATTAACGCAATGCTTAAATTAAAAATATCGAACTCAATCGGCGTCATAGTCGTTCAATTCGCGCTGGGCCCAGGCACAGATTTTTGGGGCGCAGAAACGGTCCGCCGGAAGTTGGTTTCCCTTCCGCCCAAGAGCCCACAGTTTGCTGCGTGACAGATCAAGTTCGAAGACGCTGGAGTGCGTTTCGGGATCGTCGCTGGCTGTGTTTTCTTCCCAGCTGACTTTTACAATGACGCGGCGGGGCGCGGGTCCGGCCTGCTTTAAATACAGGCTGTAGATGACGCCGAAATCGCAGGATTCAGAGATGAGCCGATCTTTGATCATGAGGGATTATACTATAGCGACGGAGGGAATCGGCTGGAGAAGAATTACGATTTGCGCTTCTTGCGCTTGATAAATTTGCGCAGCATTTTAGTCAGGGATTGCTTGTCTATGGACCCGTCCGCGACACCGAGCGTGATGGCTTCGAGTTCGTCCGGGGACGGTATCAAGCAGTATTCATTGCAAGCGAGGAACGTAGCTGCTGAAGCCAATGCTGCGCGCTTATTCCCGTCGATGAAAGCATGATTTTTGCAAATGTGGAACAGGTACGCGGCAGACATCGCGTCAATTCCATCGTGGAGATACTCTCCACCGAATCGTGCTTCAGGCGTAGCGACGGCTGATTCCAAAAGTCCATGATCACGAATTCCGCTCTTCCCGCCAAATTCAGCAATCATTCTTTCGTGAATCATTCGGACTTGCTCAACGGAAAGAAAAATAATAGATGTCGTCATTTTGCGAGTCTCCGCAAAACTTCTCCGTGCTTGAGCATGACTTCATCCAGAGCCGATTTAAATGCCTCCGGCGACGGATGTTTCGGTGTCATCGGGGTCAGACAAATCATGGTGCCATTGACCTGCACATTCACCTTCGAGCCGGGTTCGATACCGGCGAGTTCCAGGAGCGTTTTGTCCAAAATGATCGCGTTGCTATTACCGACTTTGCAGAGTTTCTTGACCATGGCGAGAGCCTCCTAGTTATAACATTATTATAACTGCATTTAGGGAGGTGTCAAGACCGAAGAGTTTGTGATTTGAGTCGATTATAATTCGGCTCTACTTTTTTACGCCCCTTTTACTTCCCAGCCCGCGCGATAGTCTCGTGTCAGCAACTTATTTGCTTCGGGCTTGTTTGTGATCTGGAATTTCTCTGCGTCCCATTGCAGTGGAATTACGCCTTCGCCGGCAATCATGTGGCCGCCGCGTGAGCCGGACGGGTGCGTCGTCAAGCGTGTTGCCACGTTGCCGAGCTGCACAGTTTCGCTGAGCCAGCCTGCGTAATGGAAGCCGTCGGTCGTCTTTTTGTTTTCGCGGATACCATCGATCCAGCGGTGCCAGTGCGATGGAACGGGGGGCTCGGTTGGTAGGACGACGTCTTTGAATTTATCGGCCGGATAGAACTTCGGCATTCCGACGTGCGGCAGAACCATGTTGCCGTTTTCGCCGATGAACAGCGAGCCGCCACCGGGTAGGTCCATTTCGGGCGGCATGTTTGCGATTTTGCGATTGGGTTTCAGACCGCCGTCGGTCCACGTCACGTTCAAAGTCTTTCCGGCTATGAGATCATTTCCTGGGAACACCCAGCGCACCGTTTCGTTCACGGGCCAGACGTGGCGGTTGATGCCGCTGTTGTCGGCGATCACTGAAATCGGTGCCTGCAATCGCAGCGCGGTGAAGACCGGATCGAGGATGTGGCAGGCGAAATCGCCGAGTGCGCCGCCGCCGAAATCCTGCCAGTCGCGCCAAACAAATGGGTGGTACGCGTTCGGAGCATAGTCGCGCATCGGAGCGCAGCCAATCCATAAGTCCCAATTTAAATTCGCTGGGACAGGGCCGGGTGGGGGCGGTTCGACTAAGCGAGTTCGTTCGTTACCGGTGACGCCGACCCAGCTGTGCACTTCCTTGATTTTTCCAATGGCGCCCATTTGAATTAAGTGCGTGCCCGAGCGATATTCCAACGCCGAATGGATCTGGTTGCCCATCTGCGTGATGATGTTTTTCTTCTCCGCCCACAACCGCATCTGCCGCGCTTCCCAGACTGTGCTGGCCAGCGGCTTTTGGCAGTACACATGCTTGCCCCTGCGCATGGCTTCGATGGCGATCAGCGCGTGCGTGTGATCCGGAGTGCCGATGTTGACGGCGTCGAATGTGTCGCCTAATTTATTGAACATCTCGCGAAAATCGGCCCAATGGGGAACGCCGGGAATGAGCTTGTCGGCTTTGTCAAAGCGCGTGGAATCGACATCGCAAAATCCAACGTACTTGACTTTGGGATGCGACGCGATCATCTGGAGATCAGAGAATCCCTGACCATGTGCACCGACGCAGACGACTTGAACAGAAGCGTTCGGATCGGCGGCTCGAAGAAACGACGGAGCAACGCAGGCCGCAGCTGAAACAGCGGCTGTATTTTTCAGGAAGCGGCGACGCGAGAGTAATGATGAGGCTGCAGGTGATGTCGGCATGTGATTCTCCGGATGAGATTATCTCTCGATACACCGGAATCGCCGTAATTGTGACAAAAAGGGACAGTCACTATTTAAAATTATCGTGGAAATATGGACAGCGCCCTGATAACTAATTGCTCCGTCTTTTCTATCAGGCGCTGCCCTTATTTCTAGTCATCTCAATTAAATCCACCCAGCCCGGTAGCTCGGTCGTTTAATAAACGCGTTAGCCGCTTCAACATTCGTCACCTTCATCGCAGCAGAATCCCATTGGATCGACTGGCCGCTGCGGATCGCCAAGTTGCCTAGCTGCACGAATTCGGTCAGAGGGACGGCGTAATCGAAATTCGAGCTGGGCGTTTGGCTGTTGACGATGCAATGCGCCCATTCGAGCTGCGGGTTGCCAGCTTTGGGGCTGCGCGATTCGGTTTTGTTGATCGTGCCGGCGTCGATGCGCTTCTTCGCGGCTTCTGCGACTTCGGCGGGGTAAATCTTGGGGTTGCCGCAATACGCTTCGGCGTCCATGATCACGCCGTTGGTGCCGATGAGCATCATGCCGCTCGATGCTTTGTTGAAGATTTCTTCCGGAATGCGCGAGTCGCGTTCAGGCTTGTTGGGCTTGCCGTCCTTGACGCCGTCGTGCCAGCTGACCGTCATCGCCGCGTACTTGGCTGACGCGGGAATGTGATAAACCAGCTTCGACCAGAGCGGCGCACACATCGCATTGATCGTGCCGCTTTCGACATCGACCTTCGTCGGCACCGGACGACCGAGCAGATTGAACGTGCAGTCCATGACGTGGCAGCCCATGTCGCCGAGCGCGCCCGAACCGTAGTCCCACCAGCCGCGCCATTTGAACGGATGGATTGACGTAATCGCCGCCTTGCCGTCTCTGCCGACGTTTTCGAATTCGAAGTACGGGCGTTCAGGATGCTGGCCCTGCCACAAATCCCAATTCAGAACCTCGGGGACTTTGACATCAGTCTTGATCGTGAGCGGACCCTGCGGCCAGATCGGTCGATTGGTCCAGAGACGAACTTCTTTGAGCGTACCGATGATACCTTGCTCGACCCATTCTTTGACGCTGCGCTGGCCTTCCATCGTGCGGCCCTGGTTGCCCATCTGAGTCACGACGCCGGCTTCTTTGGCCAAGCGGTGCAATTCGCGCGCTTCCCAGATCGTGTTGGTCAGCGGCTTTTGGACGCAAATATGCTTCTTGTTTTTAAGCGCCCACACGGCAGCGGCGTAATGCGTGTGATCGGGCGTCGAGACGATGACGGCATCAATGTCTTTGGCCATCGTATCAAACATTTTTCGGAAGTCGGTGAAGGTTTTCGGCGTACTGGCCTTCGGATTTTTTTCGACTGATTTCTGATAGCTCTTCATCGCGTCGTCAAGGCGCTTGGTGTCCACATCCACGAGAGCGACGACGTTGTGGTCGAGCGCGATGTTCTTGGTGTCAGACGCACCTTTGCCATTGGCGCCGATGACGGCGATGTTGAGCTTGCGCATCGGATCGTCGGCACGGACAAAACGCGGTGCGAGAACGGCGGCGGAGGCCATCCATGCGGAGTGGGATAAGAACTTTCTGCGATTCATTCAAAGACTCCTGCTTAAAAATTGGGGACACGATGATATGAAAGGAGTAAACCAGTCACGGCGATTTATTCGAGAATTGTACGTAGAACGGGCTTACCGGCCCGCTTGTGTACTTCGTCAAAAACCAGCCTGTTGGATGCTCCGAGTGGCCCAAAACGGGCTAGTAAGTCCGTTCTTCAGACAAGTTGTTCCGCGAAATTGTCAACGCATCCTTGACAGCCTTTAAAAAAGCCGATAGTTTAGGGTAGTTCTACATTTAAGATATTCTTCATTGGCTCTGCGGGGCCGCGCGCACGATGTGTTCATCAGGGACGAAAGGGCGGTGTTGCACCCGCGAATTTCGCACTCATCGATGCTGGCGAATGATGTCCTATTAGGGAAGTGGCCTTTCAATGAAAACGGTAAAAATAGAAGAACTGGCCCAGAAAGTATCCCGGGATTTAAATTCCTCGGAAGCCGACGCTCGCGCGGTATTGGAACGCGCAGTGGACATGATCCGCAAGGAACTGCAGCGCGGCAACGGGATCGAACTGGAAAATTTCCTATCGATCCACGTCCGTCAAGGCGACGCCGTCGCAACGCAAACGCAGGCTGGCGGTACGCTGGGACTGCCCTCCGCGCGCATCGTCCAAATTGATCTCGATGACGCCCTCCGAAAAGCCATCGAAGGTGCCGGACTCTACCAGATTATGCTGATCGTACCCAAGCGCAATTTCTTCACGGGTGTCATGGCCTCCCGACTGGCCAGTGCGCGCAGTGAAGTGACGGTCGTACAAGGCATCGAAGAAGCAGCCAGCCAGATGCAGTCGATTCGACCGGATTTGATCGTGATTGATGTCGGTGTTGATAACGCATCGCGCATTTGCGAAGCCATTAAAAAAGACCGCGAAAGCAGCCTGACGTCGATCATCATCGTTGGCGAAGATGGATTCGATCCGAAAAAAGTGAACGCGTTTACCGTACTTCCGGACGAGCACATCAACGAGCCGTTTGATTTGAACGACTTGGTGAAAATTACGGAATCCGAACTCGGTCGCACCGCAGAAGAACGCAATTATTTCGACCACGTGATGCACTTCCGCTTGAAGACAGTGGAAGAACAAATCGACAAAGCCAACGATGTGGTGAGTCACGCGCTGTTATCGTCGGGACTTCCGAACGACGCCAGCGATGCGTTCAGCGTTGGGTTCCGCGAGGCAATGGACAACGCCACGCGCCACGGCAATAAAAGCAACGAAGACGCGTGTATCGATGTCCAATACATTGTAGATCGTGAAAAAGTCACGATCACAGTCTCGGACGATGGTGAAGGCTTCGACACTGAAATTTATCTGAGCCGGGGCGTGAGCGGCAGTCCGGTCGACGCGGCGCGTGAACGCCATGGCTCGGGTGGACACGGCGGGTTGGGAATCATGTTGATGCTCAAATGCGTCGACAAGCTCGAATACAATTACGCAGGAAACAAGATCAGTCTCACTCGGTATATTCGCAAAAAATAGGGCGCTATTGGCAGGTTGCACGCTCGGTTTTCTAACGGCGGACGGCGTGGTCCGCAAACCGCTGGCGTGTTCAATTGTCCGCGTTCGACATCAGGTTTATTGGAAACGAAAATGGCCACGATTGCGTTCAAAGTCAAAGTCATCAAATCACCCGACGGCACCACGGCAACCATGGCGGAAGTGGATGGGTCAATTGACGCCTCCACAATCCAAGAGTTTCAACACGTCATGGATAAGCTCATCGAGCGCGGTGTAAAAAATCTCGTGCTTGATTGCAGTAACATCAAGTACATCAATTCCACCGGCTTGGGCACGTTGCTAAAATACGCCGACACGTTCGAAAGCATCGGTGGACACATCGCGTTCTGCCGAGTGCCGAGCAAAGTCATGCTCGTCATGGAAATGCTCGGTTTCAACGCGCTCTTCAACATCGTCACCGACGAAGCGACAGCGTTGCGCTCTTTCGCGGGCAAGATGTCTCCGCCACCATCAGTTGCCGTGAAGACCACCCGCCAGGCTGCGGCGACGTCGACCCCAGCCGAAGGCATCAAGGCGCTTCCTTCGTCAGCGACGCCAGCTGTCCCGGTTTCATTTCCATTGCAGACGCCGTGTGCCCGCTGCCGCGTGACGCTGGATGTGCCTTCGTCTGGTAAGTTCAAATGTCCACGTTGCAATTCGGTTTTGTCGGTCGAAGCCAATGGCCGCACGCGCTTCTTTGCGTCGAAAAAAGCGCGCCCGATTGCGCTGACCGTTCCGGCCAATTTGAAGCTGATGGAAAGCGCCGCGCAAGTCGCCGCGATCTGTGCCGAATCGCTGGGCTTCAAGAGCGACGCGGTCGCCGCTGTTTCCAAAGCCGTCGCCGTGGCGTGTCAGAACGTGATCGAACGCGCCTATGACAAAGACGCCGGCAATTCATTCCACGTTCAAATCCAACCTGATGCCGCTGCGTTGACGGTGAAGATCGCCGACTACGGCAAGCCGTTCGACTTCGGTGTCGGCGGCACGATTCAAGCCGACTCCGGATTTGCCGCAGTCAACAGCGGCATGGACACCGTCGAACATCGCGTCAACCCACGCGGCGGCAACATGATCACGCTCATTAAAATTATGCACTAAATAAATGTTTCGGGTTTCAGATGGAATTGAAGGTCTCGAATTCAAAACCTTAAACGTTAAACCTTGAACTTTAAACGGGTGTTACCGGGACATTGACTATGACGGACATGAATCGACGTTCCTCGCGCGCCTCAATGCGTTCCAAACCGCTCGGCCAGCTCTTGGTCGAAAACGGGGATGCGACGAGCGAGCAGGTCTCGCAGGCACTCAAAGCGCAGGACAAAGAAGGTGGTTTGATCGGTGGCATTCTGCTGCGCATGGGCGCATGCCGTGCCGACGCGATCGGTCACGCGTTGCACAAACAGGTTCAAGTCACTGACGTTCAATGTGAAGAAATGAACGGCTCCGACGCCGCCGTGAAACTCGTCTCCAAAGAAATCTGCACTCGCGAAAAATTGTGCCCGTTCGAAGTGCTCGGCAACATGCTCTGCGTCGTCATGGCCAATCCGCTGAATCGCAAAGCCATTTTGGAAATCGAAGCCGCGTCGCGTTTGAAAGTCAAGGCCTTCAAAGCCCCATGGCCGAAAATCAGCGACTTGGTCGAACGCTCGTATTCAGGCGGTTCAGCCAAGGCTTCGGTGAAAGCTCCGTTGCCGCCATTGGAGGATTTGTCGTTCGAACTAGATGACGAACCCGTGCACACTCCAGCAGTAAAGGCGCCGGCTCCGACTGTAAAAGCGCCTATTCCAGCAGCTCGACCCGCTCACGATCCGCACACGGCTCAAACAAAATCGCCGGACGATTTCGAACCGATGCCACTGGACCTCGACGACATCATCATCCCAGCCTCGGATCCGGACGACGAGTCCGCTGGCGCGCATGGCATTTTAGACGTCCCGGATGAAACCATTCCGTTGCCGTCAAACGCCGCGACTCATTATTCAGCCAAGATGATTCAGCCGCCGACCGAACCTAAAATCAAAGGGCTGGACGACCTCGATTTCACCGGCGGAGAATTGGTTGACATCGCCAAACGCAAACCCAACGCAGGCGTGAAAACCATTCCGAAACGGGCTGAGCCGCGCGTGGCCAAAGTCAATGTCGATCTCGAACACTTCGACCACGCCGCAGCCGGCGAAGTTATTGACGACAAGCCGCACCATGAACAAGACGTGATGGACGAGATTCAACATGGCGATGTTGAAGCTGGCGATTCTCGACAATCAGTCGGCGTCCTCGTTGCATTAAAGATTGTCCCAGACAGCTATTTCTACGCCGGAAGCGCGCCGAAGAACGCGCCGCGTTCGGATGATTTGATGGACATCATCGAAGCACTCCCGGTGGCTGAAGTCGTCGCAGAATCGATCAGCGATTTCGAACGCTCCAAAGCCCACCCCGACCGCAATCCGACGAACGAATCAGGCAGCTTAAAGGCCATGACTGGCACCGCCATGGCCGGCAAAAGCCGCGTCGATCTCCAACGCGCCCCAGCAACCCCCATGGCCGCCATCCGCATCGGCGAAGGCGAATTCCAGAAACTGACGCTGACCTGCATCGAAGACGAATGCGCAACATGGGAATGGAACGTCGCTTCGACAGGACCGGTGTTGGTGGATACGTTTGAGGAATAGGTGTCTGTTTTGGAGCGGGACGCTGTTCCTGCTCAAACGCGTGAGGGCACAGTGAGCGGGAACGGCGTCCCGCTCCAAAAAAGGTTGCACTATCAACATCTCGTTTTTCCAAAAAATTCCACGCGCTTTTCTTTAATTTCGCGCCGCTTCTGGTAGACTCCGTTCTTCGACGAAACCTGTGTTCTCGCGCCACACTTTCGTGTCACATCAAATCGCTTTTTAAACGCGGTGAGCGCGCACGGAGCATCATGCCTAAACGTACAGACATCCACAAGATTCTTCTCATCGGTTCTGGCCCCATCATCATCGGGCAGGCCTGCGAATTCGACTACTCTGGCACCCAGGCCTGCAAGGCGCTGCGTGAGGAGGGCTACTCGGTCGTCCTGGTCAATTCCAATCCGGCCACGATCATGACCGATCCGGAGATGGCCGACAAAACTTACATCGAACCCGTCACCGCCGAAGCGGTCGCCAAGATCATTGAAATCGAGCGCCCTGACGCCATTCTCCCAACGCTCGGCGGTCAGACCGCGCTCAACACCGCGATCAATCTGCACCGCCTCGGCGTCCTCGAAAAATTCAACGTCAAGATGATCGGCGCGGACGTCAAAGCCATTCACAAAGCCGAGGATCGCGAACAGTTCAAACAGGCCATGCGCAAAATCGGCATGGACCTCCCGCGCAGCGGCACGGCGCACACGCTCGACGAAGCGCTCACTGTATTGAAAGAACTCGGCAAGTCCGACGGCCGCGAATTCGGCCTGCCCTGCGTCATCCGCCCCGGCTTCACCATGGGCGGTACCGGTGGCGGCATCGCTTATAATATGGAAGAGTTTGAGAGCATTGTCCGACGCGGTCTGATGTACTCGCTCAACTCCGAAGTCCTCATCGAAGAGTCGCTTGAAGGCTGGAAAGAATACGAACTCGAAGTGATGCGCGACGTCAAAGACAACGTCGTCATCATCTGCTCCATCGAAAATTTCGACCCGATGGGCGTCCACACCGGCGACTCCATCACCGTCGCTCCAGCGCAAACTCTTACCGACAAAGAATACCAGCGCATGCGCGACGCCGCCCTCGCGATCATCCGCGAAATCGGTGTCGAAACCGGTGGTAGTAACATCCAGTTCGGCGTCAATCCCGAAACGGGCCGCCTGATCGTCATCGAAATGAATCCGCGCGTTTCGCGCAGTTCCGCGCTTGCCAGCAAAGCCACCGGCTTCCCCATCGCCAAGATCGCCGCCAAGCTCGCCGTGGGTTTCACGCTCGACGAAATTCCCAACGACATCACGCGCAACACGCCCGCCAGTTTCGAACCCACAATCGATTACTGCGTCGTCAAAATTCCACGCTTCGCCTTCGAAAAATTCCCAGCCGCCGATCCGACCCTGGGAACACAAATGAAGTCCGTTGGCGAAGTCATGGCCATCGGTCGCACCTTTAAAGAGTCGCTACAAAAAGCACTGCGCGGTCTCGAAATCAAACGCTCCGGCCTCGGCTGCGATCCGCGCGATAAACGCGACCTCGAAATTCCGCGCGACGAAATCATGCGCAGACTTTCGCGCCCCAACGAAAACCGCATCTTCGCCACGCGCCTCGCACTCAAGCAGGGCTTCACCGTCGAAGAAGTCTGTTCGCTCACGCGCATCGATCCGTGGTTCATCACCAACATCGCCGATTTAATCGAGCTCGAAAACCGTATCGAAATCGCCGGATCATTCGAAAAAGCCAGCACCGAATTGCTCTGGGAAGCCAAACAACACGGTTTCTCCGACGCGCAACTCGCGTCGCTCTGGAACACCGATGAACTTTCCGTCCGCACCGGCCGCAAAGCCAAAGGCGTCATCGCCGGATTTAAATTAGTGGATACCTGCGCCGCCGAATTCGAAGCGTACACGCCCTATTATTATTCGTCCTACGACGGCGAAGACGAATGTAAGTCGCGTCTGACCGACAAGAAAAAAATCATGATCCTCGGCGGCGGCCCCAACCGCATCGGCCAGGGCATCGAGTTCGATTATTGCTGTTGCCACGCCGCATTCGCAATGAAAGAAATCGGCTTCGAGTCCATCATGGTCAACTCGAATCCCGAAACCGTATCGACCGATTACGACACCTCCGACATCCTCTTCTTCGAACCGCTCACGTTCGAAGATGTGATGAACATTCACGACATGGTCAAGCCCTTCGGCGTGATCGTCCAGTACGGTGGACAGACCCCGCTAAACCTCGCGCGCCGCTTGCATGAAGCGGGCGTCCGGATCATCGGCACGTCTGTCGAATCGATCGAAGCCGCCGAAGACCGCAAGCTCTTCAACGCGCTCGTCGAACGCTTGAAGCTCGTCCAACCGCCCGGCGGCACCGCGACGACCGTCATCGAAGCGCGCGCCGTTGCAGCGAAGATCGGCTTCCCCGTCCTCGTCCGCCCGAGCTACGTGCTCGGAGGCCGCGCGATGGAAAAATGCCACGACCCATCGAAACTCGATGGCTACATCGAAGCCGCGTTCGAAGCCGCGCCCGAAGCGCCAGTGCTCATCGACAAGTTCCTCGAAGACGCCATCGAAGTCGATGTGGATGCAGTCAGCGACGGCAAGGACGTGCTCATTGCCGGAGTCCTCGAACACATCGAAGAAGCCGGGACGCATTCCGGCGACGCCGCGATGGCGCTCCCGCCGCACAGCCTCTCCGACAGCCAGATTGCGCAGATCAATTCGATCACGAAAAAGCTCGCTGCCGAACTCAAAGTCTGCGGCTTGATGAACGTCCAATATGCCGTCAAAGGCAGCACCGTCTACATCCTCGAAGTCAATCCGCGCGCGAGCCGCACGGTCCCGTTCGTCAGCAAAGCGACGGGTGTGCCCTGGGCCAAAGTTGCTGCCAAGTGCATGGCCGGTGTCTCGCTCAAAGAACAAGGCATCACGTTCGCGCCGATCCCGGAACACATCAGCGTCAAGGAATCCGTCTTCCCGTTCAATAAATTCCTCGGTAACGACACGATCCTCGGACCGGAAATGCGCTCGACCGGCGAAGTCATGGGCATCGATACCGACTTCGGTCGCGCGTTCGCCAAAGCTCAAATGGCCGCCGGGCAAACGCTGCCGCTCAAAGGAAAAATCTTCATCTCGGTCTGTGACTCCGACAAGCGCGACGCGGTGCAATTAGCCAAGCAACTCGTGCAACTCGGTTTCACACTCGTCACGACGGACGGCACGCACAAGACATTCGCGCGCCACGGCATTCCGTCCGAGCGCGTGAAGAAGATCAGTGAAGGCCGCCCGAACATGTTGGATTTAGTGAAGAATGGCGACATCACGTTGGTGATCAACACGCCGACCGGAAAAGGCCATCACACGGACGAAGCCAAGATCCGCACCGCCATGGTCGCCCACAACATTCCGTGCATCACGACCATCGCCGGGGCGCAGGCCGCCGCGACGGGTATCGAGAGCATGAATAATGGATACGGCGTCCAAGCGTTGCAAGTATATTGTGAGAAAATCAAGAAATAGAGTATTATTGACTTGGTGGGCGAAGCGAGCAGCCGCCGTTTCCCTTTCCCCCCGGGAGAGGGCCGACGAGCAGCTGTTTCGCTCGCGGGGTGAGGGAATGGGCGCGTTGAAATCGCTCAGACCAACTACAGTAATCCGGACTATAGAAGAGCGAATTTCATGCGAATTACAATCGTTGGGACGGGCTATGTCGGGCTGGTTGCCGGGACGTGTTTTGCAGAATCCGGCAACGACGTGACCGGCCTGGATGTCGATGCGAATAAAGTCGCGCGCTTGGCCAAAGGCGAAGTGCCGATCTTCGAACCCGGCTTGAACGAACTCTTCGCGCGCGGCGTCCGTGAAGGCCGTTTGCGTTTCACGACGAATTACGACGACGCGATTCCGAACGCCGAAGCCATCTTCCTCTGCCTGCCGACACCGCCCAGCGAAGACGGTTCGGCCGACACTCGCTATGTCCTCAGTGCTGCGCGCGAAATCGCCAAGCGCTTGAAAAATCACACCGTCATCGTTTCAAAAAGCACCGTTCCAATCGGAACAAGCTCGCTCGTCGAAGCCGAAGTCCGCAAGCATTACGCGGGTGAATTCAGCATTGCATCGAATCCGGAATTCTTGAAAGAAGGCACCGCCGTCGAAGACTTCTTGCGCCCGGATCGCGTCGTCCTCGGCGTAACGGATGACCGCGCGTGGAACGTGTTGAGCATGTTGTACGAACCGTTCGTCCGCACCGGCGCGCCGATTTTACGCATGGACCCGGCGTCAGCAGAATTGACCAAGTACGCCGCAAACGGCTTCCTCGCGACGAAGATTTCATTCATGAACGAAATCGCGCGACTCTGCGAAAAGACCGGCGCGGATGTGGAACTCGTCCGCATCGGCATGAGCAAAGACGCCCGCATCGGCTCGTCATTCCTCTTCCCAGGAATCGGCTACGGCGGCTCGTGCTTCCCGAAAGACACGCGCGCACTCGTCTCGTCCGGTAAACAATTCGGCGTCGATATGTCCATCGTCAACGCCGCAGAAGCCACAAACGAAATCCAGAAATCAGTCTTGATGCCGCGCATCCTGAAGCACTTCGGCGGATCAGTCAAAGGCAAGACCATTGCCGTCTGGGGCCTCGCCTTCAAGCCGCGTACCGACGATATCCGCGAAGCACCCGCGTTGGTCTTGATCGACGAGTTGCTCGCTCAAGGCGCAACAATCCGAGCCTTCGATCCCGAAGCGATGGCCAACGTGAAGAAAATGCTCGGTGACAAAATCGTCTTCGCATCGAACTCATACGACGCTCTCGAAGGCGCAGACGCACTGCTCCTCTGCACCGAATGGAACGAATTCCGAACCCCGGATTGGACCCGCGTCAAATCCGCCATGCGCGGACACGCGGTGTTTGACGGCCGGAACATTTACAAACCAGCGTACATTCGCGAGCTGGGGTTTGCGTACTACGGAATCGGCAAGCAGTAGCTCGTGCCGTCAACCGCGTAGCGGGGCAACATGAAGAGCCGTGGCTGTAGCGCGCTTGCGCGCCAGGCAACGGCGGCGTTTTTCTCGGAGCGAATTCCATGTCCGCCACCCAACGCAGAATGATGATCCTCACCGAAGGGCAGCTCGGCATCTTCACCGCGAAGACCGCGACGTGTCTCGTGCGCTATTGCCCGGACGAAGTCGCCTGCGTTCTCGACTCCGAAGCCGCCAAATCCGGTAAGCCGCTCGATTCTTTTATCAGCGTCGGCGCGAACGTTTCAATCGTTTCGTCTGTCGCCGAAGGCCTGGCGCTCAAGCCCACTCAACTCGTGATCGGCATTGCGCCCGTCGGCGGAAAATTGCCGGACGCGTGGCGCGCGATTGTTTTGGATTCGATGAGAGCTGGCCTCGATGTCGTCAGCGGTCTGCACCACATTCTCGGCGACGATCCTGAATTCGCTGCTGCCGCAAAAACACACGGCGTCCACATTCGCGACGTCCGCGTCCCGCCCGCCGATCTGGGTGTCGCTCAAGATCTGTTGCGCGGATTGAAACAGCGCCGAGTCTCGGTCGTCGGTTCGGATTGCAGCGTCGGAAAAATGCTGACCGCGCTAGAACTCTCGAAATCGCTCCGCGCGCGCGGATGGAACAGCGATTGGGCCGCGACGGGCCAGACCGGCATCATGATCCAAGGCAGCGGCATCGCCGTCGATCACGTGCTGAGCGACTATGTTAATGGAGCCGCTGAACGTCTGTGCTACGAACGCCGCGACCGCGACATTCTCGTCATCGAAGGGCAGGGGAGTGTATACCATCCGGCGTACAGCGGCGTGACCGTCGGCTTGCTCCACGGCGCGATGCCGCACACGATGGTCTTCGTTCATCAACCGTCGCGCAAAGACATCTGGCACTACGGCAACTTCCCGCTCCCGCCGATTACGCAAGGCATCGCGTTGTGTGAAGCGTTAATGGCCCCGATTCATCCGGCCAAAGTCGCAGCCATCGCGTTGAACACGGTTGATTTGAACGCCGACGACGCACGAAAAGTCGTCGAAGAAATTGAACGCGAAACCGGTCTGCCCGCCTGCGATCCGATTCGACACGGCTCCGAAAAATTAGCCATCGCTGTGGAAGCCGCGTTGAAAAAGTAGTGATTACTTCTTCCGTTCCTCGACCATCGTAAGCGCTTCGCTCAACGTCGCCGCGCCTTTGCCCTTCAAAAACTCTTCGAGCACCGCCATGAATTCGCTCACGTCTTTGAATTCTTTATAGACGGATGCGAAGCGCACATACGCGACTTGATTGACCTTGCGCAACTCGCGCATCAACAATTCGCCCAGCGTGATCGAGGGAACTTCACGATCGAAACGTTCGAACGCGTCGTTTTCAATCGCGTTGATCATACCATCAATCTGGTCCGGCGAGACGTCGAGTTTCTCGCACGCCTTCTCAATACCGCGCCGAAGCTTTTCGCGCTCATACGGCTCGCGCGCGCGGTTCTTTTTGATGACCAGCAGCGGCGTGATCTCCACGCGCTCATGTGTTGTAAACCGGCGATTGCATTTGTTGCAGGCGCGGCGGCGGCGGATGAGTTTGCCTTCTTCAGCGGATCGGCTGTCGATCACGCGATCATTGTCGGCACGGCAGGATGGACAGCGCACAGGAACTCCTCAAAATCGGACGGTTCAAATCGAGCCGCCATTATTGCGCGGAGATCAGTTATGTTCAATCAAAATCGGATCAATCTGTGATGCGAATTTTTCCACGCGAAAAGTACACAAAATACTGATAACGAATTCCGCTCACGCGACATTCTATTTGCGTGAGAGAAATGCGGAACGAGTGGGTTCTCCGCAACTCAAACGAAATGGAATGTGACCGGATAATGGAACGAGTTGTTTCTCTATTATGTCGGTGCTGCCGTTCGGAACGAGTCGTTTCTCCGAACGGAACCAAAACGAAAATGGAACGCGATGCGGAACGAGACGGTTCTCTGCAACACCGTTCTACTGACCGTGCTTGGAGGTGTTTAATACATCAGCCGAGCGCAATGAAAAAAGCGCGGAACGAGTGGGTTCTCCGCGCTTTTTTTATTTTTTTTGAATGATCTGAAATGTGTCGTGACGCGTTACGCCAACTCGCGCCCATCTTCAAGCACCGTCCACAACTGATCGATTTGATCCAGCACCACGCCAGTCCCGCGCGCTACAGCCGTTAATGGATCATCCGATTTTCGAACCGGCAAACCCGTTTCGCGCGCGAGCATTTTATCAATGCCACGCAACAACGCGCCACCGCCTGCCAGCGTGATTCCGCTGTCCAATAAATCAGCCGCCAATTCTGGAGGCGTCCGTTCCAACGTTCCTTTGATCGCTTTCAAAATCTGATCCAGCGGGTCGTGCATCGCCTCGCGAATTTCTTCGCTGCGAATCGTGACGATGCGCGGCAACCCTGCGAGGGTGTCCTGACCTTTCACTTCGCGAATCAATTCTTCATCCAAAGGATACGCGCTGCCGATTTCGATTTTGATGCGTTCGGCTGTCTGCTCGCCAATTTGAAGATTGTACGCTTCCTTCATATGCTTGATGATCGCATTGTTCAACTCGTCGCCCGCGCAACGCAGCGACGCACTCTGGACAATATCAGACAGCGAAATAATCGCGACCTCTGTCGTCCCGCCGCCGATGTCCACGATCATTGATCCCTTGGCTTCCGTCACGGGCAACCCAACGCCCAGCGCCGCAGCCATCGGCTCCTTGATCAGTCGAACATCGCGTGCGCCAGCGCGTTCAGCTGAATTAATCACCGCACGTTTTTCGACCGTCGTAATCCCGGACGGCACAGCAACGATGACGCGAGGATGAATGAAACGGCTGCGACCGTGCGCTTTGCGAATAAAATACGTGAGCAGCGCTTCGGTGATTTCAAAGTCGGCGATGACACCGTTTTTCAACGGGCGGATGGCTTGAATTTTTGAATGCGTTTTGCCGATCATGCGCTTGGCCACATCGCCTACTGCGATTTCGCCATTACACATCACGACTTTGTTCGTGTCGCGGATCACAGCGACGACCGACGGCTCAGAAATAATGATGCCTTCACCACGCGCGACGACGAGCGTGTTTGCCGTGCCCAGGTCGATGCCCAGATCCTTCGAAAGCATGCCTAGAAAGCCGTCAAATATCATTCTCGTACTCCGTGTGAGCGCACCGACACCACTTCACTTCGCTGATCTGAGGTCTTCAGATATTATCGGTAACTCGCGCTCGAAACGTGATGAAAAATAGCAGAATTTTGGGAGGAAAGAGAAAGAAATATCGAGTCAATTTGTGTTCGTGCCGATAAACTGCGTCACGGTCATCAAAATAAAAGAGGTCCAGCCATGTTGGCCGGACCTCTAAGGTCAATCGAATTCAAATTGAACCGCAGTTTACTTGACTTCTTCCTTCTTTTCGGTCGTTGCTGGTACCGCTGAATCAGTCTTGGGAGCCGCAGTCGCGTCTGTCTTAGGAGCCGCCGCTTCATCCTTTTTCGGCTCTTCCTTCTTCGTTTCGTCCTTCTTTTCGGTCGTAGTTGGCGCTGCAGCGTCTGTCTTCGGTGCTGCCGTTTCGTCCTTCTTTGCCTCTGCTTCAGTCTTCGCCGGTTCCTTTGGAGCTTCGACTGGAACGTCCTTCGGAACTGAATTCAACAGCAAATTGAATTGCTCCAAACGCGCTGCTTTTTCTTTTGCAACGGTTGCATCATCGCTCGTGTTGGGCTGAACGGATTCCCAATTGTTGGGACTCAAAGGATCGACCGCGTATTCATTCGCCTTGTAACCAGCCGGCCATTCAAAATCTTTGACCGGAAATGTGCTGCCGTTCACTGCACCCGTCTTATTGCGCGCGACTTTCCATTCGTCCAAATCCTTCTTGCGAATGTCAATGTATGGCGCGTTCGGGCTGTAATTTTTGGTTAAATCGCGGTACTGAGTAATGTGCCACGGTTGAGCTGGGGGAGCATCCCCGCCCAGTTTGAAACCCCAGTTGGTCGTCAATTCGTCATTCAACAGCAGCGTTGAACCGAGCGTCATCAAAAAGCCCAGGAGCAGCAACATGCCGTATACATCGAATGAGGGTTTGTCCGCGTTGTCTTTCGCCATCTGTCACACTCCGTAATCGTAGCAAGATCGAATTTAAAACTCAACCCGGGCTAGTCGTTGCGCACTCTATTCGCAATCGTTCTACCCAGATTGGTGAAAACGGATTAAAGGTGCGTCATGGCTTCGTCGTTCGTTTCGATCTGTGCACCGGTCGTGTTCTGCGTTCCCGGCATCAACTTAGCTGAGCACATATCCGGAAACACGTTGACGACTTGGACGATACCCTTGTACACACCACCGACGCTGACCGTGAACTGGTAGCCGACTTTGACATTGTTGGTGCTGCCGACAGAGAGCATCACGAGACCCACATCTGCGCGCACGGCCAACACTTTTCCGTTGATCGCGGGCTGGTCAGGATTCTCACCGAGAATCTGGGGAACGTTCACGCCTTTACGAATCAAGTTTTCAATTTGGTTCGAGGCTTTCGCGACATCGTTTTGCGCAACCTTCAACTCGCGGTTCGCGGTTGAGAGCAACGCCTTCGTCGAGTTCAACTCTGCTTCCATGTCCGCTTTTTCGTTCTTGATTGCTTGAGCATTGGCGCGTTCCACGTTCACGGCCTGGCTCAACTTCGTGACGATGTTGTGCATTTTGGAGTTGTCTTCAACGAGGCGCTTGTTTTCGCGTGCTTCTTCCTTACGTTCGCCGTCGGCCAAATCGCGCGCGTTGTGAGCGCTGGTTACTTCGGCGATCAGCTTGAGGTTCTTTTCGCGTTCGGATTCCTTTTCGCCCTTCTCGCGATCACGTTCTGAGCGCATAGCCAATTCATTCTTTTCTGCGCCGAGAATCTTCAGGGAGGCATCCTTTTGCAGCTTCTGTGCCTTGGCCACTTCGATCACGTTGCCGGACTTCTCGGCCTCGTACATCTTTTGCCATTTAGTATTGGCAGCCCACATCGTCGTCGCGAAGTACAAGAAGACGGCAGACATGAAAAAATTCAGGACGACGAATACTTTGGCTACGAAGCTCACGGTTGAAGGACCTCCTCGAATTCCGAACGACAACTTCGCCGGTGCCTTAAGACAACGGACAGAGTTATGACTTAGTTTAGAATGGAAGGATTATGCGGTGCATTTTCGGCAAGTCAAGGTTATTTCACATGAAGACGTGAGGGATTTTCGGCGAATCTTCAATGTTTTGTACAAAAAGCGATTTGTTCGCTCAGACTCATACCGTTTTAGGCATGTGATCGCCTTCGTGCTTATTCCATAGAGCGATAATGTGCTCCGGCTGATCAAATCTACACCATTGCCATCGCAAGCGCTCCCAAAAATGCAGGTATTGTCACGAGCTCCCGAGCATTTAATATTTTTGTTGAAAATTCAAGCCCAATCCACCGGATGCGGGTATAGTTCTGTTTTTGAAAATGTGAACCGGCTTGGATATCGGGGCGTCGGGAACTTTCTCGATGTCGTCTTGGCGTGGTTCTGCATCATGAAGTACCTGGAATGGACCGTCGATGATCAGTCTGGCTTTTCAAATTATTCTGCACCAACCGGTCCGATTCGCGGCGGCATTGCTGGGCGTATCGGTCGCGGCGGGGCTGGCCTTCATTCAATTGGGCCTGTACATCGGCTTCAAGGAAAACGCCTCTATTATCGTCGATCATAGCGATGGCGATTTGTGGGTCTGCGCTCAGCATCAGGAGAATTTCGATTTTCCAAAATTACTCGCACCGCGCACGCTCGATGTTGTTCGCTCCACACGCGGCGTCAAATCCGCGCACCCGATGCTCATCGTTTTTAGCCATTGGAAATTGAAAAATGGCGAAGAAAAAACAGTCCAGATCGTCGGCTTTGATACAGAGACAAAAGTCGGACGTCCGTGGTGCTTATTGCGTGGATTCTCCGAAGACCTCGGTGACCCCGGCACCGTCACAGTGGACACCACCGCCCAGCGCAAATTGGACAATTCCGATTTGAATTCAATGACAGAAATCGGCCAAGTCCAAGCGCGTATCGTCGGCGTCACCGATGGCATCCGCTCGTTTCAAGGCAATCCGATGCTCTTTACCGGCCTCGACAACGCCCGTTCGTTTGGCCATTTGCCGAGCGATGCCATCCATTATGTCATCGTCGAACTGGAACCCGGCGCGAGCAGTGCGGATGTGCTTTCCAGCCTCAGAGGCATCGATTATACAGAAGCTTACACGAGTGCCGATTTCTCGACAAAAGCGCAGGATTACTGGCTGAATTCCACCGGTGCAGGACCAGCTCTAGGCATGGCTGCACTGATGGGGCTGATCGTCGGCGTCGTCGTCGCCGGGCAAGTGCTGTACACGTCGACGCTCGAACATCTGAAGGAGTACGGCACGTTAAAAGCCATGGGCGCATCGAACATGCAAGTGACCGGCGTGATCATGGCGCAGGCCGTTGCGGGAGCCATTCCGGCGCATATCATCGCGGGCGGATTTCTGTGGGTCGCCGGAAAATTTATCGGGGGTGCCGGGATTCATCTGTCGATTAATTTCAACGAGTATTGTGCGGCAGTCGGGCTCACGGTGTTGGTCTGTGTTCTGGCGTCATTGTTGTCCGTGTGGAAAGTGATGAGTGTCGAGCCGGCGGAAGTGTTCAAAGGCTGATGTGCCTTACTAAATTTTCGGTAAAAGAATAGCAATGGTCAAAGCAATTGTCTGGTTCCTGGTGTTCGTTCTGATTGGCTGCGGAGCGGCGTATTTTTTCATCTGGTCACCGCCGGATGCTGGCGAATTGCCGCATCCGGTGCAGCTGAAAACAATCTGGCGCACCGCTCACGGCGCAGGTCTGATCGAAGGCTATGGAGCCGTCACGCGACTGAAATTCCCGTTCGCCGGGATCGTCGACGAGATCGAAGCGAAAGAAGGCGGCACCGTCAAATTGAACGACACCGTCGCTAAATTGAACTCGACCGAAGCCGATGACCACATCGCGCTCGAAGAGATCGCGTTAAAAGAAGCGAAAGCAAAACGTGACGCCATCACCGCGCGCAAGAACGCCGAACTTAGTGAGAAGAAAGAGGCGGAACTCAAACGCGCTCATACTGACACGCTGGAAGCCGAACGCAATTTGTCCAAATTGAAAACGCCAGAAAAAGTGAAAGACAGGCAGGACCGGCAGGAAGACGCAAAGCTCGCATTGGAACACGCTCAACGCGCTTTAGCCTTGGCCGAAGCCGAAGAAAAGCAACTCCTCTCGCATCCGACGCCGCTCGAATTGGAAGCCGCTGATGCGCGCTTGAATCTTGCCAAGACGCGCAACGATGAAGCAAAAAAATCGGGCCAGGGTTTGGAATCCGCCGCCGCTGAAATGCGCTATGCATTAGCCGACTACGATAAAATTAAAAAGGGTGCGAGCGACCCAGACAAAGAAGCCGCCGGCGCCCGCACCGCACAAGCGAAGTCTGCCGTGGACCGCGCCGAAGCGGAGAAGCGCCGCATCGAACGCCCTGATGCGCCCATCCCCGTTCCCGTCGCCGACATCGAATTGGCCACCAAAACGTTGGCGGATGCCCAAGCGCGTGAGGACCTCAAACGCAAAGAATTGGAATCGCTCCGACATGATGCTGACTCCGCCGAATCGCGTGTAGCCGACGCGTTGGTTGAACGCAGCGAGCAAAATCTAAAGAGCTTTAAGAAAATGAAACTTGGCTACGAATTGCGTGCGCCGTTTGAAGGGCTCGTCATCAAACGCCTCGCCGAACCCGGCGCATTGCTCGCTCCTTATGAAGATGTATTGTGGATCGTCGATTTCACACGCAAGCGGGTTCGAGCCGAATTTGACATCGAAAAACTTCAGTCGCTGATCAAAAAAGATTTGAAAGCATCAATCAAAAGCCGTGCATTTGGAAAAGCCGAACTCTCCGCGCGCGTCGTCGAAATCGGTAAAGCCGGGACACGCAAATTGCTCCAGGACGATCCGTCCCAGCCGCGTGGCGGTGAAGTCGTCGAAGTCATCATGGAAATTGATTCGCCCACAGATGCCGACAAGAAGCCGCTCTTCGAGATGCTGCGCCCGGGCCTGCGCGTCGAAGCTGACATCGTCCTCGAATCGCGCGCCAATGTCCTGTGCGTTCCGAAGAGCTACCTCGGTACCGATCCCGGCGAAAACGGTGTCGATAAAAAGTACGTGATGAAAGTTAATCCGAACGCCAAGAAACAAGCCGCAAAGAAGCAGGAAGTCAACTGTGGAATCCGCGATGAATACTATGTCGAAATCCTCGACGGCTTGAACACGGACGATCTTGTCGTCCGCCCTAAAGCGCAGAATAAATAACGCGTAAATGGTTCGAGATTTTATGATCTCCGCAGTCATCAAACACGATGGGCGCACCATGACCTTCGACGCCGCGCGCTTGGAGGCGTCGGTGGCGCGTGCTGTGAGAGCGGCGGACGCATCGTTGCCGCCGAACGAATCCACGGTCATTGCTCAGGACGTTGCAGCGAGCATCGAACACTCGACTGCTGTTGAGTCCTCGAATGTTGTTCGTACTGCGGACATTCGCGCGACGATCATCGACTCGCTGCGAGCGATGGCGTTGAACTCCGTCGCCGAAGCCTACCAAAAGCAGTCGCGTGATACGATGGCGCTGCTGCAACGAATCCGGGTCATTGAGCCTGACATTTCGCGAAGCGATTCGAGCGGTGTGCCTTGGGATCGGCGCAGACTGGCCGAATCGTTGCACGCGTCGGGCATCGCACCGGATGTGGCGAAGTCTGTCGCGCGCGATGTCGAACGGCGCATCGTTGCCCTGGGGCAACAGTCGATTTCGCCCGCTTTGATCCACGCGCTGACCGAATTAGCCTTGCCGCCTGGAGCGTTCGGCGCACGCACCTACAGCGTCCGGCGCGTCGCTTATTCCGCAGCGAACAATCTCCCGCATTTTAAATCCGAAGGAGACGGCGTCGAAGCGCTCCCCGCAAATGGTCCCGCCTTGGAAACGTTCTGGCTTCAAGGCGTCCATTCTTCCGCCGTGGTCAACGCGGTGCGCAGCAATTTGATCGCGTTGGATCCGTGCCCCTCGACCCACGATGCCCACGTGGCGAACGCGGTCTCCGCACCCTTCGACCCACTCGCCCCGGATTTTGAAGCCGTGTTGTGGCGCAGGTCGGCGATGGCATCAACAGGTCTGGCCGTCCGCGCCGACTCCCCCGAACGTATCCGCGCGATTGCAGAACAATTCGCGCGCGGATTCGGAAATCCAGCGGGAACTCCGATGACCGGCACAGAAATTCATCTGTATTACAAATCGATTCCTGAAAAATATTTCGACGCGTCACACCGCGCGTTGCCCGTCACGATTAATGCAGGCGGACTGGTCGCGCGCGAAGGTTTGCGCGACCCCAAACGCGCCGCCGCTCGGTTGGGAGAATTGGCCGAACTGGCCGCGCAAGTTCATCGCGAACGTGAGGATTATTTTCTGCGCTCGCCCGTGCGCGGACGCGTGCTTCCTATTGCTGTCGCCGGATTATGGAACGCGACATCGTGGATGCAAGGCGCTCGGTTCGACGCTGAACGCGCCGCCATCGGAGTACGGAACGCGATCGAGCCACTGTGCCAATCGTTGCGCGCAGCGGTTGAAAACTTGCGCTCGGACAGCGGCCTGGAATTGGTGCTGACCGCCGCAGCGCCGTTACGCGCGGAACAACGGCTGTGGCGTGGCGACCGTGATTTCTTTTTGAATGACGGCGTGAAACTCAACGCCGATGCCATCTACGATTCCGGGCGCGACATGAAGTTGAGCGCATCGATGCATGATTTCACCAACCGCCTCGACTTCGCGCATGCCCTCAGCGAAGCGTTCGACGAACCACCCGCAATGACGCTCGAAACCGGCCTCGCGTTGGATATCAACGCCGCGCAATGGAATGATCTGCTCACAAGCCTGGCGCAGGCAGGCGTCGGTTGCTTGCGGATCGCGTTCGGAGGCCAAGCCCGGACGGTCCCGAATTTGATCCGCGCAATCCGCTCGTACTTGATCGGCTTTCCACTCCTCGACGTCCTCGACAATCCAAACATCGTCGGGGTGCGCGACACGGCGGCAGAATTGCTGCCGCGCTTGAATTGAAATTCAATCATCACTTCGCGACGAACCACTTTTTCGCGGTCGCATCGTTCTTGAAAAACGTCATGAGTTGATCCGCTACTTTTTGACGTCCGGTATCTCCGGGATGTGTGCCGTCGCCAGCAAAGTCTGATTTTTCATAGACCAAACCATCGCTCTTACGCGCGGTGGTGCCATCGGCCCAAAGATACGGTCCCCACACTAAAATGGGCGCAACGACCGGGCCGCGCGCTGCGTCGTAATTGAGCTGCGGGTCATTTTTGATCTGGTCTTGGATCAGCCAGCGCATTGAGAACGCACCTTCATAAGCGTACGGCTCAGGATTCAACCGCGTGGTTGCGTAGCCTCCATAGATTCGGCTTGAGAGGTACGCAATACGCAGGTTCGGGTAATGCTTTTTCAGCAGACGGATGAGGACTCCCATATCGTTTTTCAACGCGATGCCGTGATCTTTCAGGTCACCCGACGGTCCCATGTTCGCTTGCTTCACCCACGCAACTTGGACTTGCTGCGCGGTGACGCCTTGGGATTTCAAGCGCTGCTCGACTGTGGCGTAGACATCCTCAGCGGACCACTGTTTCGCAGCTTTTCCTCCTTGAGCGCCGTCAACAATCACGAGGTTTTTCGCTTTGACGGCATCCTGATCGGCGATTTGTTTGAAGCGCGCGAATTCCTGCGTCGTGTTCGACATGCCGACTCCGAGCAACACGATTTTTCCGTTCGCTGAGGGCTTGCCGTCAGCATCGAGCGGCTGGAGTTTTTCGATTTCTTTCATCGCTGCCGAGCCGTGCTCTTGAGGCGGTTCATTGCTGCCGCCACCATAGAGACCGCCGTCTTCGTCCTTGTATTTTGACGTACCAAGTTCGGTCAGCGGAATCAAACCGGTGGGCGATTTGCCAACGGGTGTCCCGCCGCCAGTGCGAGTGCCAGGATTGGTGCCCGGGTTATTTCCGGGATTGGGTTGACCACCGCCATCTTTTTGAAATGGTGCCTTCCCTTCGCTGACGGCTTTGCGCGCACGGTCGTAATAGGCTTGCTCCTCAGTCGAAAGTTTTTCGCCATTGCCTGCCTTGCCGTGCAGGACTTTGGCTTTATCCCAATCGATCTCGTCTTCAGCGGTGAAACAAGACGAAAAAGCAGTGAGGCACAGTGCGAGCAGTAACAACCGAATTGATCGTGTTGCAAGAAACGGTAACGAGATGCGCATGACGGGGTCTCCCATAATGAGGTTGTCTATTCGTAAGACTATATGGACGAGAAGAGCGGATGTGACATGAAAAATAAAATTGGAGTGAGTTGACACAGCGACATGCACACTGGCTACGCAAACACCCCGAATTAGTGTTGACATTCGGCTCCTTCTCTTGTTCCATAGCCCCCATGAGCAGCGGACCTGTTTTGATTCTTGGGATTGAGTCGTCGTGTGATGAGACGGCGGCGGCTGTCGTCGCGGATGGGCGGACGATTTTGTCGAATGTCGTCGCGAGTCAGTTCGATCTGCACCGGCCATTTGGGGGCGTCGTGCCGGAGGTGGCGGCCCGGGCGCATTGCGAATGCGTGACGGCGTTGATCGATGAGGCGTTGACGCTGGCCGGCGTGACGGGCGCGCAGCTGAGCGCGATCAGTGTCGTCAATCGACCGGGCTTGGTTGGGGCGCTATTAGTGGGCATCTCGGCGGGGAAAGCGTTGGCTCTGGCGTGGGATAAGCCGCTGATTGGCATCGACCATATTCTCGGGCATGTATACGCTCCGGCGCTGGGCGGATTTTCGAGGTATCCTCACGTGTCGCTGATCGTGTCGGGCGGGCATACGAGCTTGTATCGAGTGGCGTCGCCGATGGAGATTTCGACGCTGGGGCAGACCTGCGACGATGCGGCTGGCGAGGCGTTCGATAAAGTTGCGAAGATGCTGAACCTCGGATTTCCTGGCGGCCCGGCTCTGGCGAAGGCAGCAGAGAGTGTGCCGGATTCGGGGCGACAGATTTTCAAAGACATCGTCACGTCGTCGCGAACTCACGCCGGCGAAGCGGATAATCCGCTGGACTTTTCGTTCTCTGGATTGAAGACGGCGGCCTATTATCATCTGCGCGGAACGACCCGGGGACGCGGCGCACTGCGCGATATTTCCGACGATGAACGGCGCGAGGTGGCAGCGAGCTTTGAAGAAGCGGCGTGTCTGATCATGGCCGACAAGGCGTTCGCGGCGTGTCGTAAAGAGGGGATCAACGCGTTGACCGTGAGCGGTGGCGTGGCCTGCAATAAACGGCTGCGGACGATTATGGCTGCGAAAGCGGCGCGCGAGCGGCGACCGATTGAAGTCCATTTTCCGCCAGCGTCTTTGTGTACGGACAACGCGGCAATGAGCGCGGGATTGGCGTACCATTACTATGCGGCGGGGCAGTTCAGCGGGTTGGATTTAGACGCGGATGCGACACCGAAGCGCGCGAAATAACGGAATTTGAAGAAGTCGATAACGGTCGATTTTTCACGAATTAGTCGAATGTTATTGCGACTGGCTCGTCATATAATTTGGATTTGGGATTGAACGACGTAACGAAAGCGTCATTTTTGGAGGGTTAGCAATGCGTACTTTATGGAGTCTGTGCCTTGCCGCGTGTGTCGGCCTGGCGTTGACAGCAGGGCGTTCGAGTGCTTCGGAAGGCTTTGATGACGTCGCCAAATTGGCCAAATCAGGCATCGCAGAAGATGTCTTGGTTGCGTACGTGCAAGCATCGTCAATTGCCTACGAATTGACCGTTGATGAAATATTGTTTTTGAACGATCTCGGCGTCACGTCGAAGTCGATCCAGGAAATTTTGAACCACGGGCGCGATCTACGCGCGGGCAAAGATCCGATTGTAACGGAAACGCCGATCATTAATCAGGACGCCCAGATTCAAGCGGACGAGCAGTTAGGCACGGCTGTTAATTTGAACAATTTTAACGATAACGCCACGAAGCCGATTTGGGTTGATCCGAACACCGGGGTCGATGCGAACACGGGTTACATTTCGCCGTTGACGGGCAAAGTCAGTTACACGCCGGAAGTCGTTCGCGAACGCGAAATCGTACGCGAAACCGTTTACGTCCCGACGCCAGTGATTGCGCAATCCGAATGCACGGTCTCGCATTTCTATGAAGCGTTGACGCCTTACGGCACGTGGGTAAATTTGGATGGATCATGGTGCTGGCAGCCGTCGGTTGCGTGTGGCGACACAGAATGGCGCCCCTACGGCAACCGCGGTCATTGGGTCTGGACGGATGCCGGTTGGTGCTGGGAATCGGATTACTCATGGGGCTGGGCACCGTTCCATTATGGTCGTTGGTGGCGCGCTCCGGGTTACGGTTGGATGTGGCGCCCGGACACGACGTGGGGACCGGCGTGGGTGAATTGGCGCCAGAACGAATCGCATTGGGGTTGGGCACCGTTGCCGCCCGCCGCGCGGTTCGACCATGGTGGCAGTGGCGTTTCAGTTGGCTTCCATTTCGGTGGCAAGCATTGGGGTGTGAATGTGGGTTTGGATTTCGGTTTGGGAGAACGTGACTATTGTTTCGTTCCGCAGGACCGATTCTGTGAACGCAATGTGTATTCCCATTTTGTTGGACGCGATCAACGTGCTCAATACTTTGGCGCGACAACGGTGATCCAGAACACCATCATCATCCAGAATAACAACATCTTCGTGAACGGTCCGAACTATCGCACGTATGAACAGCGCTCAGGCCGCCAGTTGCGCCAGGTTCGTCTTGGCGACAGCGATGTAGTTGTGGGCCAGACGCTGGGCCGCTCGTCGTCTGTTTATGATCCGAACGCGGGAACGTTGAAGTTCTATCGCCCACGCGTCACGAGTGCAGTCGCGCTGGAAACGCCGGCTGAAATTGCGGCTCGTCAAGTTGCGTTGAACGCCGGCAAAACCCGCCCGAGTGCGGACCCTCGCGTTCTCGCCGCCGCAGCTCGTGCGGATGAATTGCGCGAACGTAATTTCGCCACACAGGACGCGCGCCGTCAGGAATCGTTGACGCGCCAATCCGCCGTGATCGAAGAAGTTGCTGCTAAGCGCTCTGACAACGAAGAACGCCGCTTGAATACGTTGATGGGTCAGGCCAACACGGCTGAAGATCGCGCCAAATTCGCGGCGAAGGCAGCCGTTGAAAAGCAGCGTGCAGAAGACGCGCGCTTGCAGAAGGTCGCGTTGGAAAAGCAAGCTGCCGATCAGCGCCGTCTCGCAGCTGAATTGGCCGCTGAACAGAACCGCGTGGCTCACGCGAAAGCGAACGCCGAAAGCGCGCGCCAGGCCGAAGCGGCGAAAGCCGAATTGATCGCCCAGCGAGCCGCTCGAGAAAAGGCGAACCGCGAATCTGCTTTGATCGCTGAAAGAGCGGCTGCCGATCAGCGCGCCCGCAATGCAGCGATCAATGCCGCAAACAAGAACAACGCCGAAGCGAAGGCGCAAGCCGCTGCTGCGGAAGCTCAGGCGAATCTCGAAGCTCAGCGCTTAGCTCGCGAAGCTGCTCGCAAGCAGCAGGAAGAAATGGCAGCCCGGCAGAAAGCGCAGATCGAAGCTGCCAAAGCCGCTCGGTTGAAAGCGAATCAGGAACAGCCGCCGGTGAAAGGACCGACACGGAATGTTCAGGACCCGATCAATCAGCCGAAGACGAACGTGATTGTTCCGAATCCGAACGTTCCGAATCCGAACGTTCAGAATCCGAACGTTCAGAATCCTAAGACGCCGTTAGTGGATCGGTCTGCTGAACGCGCTGCTGAAAAAGCCGCTCGCGAAGCTGCGATGGAAGCACAACGCCAGAAGAATGAAGCTGCGCAACTCGCTGCTGACCGAGCCGCTGCTGAAAAGGCTGCAGCAAACAAAGCGGATCAGGCCGCTGCAAAAGCCGCTCGCGACGCTGCGATTGAAGCGCAACGCCAGAAGAATGAAGCCGCGCAACTCGCTGCTGATCGAGCCGCTGCCGAAAAAGCTGCTGCGAACAAAGCGGAACGCGCAGCAGATCGCGCACAGAATGAAGCGGAACGTGTCGCTCGTGAAAAGGCGGCTGCGGATCGCGCGGCGGCTTTGAAAGCGGAACGTGAAAAGAACCGAGTCGTCGTACCGCCAACTCAGCCCACTCAGCCCACTCAGCCGACTCAACCGACTGTGCGGCAGCCGGTGAATCCGAAGACGGGCCAGACGTATGACCCGAACGATCCGAATGATCCGAACAACCCGATCAACACGCGCGTCAAGAAGAAGAACTAAACGCGTTGACGAGGTGAGGAATTGACATCAAGGAGTCCAGCCGCCGCATCGGGAAATCGATGCGGCGGTTTTGTTATGGGTGGACCCAATTTGTTTAGTGGAACGGGCTATTAACCCCGTACAAATTTATCTCTGTGACGCGCGAATTGTACGGGCTCAAAGCCTGGTCTACGTACAAATGCAGCGCAGTGTTTACGCGACAGTAAAACTCTACTTGCCATCGCCCGCTTTGGCTTCGTGCTTGTCTGCTTCATCGGACAATCCGCGCTCAGTACAGAACGCTTGGAGCTGCGCGTGTTGGTCTTTCGTCGGCTCTTTCGGCATCACGAGCATGATCAATTGATACTGATCCTTCGGCGCCAATTCTGCCAGCTTCACGGCGACACCTGGGTTTGCTTTTGTTGGGATCGGATCGAGAACGATCGACTCGTCGCGCACCGTTGCCACGGCCCACTTGGTTTGATTCTTGATCTTTGTTTGGACATCAAACGGCAGCGTCAAAGGCCCGGCTGCGACTTTTTCGCCGAGCAATTTCAAGAAGCTGTCGTACAGCGCCTTCTGCTTTTTATATGACGCTTCCTTCTTCGCCGCGACGCTGCCCCACTTCAGTCCCGCCCATTTCTTTTGCATGGCCAATACGTCGGTGGTCGCGTCGGCATATTTATTGACCTTCGCTTTTTCGCTCGCCTTACCCAGTTCTTCCATCGCCGCAGTCTGCGTTTTTTCTTCGAGGTCCTCCAGGATCGGTTTCACTTCGGCGGCGTTGACTTCGTCCTTCACCGTCGATGCGTATTTGCTCCATTCCGCCGCCGCTGCGAGCGGGTCCAATGCGGCGGTTTTGTCTTTCATCTCTTTCACTTTCGCTTTGGCTTCTTCGTCCAACTTGCCAACCAACTTTCGCGCCTCAGCACCGTCCTCGAGACTCTGGGAGGAGAACATCAAATCCTTCAGCATCTTTCTTGCGGCGTCATAATCGAACGCCGCTTTCAGTACTGCCGCTTTGTCGAAAATTTCTTTCGACGCGCCGCTTGAGCCTGAAGCGTTTGATTTTGGTGCCGCTGCTTTTTCAAGCGCACTGACTTTCGTTTTAGCCTCATCGAAGACCGCAGGATTGCTACCGGCCACAGACATCACGCCTTTGTATTTCGTGAGAATCCCGGCGGCATCGTTGGGATTGTCTGCTTCAAATTTCTTCGCTTCGGACAACGCTTTCGCCGCAGCCTGTCGACCCGCTTCAAAGCTGCTGCGCGTGAGGTCCAACAGCATCTTGTCAGCAGCTTCCGCTTCGAGCGATGTGCTGTATTTGTTTTTGATCTCCAGCAAATAGATTTCGCACTGCTTGAGGTCATTGCGTCCCATCGAGTCCGTCGCCATCGACAGCAGCGCGCGCGCTTCCGGTTTGCTCGGCTTCACGTTCTTGTCTATCTTGACGACAGAATCCGGGTCCACAGGTTTCGGCGTCAAAATTTTCGGCAACTGGATCACCGCATAAATCGCGCCCGCGAGCAACACAAGCCACACAGCAGCCGAGAGCACTTTCTGAATCGGCGCGTGTCCGCCCGTCGCGTCATCGTCCCGCCGCAACCGCGCTTTTTTGCGTTGAGATTTTGCTGGGACATCGGCCTGTTTGTCACGTGAGGATTGAGTGGATGGCGCTTTGACCACACGCAGAACCGATGAATCTGTCGCCTCGATCCGCTCGATGCCCTTCACCTGTCCGCTTTGAACTTTTTCAATATCCTCGATCAAACGCGACATGTTCTGGTAGCGCTTTTCCGGCAGCTTCGCCATCATGCGCTCGATGATGAAACAGACCGGGTCGGGAACGTCTTTGTTCAAATCTTGAATCGGCGTCAATGATGTTTGGACGTGCGCTTTCAAAATCTCCTGAGCCGTCGAGCCCGTAAAAGGAGTCGCTCCGGTGACCATGTGATAGAACGTCGCGCCCAGTGAATAAATATCCGCGCGATGATCGATGGCTTTTCCCATCGCTTGCTCGGGCGCCATGTAATGCGGCGTTCCCAGAACACCGCGGTGATCTTTCGCGCCGGAACTGCCGCCGTCATCAAATGTTTTCGCGATGCCGAGGTCCGCGATTTTTACGATTCCTTCGCGCGTCAACATCAAATTGTCGGGCTTGATGTCTCGATGCACGATCCGGTTTTCGTGCGCGAATTCCAGCGCCTTCGCCGCTTGCAGCGTGATGTCCAGCGACTTGTTGACGTCGAGGTGTTTTTCTTTTTTAAGCAGCTCTCGCACTGACGGTCCGTCGATGAATTCCATCGAAAAATAGTGCCGCCCATTCGCGCGCGAAATGTCGTGGACGTGGATCACGTTCGGATGGTTCAACTTGCCCGCGGCGCGCGCTTCGCGAATGAAACGGTCAACGAATTCTGCGTTGTTCGAATAGCGTTCGTTCAGCACTTTCAGCGCGACGATGCGGTCCATCGAAAGCTGCTTCGCTTTGTAGACCACGCCCATTCCGCCCGAGCCGACTTTTTCAAGAATGTTGTAGCCCGGAATTTCGATCACGATCGGTTCGGATTTTTCATCCACCAATTCGTAGATCGTGTCGCCGATTGTGATTTTGTCGCCGAATTTCAGAGGCGATCCCGGCTCGGTTTTCAGCGCTGGTTTGGAGTTTAAAAAAGTTCCATTGCGCGACAGGTCCTGCAAAAAAAACGCGCCGCCCTGGTCGTGAATGACCGCGTGCTCGCGCGAACTCTTCGCGTCGGCTACCGGCACATTGCTTTGCGACCGACGGCCCATCGTGAACGTCGCGTCTTTGATCGGATATTCAGCCCCGGCGTGTGGGCCTGTGCGCAGAACCAATTTTGCCACTCGTCAACTCCCCGCTTCATTTACCTGTGTAAACGAACGATAATATTCTCAATGTCCGCGCGGTCAACGCACAGAATCATTTACTTCTCGTGAAAAATGCGTTGACCTTCGACGCGCGGTGTTTAACCTTACGTATTGTAGTTTTGATATTCATATGGAGTACTTCCTTTGCGATACGGAATTTTTGGCGATATTCACGGAAACCACGACGCTCTCGACGCCGTCATGGAAGTCATGGAGAAGGAACGCGTCGACACCTATCTCTGCACCGGCGACGTTGTCGGCTATGGTGCCGAGCCCAGCAAATGCATCAAGACCGTGCGCGAAAAATGCGTGATCTGTCTTGCCGGCAATCACGATCATGCGGCGTGCGGAAAACTCGACACTGAATTCTTCAACGTCTTCGCAAAACAAGTCGCGCACTGGACCGAAACGCATCTGTCCACAGACGAAAAAAAGTGGCTCGCAGGTCTGCCCTTCGTCTGCCACTTTGAAGATTTCACACTCGCCCACGGCAGCGCTCACAGCCCCGAAGTCTTCAACTACATCACGACTATTTTCGACGCTGAACTCTCCTTTGAATGCCTCGACAAACCCGTCCTCTTCTATGGCCACACGCACATCCCGCTCGCCTTCTTTGACACCGTTCCGATGACGTACACGATGGATCAGGAAATCGTAATCAATCCTGACGGCAAGACGTTGATCAACATCGGATCCGTCGGCCAGCCACGCAACGAAGATCCGCGCGCCAGCTTCGCGGTGTACGATTCCGACGAAGGCATCGTCAAGCTGCATCGCGTTCCGTACGACGTGAAAGCCGCCGGCAAGAAGATCATCGACGCCGGACTTCCGGAAGCTCTCGCCATCCGCCTCGAACTCGGCAAGTGATTTAAGATTCGACACACGAGCCGCGCACATCAGTAAGCGATTGTGCGCGGCTCATATCACAAATTCTTATTTTTTCTTTTCACCGTCTCCCACGCGCGGTGGATTCACACCCACCTTTGCCCCAGTCGCGGTATAGGTCAGCGAAAAGTTTCCGCACAAAACCAAATAATCCAGCGCTTCAAAAACGGTTCCGTGCTTGAGCACAATCGACAGTCTCGGTTCCCGCTCTGGCTTGGCGTAGTCAATCCGAATGCCCGACAATTTTGTGATCAACGCAAAAACATCGCCCGCTGGTACCTCTTTTTCATGGAGTGAAATCGATGTCTGCTTCGCCTGTTCCTTAATTGATAATCCTGTTGTTTTCGGGCGAGCCAGTTCGGTTGCGGTTGGAGCCGGCAAAACCGGCAGTGTCGCTGGCAACGCCGACGGTGCGCCTGCAAGAATCCAGCGCCGCACGAGGTCTTTTTCTGCAGCAGTCAACGGCGGCGTTTTTGGATGATCATGCGGCGGCATCTCGTCCAACGTCACCGAGCGATACAACTCCGATTTGTCCGGCTGCCCGCGCACCACATAATCCAGCGAGTCGCCGATACGCTTCAAATCAAGCACAAACCCAAACTTCCCCTCCGGCTTCGGCAGGTGATTACCATGGCATTCATTGCATGAACGATTAAAAATAACATGGACACTTCCAGCTAAAACCAATGGATCGTCTTTGACTTCGTCAGCTGCAAAGAGGGCGGGGGAGAGCAACACAATAAAGCTAATAATGATCTTCATACAAGCGTCCATTAAATGGTAGTAAGTAGAACGGGCTTTTAGCTGCTTATTGATAAAGTAGAGCCGAATTCCGATTCGGCTTATGGAGTCCCGACGCAAAACAAGCCGAATCGGAATTCGGCTCTACTTTACGTCATTTCAATTCGTCGCACCTGTACCGCATTGCGACCATTCTTTAATGCAGGTCGAGGCTCTGGCTGCGCGAAGTCATTTAGATCTACGGTTCGCGCCCGTATTTCATAGGTTCCGGGCTTTAAATCTCGAATTATCGCAGAATAGGACGCCGTACAATATCGCATCGGCCACGTCAATGCTTTGCCTGTTGCCTTATCAAAACCAATCAACTGATTCGCCTTCATGCCTGCTGGCAACACACTCGACCAGTCCGGCTGTTGCTGTATTGCGCATTCGACCCAAGGCCCATTCTGAAATTCTGGCGTATCAAAGGCCAGCGGTTGAGGATTGCCCTCGACACGCCGCACCCAATACTCGACTCGTTTCAAACCAGAAGGACCTGCAATCGCGATCCCGCTGAGATAAATAATTTCGCCGGATTTAATTTTATCTGGTCCTTTATCAATATAGGCCGCAGTCTTTAAAAATGAATCCGGATCATTATTACCGCTTGAATATGTATCATTATTTCGTGGATCATTGGTCACAAAGATATGTTGCAACCATTTAATTGATTTATAGCCATGCGACCACGGAACAATCATCCGCACCGGGCCGCCTCGAATAAGCGAAATCGGCTCGCCGTTCAAGCGATACGCCAGCATAACAGGTAACTCGCCCGGTGCGGTCTCCATTAATTGAGTATAGCTAACTGATGATTTGAAGACTTGCTTGGGATCGTGATTATGGTAACCCCAGAAATAGATGCGGCGGACATTATCCATTCGTCCGCACATTTTCAGCACATCCTTCAGCGGCACACCCGTCCATAAACCCTGCCCCAAAGGCGCTTCGAGATTCAAGCATTGAATCGCCTTCAGATAACTTACTTCACGGGTCTTGCCTAGTTCCATCAACGCAGGTAAGTCGAGCGCGTTGCCATTCGCCAGCGTTAGGGGCTTGGCCAGCGTGGCGGGCGTGTTCGTGTGCGGTGCTTCAATATATGCGTCCGCTGTAATCTCCAGCCGCCACGATTCCGCTGTCAGTCGCGCCTCAATCTGAGCCGCGCCAACCAGCGAATGCGGTCGCGGCGTTCCACGAGACACATCGTAAAAATCTTTTGCAGGCGTCAACACGGGATGCGGTTTGGGCGCGCCTGTGGCCACATCATCCGCAGCCAACGAACTCCATCCATCCAATCCGCCCGCAGCAGCAGCCCCGGCAGCGCCCAGTCGAACAAAATCCCGGCGCGATAAATTCGGTGTTGTGTGAAGCATCGTCGTGAGAGCCTATAACTGAGGATGAATCGAAGAGTGCATCAAGTAGCATAATTTTGGTTACACCGACGTTTCTTCGATGGAGATTCCTGTGCTCTGATTTCGCGCCTCCGCTCGACCCCACATCATTCTGGTGTATACTCGTTCTCTTGAATTCACTTATTTTGAACCGATTTTTCGAAGGGCATCCCATGCTTCGTTTCATCACGTGGCACACCATCAGTGCGGCACTGCTCACTTTTGCATCTCTCGGTGCGTTTGCTGAAACGACAACTCCTCCGCCACAACCCACGCTACCCGCGACGAAGAAAGTTGAGAAGGCGCCGATCATTTCACCGGAGATTAAAGGACGCTCAGTGACTTTCCGCCTCAATGCGCCGAAAGCTCAGAAGGTGAGTTTGCGGATCGAAGGCATGAAAGATCTGACGACGATGACGAAGAACGATGATGGAATTTGGTCCATCACGCTCGATCCGTTGAAGCCTGAAATTTATGAATATCAGTTCAACGTCGATGGTTTTATGAGCATCGATCCGTCAAACGGCTGGATCAAAGACAGCTTGCGCCCCAGTGCCTGTATGTTCGAAATCACCGGTGACGAGGCGTGTTCATGGAACGCTCAAGACGTGCCGCATGGCGGCGTGACGATGCACACGTTTCGCTCCAAGGCCCTGAACACGTGGCGCACGTTCCGCGTGTACACGCCGCCTGATTATCTTCAGAAGCCGAACGAAGCGTATCCTGTCCTCTACTTGTTGCACGGCTCCGGCGATCACGACACTGGTTGGACCACTGTTGGTCGCGCGCATTTGATTGCCGACAACCTCATCGCCCAGGGCAAATGCAAGCCCATGTTGATCGTCATGCCCAATGGTATGTTTCCGAAAGGCGTGGAGCACGAGAAGGATTTCGAAACCGATTTTATGGGCTGCATCGTTCCGTTTGTCGAAGCCAATTACCGCATCAAAAAAGACGCGCGCGATCACGCACTCGCCGGACTGTCCATGGGTGCGGCGCAGACGCTTGATGTCGGCATAAATCACAATGACCGATTCGCGTGGCTCGGTGTCTTCAGCAACGGCATTCAGTCGGACAAAGACAAAGATGATCATTATGCAGAGAAGCACGCGGAAGGCTTGAAAACGGCCAACGAACGCCTGGCTCTGCTTTGGATTGCCATCGGCGAAAAAGATTTCCTGCTCGCCCGCTATAAAAAATTAGAATCTCTTTTGGAAGAAAAGGGTATCAAGCGCGTCTCAAAGGTGACCGAAGGTAATCATTCATGGCCGGTGTGGCGTCGCTATTTGACGGAGTTCATGCCGCTGTTGTTTAAATAATGTTTCGGGTTTCGCGTTTCGAGTTAAGTGACTTGAACCCGAAACCTGAAGCGCGAAACCCGAAACGAGGTCGTTTACACGTGTCCGATGCATCTAAACCGGTTGAAAAAACGTTCGGCGATTCATGGTACTCGCTGATCCTCATGGTGGGCATCATTGTGTTGGGGCGGATATATTTACTCGAGCCCTTCAAGATTCCGTCGGGATCGATGGAATCCACGCTGGTCGGCCACCCGGATTTCGGCGACCGCATCCTCACCAATAAACTTGCCTACGTCATGACCAGTCAGGCGCTGCTTGCTGCCGGAGCGTTTCTTGTCTTGATCCTGCAAGGTCTCGCTTGGTCCGTCGAATACGCGCGCTATAACGAACTCCGCAGCAAGCCGTCGTTTTTTGCGACAACGTTTTTGGTCGCCATCGTCGTCGCCAAAAGCTTTCGCTTGGAATTCTATCCGTCGTGGTTCGACTTCGTCGCACTCGGCGTCTTTGCACTTCTCGCAGTGCAGACAGTTTATTGGTACATCCGAAATATCAGCGATTTAAAATTGAATCCGGGTGCGGTCAAATGGTCGGCCTTCTTTGTCGTCGCGATCCTCGGCGGAATGGGGTATGCGTGGACTCAAAACGCCATCGCCGCAGAACCGCGCCGCTTCGACGTACCGGTCTTTGAATACAACAGCGATTGGGGCGATGGTGGTGGGAAATCCCAGGACATTAACTACATCAAGCGCCTCACCGGCCTGCCCGGCGAACGCATCATGATCTCCGGCGGCGACCTCTTTTTGTACGACAAGAAAGCCGAAAAATACAACATCATCCGCAAATGGAAAGAGCGCGGTAATGAAGTTCAAGATGTGCTCTGGTTCCCGGTTTCGAAAGCATTTGAGCCGCGTTTTACGGATCCCGAACTGGCCGACGCTGCCGAAGAAGCGCTGGTCAAACGCCAGCTCCGCGACCTCGTCTTTCCGTGGAACGGCGTTGATGAAAAGGCTATCGGTGCAACACTCGCTGCAAAAGAAGTACAGCTCGATGGCACCTCGCCCGTCGATTTGAAATACAAATTCCCAGTTTCGAACATTTATCTGAAGCAGGGACTCTGGCCATTCACACACATGAATTGCCCGTCTGCTCACATGCCGCCGATCAAATCCGAAAGCGGCATTTCGTGGCGCAATCCAAATTCAAAGCCTGAAGAAATCGAAGCCGTGGTGTCGAACACATGGGAAGGTGTGCAGTGCCCGAATTGCAGACACATCTTCTTTCCGCTCCAATTGGGCGAATATTCCGACACGACCGTTTTGCGTGGACGGCAAGACAGCGGGCGCTTCCAATATGGCGGCAAATACCCGGTCGGCGATTTAAAAATCGATCTGAAGCTAACTGTCGAATCTGCGGGTACGCTGCACATCGAATCGGGAAACTCAGTGCGCCGGGCAATCTGGAACATTCCCGGCGGCGGCGAAACGGACTCCAACGACAGTCCTGAAAAAGGCGGCAAGAAACATTTTGTCCAAAAGCAAACGTCCGCTCTTTCGCCCGGAGAGCATACACTCTCGCTCGCGTATGTTGACGGCACGGTGATCGCCATACTTGATGGTGTAGAAATCGAACGCCGGTTGATCGATATCGAGCCGTTATCAAATCGCGTTCACCGCGATGCCGAATCGATTGCGCGCGTGGTATTGACCGGCATGAAAGGTCGCATCACGCAGTTGAATCTCTCGCGCGATTTGTACTACACGTCCTACAGTCAAAGTTCCGCCGACTTCAGTCCGGATCGTGGCAGCAGCGGCCATTTAAGCAGCCGCGGACAAAAGCACGCGGCCTATAATGACGATGATAATTTGGTGATCAATGTTCAGGAAGGCGAGTACCTCATGATGGGCGACAATTCGCCGGGATCGTCCGATGGACGGTTCTGGGGTTTTGTTCCGCGCGAGCGTTTAATGGGCCGCGCGTTGCTCGTCGGCTGGCCGCTTTCGCGTTGGAAGTGGATTAAATAAAAGCGCGCCCGTTCCCGAAATTGAAGTGAGAAACTGTACCCAGGACCCACGACAGAATGCCCAACGACGAAACGACGCCCCCCGCAGAATCGCATCCGGCCCAGGACGCGCAACCGCCTGTCCCGCCGCCGCCGGTTCGCCGTGATGACAACACGCGCACCATCCGCTTTCCCGCTGACGAATTCCGCCGCATGGCATCGCAGCCAGCGGGTGCGTCGGTTTCGAACGCGGACTTGCCGCCTGTCATTGACGAGCCGGGTGCGCTGACACAGATGATGTTCGCGCCGGATTTCCTCACTGAACCTAAAGCCGCCGCGCCCGTGGTTTCTACAGCTCCAATTCATCCAGCGATTCTGCCCGCCGTCGAGCCTGCGCATGAACCGGTGCATGTTGTTCCGGCGAGTGCGCCTGAAGTGACGTACCGTGCGATTACACCTGTCATCGAGACCGTGCACGAACCTGTTCCTGTTGTCCCAGCATTCATTCCGAACGACTATCATCCGATCATTGCGCCGGTCGCGGAAGTCGCTCCGGACGAGCTCGTTGAAGTGGCTGCTTCAATAGAAGTTATAGCGCCGCCGCTGGATTCGCCTTTCGGTGCCCCGGTTGAAAACTACGAAGCCGCCGCCGACCCGGCGATGTCACGCGTTCGTGCACCGATGCCGTCGGGGGTGCATTGGCGCTCGATGATGACCGACGTTCCCGTCGCCCAGCCCAAACCGGTGCTTGTGGCGAGCGGCTTGGAGAAATGGTTCGGCAAACGCCAGGTCGTGCGCGGCGTGGACCTCGAAGTCGGAGCCGGAGAAATCGTCGGATTGCTGGGACGAAACGGAGCCGGAAAAACGACGACATTCCGCATGATCATCGGGTTGCTCCATCCCGACAGCGGCCACGTGACGTACGAAAATCGCGACGTGACGCGCCTGCCGATGTACGCTCGCGCCAACCGAGGCATCGGCTATCTTGCGCAGCAGCCCAGCATCTTTCAGAAGTTGACTGTCGAAGAAAATTTGATGGCTGTGCTTGAACTTCAAGAACCGTCCTCAAAACAACGCAAAGCGCGAATGGAAGAATTGATCGAATCGCTCGGACTGGCGACCGTGCGTTTGAGCCAAGCCGCAGTGCTCTCTGGCGGTGAACGCCGCCGCTTGGAAATCGCGCGAGCCATGAGTCTGCGTCCGCGGGTGGTCTTGTTCGACGAACCGTTCGCCGGGATCGATCCGATCACGGTGACTGAAATTCAGGGCATTCTGCGGGATTTGAAATCAAAAGGCGTCGGCGTCTTGATCACCGATCACAACGTCCGCGAAACGCTGACGATCACGGATCGCACGTACATCATGGACGAAGGCAAAATCTGGATTCACGGCCATCCGCGCGACATTGTGGCGAACGAAGAAGCACGCTCGCGCTACCTCGGCCATGAATTCAGGCTGGACTTTTAACGAGACTAGTGCGGTCCGATGTTCGACAGCACTGCGTAGATCAGCGCTCCCAAAAAGATCGCGCCCAACACGATCATCCAATTCGCGAGGCGACTGTTCTTGCGAATGTAAGCCAGTCCACATCCCAGCGTACCGAAAATCGAGACGATGGCGGAGCCGTTCATCTCGTTGAAAAAAAGCGCGATCTTCAACGGTTGTGATGGCGGAATCGGTTGCTTGGTGAGAACCTCGCGGACATCCAATTGTGCAGGGATGACGTAGTACACATACACGGTCAGCACGAACCACACCAACGCCGCGATCACGCACGGGCCGAGGAATTTCGCGTCCGGATTGCTTGTCGTTGTGCTTGCAGTCATGGCGGTCGGATTCGTTTTCATGGTTTGCGCAACGCTTTCGTTGATCTCGTCGACGACAGATATATATGAAAGTAGTGGATCGACGGTTGAATTCGCGGACAGGAAAATAGGGGATTTTAATCGAGGAAAGAAAGCACCGAATGGCGGCATAAAAAGTGTGTGCGACTGTAATTTATGCCGCCCCGATGGGGCTAAATTTCCTTCAATCACCGAACCCAGGGCTTACGCCCTGGGCTACATTCTTTCGCCTCTTTGGGGCTAGGATTTACTTCGCTGCAATGACTTCCTGCCCATTCATGTACTTGCGCAGAACGGGCGGAATCACGATGCTGCCGTCGGCTTGTTGGTTCTGTTCCCACAGCGCGACCATGATGCGCGGCAGCGCCAGGCCTGAACCGTTGAGCGTGTGCAGGTACTGCAACTTCCCGCCTTCGTTCGGGCGGTAGCGCAAGTTCGCGCGGCGTGCCTGGTAGTCTTCGAAGTTCGACACGCTCGACACTTCCAGCCACTTCTCCGCTGCCGGCGCGTAGACTTCAAGATCGTAACACTTCGTGGCCGAGAAGCTCAAATCGCCCCGGCACAACAGCAGCACGCGGTATTGCAGGTCCAATTGCTTCAGTAAATGCTCCGCGTTTTCGAGCATCGCTTCGTGTTCGGCGTAGCTCGACTGTGGCGTCGCCAGCTTCAGCATTTCGCACTTGTTGAACTGATGCACCCGCAGAATTCCGCGCGTGTCCGCACCGGCAGCCCCGGCTTCGCGGCGGAAGCAGGCCGAGTACGCGACGTACTTGCGCGGTAGATCTTTTTCTTCAAAGACTTCATCCGAGTGCATCGCCGTCAACGGCACTTCGGCGGTCGGGATGGCGTACAGGCCGTCGATCGGCGCGTGGTACATCTGGTCCTGGAATTTCGGAAATTGTCCCGACGCGAAGAGCGTTTTTTCCGTCACGAAGAACGGCGGGAAGACTTCTTCGTAGCCGTGGCGTTCGCGGTGGACATCGAGGAACCAGCTGATCAGCGCGCGTTCCATTCGCGCACCGTCGCCGCGCAAAAAATACCAGCCTGATCCGGAAATCTTTCCGCCGCGTTCGGTGTCGAGAATGCGCAGCTTTTCACCGAGTTCGTAATGCGGCTTGGGCGAGAACGAGAAGCTCTTCAAATCGCCCCACGTTCGCGTTGTGACGTTGTCCAGTGAGGACGAACCTTCGGGTACTGACGCGTGCGGCACGTTTGGAATCCACGCGAGTTTCGCGTCGCGTCGCGCTTCGAGTTTCGCTTGTTCCGCGTCCAATTCTTTGATGCGGTCGTCCTTCGCCTTCGATGCTTTTTGAAGCTCCGCAATCATGTTGTTGATCACCGACGTATCGTCGCTGCCCGCCGCCATGGCGCCTTTGAGCTTGCCCATCAAGACGCCGATTTCCTTCGATGATTTGTTCTTGTCGGCTTTCAACGCTTCGACTTCCAGCACCACTTTTTTGCGCTGTTCGTCGATGGCGCTGAACTCATCGACATCCGTGAATTCGTTTCCGGCTTTTTTGTCCTCGATGGCCTTCTTGACGACGGCTGGGTTGGCGAGCACAAACTTAAAATCGAGCATGGCAATTCCTCTCAGTAATCCGTGGCGTATTTCCTCTCCGCGCGCATCGGTTTCAACGCGGAGTTTGCAGAAGTAATGCTCATTAAAATGGAAAAGTCGGATTCGGTCAAGGAACGTGCGAAGATATTGGAGTGCGTGGCTGGGATTACTTCATCACCTTTCGGATTTGATCTGTGTAGGCTTCGAATGGCGGGACATCCCAGCCCGTGATTTTTGCGCGGTCGTCCCACGCTCGGACACGCAGTGCGTTTTGCCAAAACGGTTGGACCTCGAATTCTTCGACTTCTGCGGAGGACATGGGTCCGCCCTGAAGTTCAAGGCTTTTCGCAGACGCGGGCGAGAGTTTGGCGAGGTATCCGGATTGTTTCGAACACAGGTAGCGTTTGGCCGCGACGTGAAGGCGTCCAGGTTCAGATATGGCGGGAGGAAAGCGCTGAGACATCCAGGCGTGGCCGACCAGTTCGTGATGAGCATCAATACCGACGTCGGCGACATGCTCGCCCATTCCATGTAACAAATGACCGACGTCATGCAACAAAGCCGCAATGATCAGATCATTTCCAGCTCCCTCCTGCGCGGCCAGATGGGCGGCTTGCAGTGCGTGTTCGCGCTCGGTAACCGCCTCGCCAAAATACAACGCGGACCCAGCCCCGTCGAAGAGCGATCGCAATTCGGCAATGGTGTCAGGTGTTGAAACGGTAGGTAGCATGGGTGTCTCCTTAATTTCAATTCGTGCGAGAATGAAGCAATCAAGACGCGGCGCTTTTGAAACTATTGACTCGCGCACAGCCAAAGCGGCTATCTAAACTAATTAAGGAGTG
>JBAXUS010000130.1:0-17228 GCA_037129555.1 Planctomycetota bacterium
GTGATGCGGCCCGGGATTAACGCGGAGTTGACGCGCGCCCAGTCCGTTTCGCCGACGGGGCGGCGGTACACGTTGAAGCCGGCGTTCTGGAATTCCGAGATCGCGGACCATGTAACGTGTACGCCCACCCCGTCTGCCTTCGCTTTGAACGCGTCGATTTTGACGGGCGTGACAGTGGGGTTCAGCATGCGGATGTAGACCTGCGTCTTTGCGCCGGTCAACGTTCCGCCGAGGCCAACGGTGGACTGTAGAATCGGCGATGCATCTGCCTGGCCGTTGGCGTAGACCACGTCGTAGTCTGTTCCGAGCGTCATCTGAACAGCTGTGGCGGTGATGATCGTGCCGAAGGTGCTGGTGAATCCAGACGCGTTGGCCGAGGCATCGATAATGAGATAGTCCTGGGGCGTGACGGTGTTGAGGTCTTGAGTAAAGGAGAGCACACTTCCTGATCCCAGCGTCAGGCTGGTACCGCTGGTTGCGGTGAGCGTCACGCGTTGAGATTGGACGTTGGCACCGCCGCCGTTGTATTTCAGGATGGAGTTCAATTTACCGGTGCTGAGATTCAATGCGCCGACAGACATGTTTTCTGTTGCGGTTGTCCCGACCAGATTGATCGCGCTTCCTGGCCACGCGACAGCTCCGTTGGCTTGCGTGGTGACCGCGAACGAATTCGTCGGTGCTCCCATGCCGCGTAACATTCCACTAGAGCCGAGGGTTAAGCCGCCGTTGGCCGTAACGGTCAGCGTCTGATTGGTGTTCACCATCAGCGTGCTGTTCAGGATCGCGGTATTCGTCCCGGCGTTAATCGTGATAGGACCTGTGGTCGAGTTGTTGAGCACACCGTTGATGATGACGCCTCCGGCTCCGGTCAGATTGAGCGCAGCGTTGTTGCCTGTATTGGTTGCACCGGCGATGGTTAGAATGCCACTGGTGGTGGTCAGATTGAGACTGCCGCTGGGGCTGGCGCTTCCGGTGCTTGCTGTGAAGTTTCCACCGATCGTGTTCGTGACGTAAACGTGATCCGTATAGGTCGACGTGGTGGAACTGGCAGAGATAATCACGTTGCCTGCGGTGACGGTGAGAGGTTGGATCGCCGTGCCGATAGCGGTCGAGTACGTCGTGTTGCTGGGCATCATGGTCGCGGTCAATTTCACCGTTCCCGTTGGACCCGCGTTAATGACAGACGACGGGCCGAACGCGAAGATCGAACCTTGCGATGTTGCATTGAGAAATGGTGCAGTTGAAACGGTGATGGTACCGCCGTCACCGCAGGTGACGTTGTTGATGATGATCGCACCCTGCGCCGTGCCATTCGAATGGTTGCCTTCCAGAACCACGGCACTGGTTGACGTGTTGGATGTGGTGATCGTACCGTTGACGATGACGTTCAGATTATTGCCGATGTCGCGGTTGCACGCGCAATAGACCGTGCCGGAAAAGCCTGCACCGCCAACAGTCACTCCGGTATTGATGGTGAAGTCATCGTCAGCTGCGAGGAAGATGTTACCGGAGCCGGTCGAGACGTTGCCAGCTACCGTCAAATTGTGTCCGCCGCCATTAGCCGCCACGATGACGATGTTGCCCGCTCCAGTGGCTGTGGCACCATTGACAGTGAGCGGATTGCCGCTGAAATCGATGTAATAAATGCCTCCGCTTCCTGCCGAGAACAATTGCGTATTGTTGGCAGGCGAAGCGGTATTGATGGGCCGCGTCGCAGTACCGATGGAGCCGGTGCCGCCGGGCAAAGTTGAGAAGACATAATTCAGCGCGGCTAGAACACCCGTCGGCGCGCTTCCGACACCACCTAATCCGCTGCTGCTGCCTGCAGGTCCGGTAATGCCCGGGAAGATCGTCGATCCAGACGATTGCTGCACGTCCAGCGTATCCGTGCCCGCGAACAGGATGCTGCCTCCGAACGTATTGACGCTCAGTGTGCCCGCTGAGGCCGAAATCGTGCGCAGACTTGCGTTGCCTGTTCCGCCCACTACCGTGTTGACTTGAATCGTGATCGCCGCCGCTGTGTTATTGGTTGACGTCAGAGTGCTTCCGGTTTGCGCCTGTGTGAACGAGGCCGTTCCGGTTCCGCTTTGATTGGCCTGTAACAACATCGTGTTGGGGCCGACGTTGATGTTGGCGTTTACGTTGAGATTGCTGTTGCTCGAAATCGTCGCGTTTGCATTCGTGGTCGTAATGGCTCCACTAACCGAGAGATCACCGGTCCCTGTGTTGGTCACTGAGATATTACCATTCATCGTGGTGATCCCCGACAGGGTCAGATTACCGGCAGTATTGACAACCGTGACTGTTCCATTTCCAGTGGTGCTTGTTGCCGCCAGAGTGGTGCCTGTTTGGTTGGCGATGTTGATCACGAGGTTGCCGGCACCTGCGGTGGGCGTCAACGTGGGAATTTGAGTGTAGACTGGATTTCCGATCGACCCGATGCCGAGCGGAGCCATCAGAGATCCAGACGTGCCTGAGAGCATACCCGTGTTCGTAGAACTCAACGTTCCCGATAAATTCGCATTGATCACCGCCGCTGAAACGGTGCTCTGCACACCCAGATTGGTGAAGTTTTGAATCGTCAGATTTCCAGACGTTGTGACCGCACCCGCCAGATTCAGAGTGTCTGCGCCGTTGATCGTGACGTTCGCTGAACCGGCTGCAAGCGCTTGGATCTGATCAGTGGTGTCGCCCAAATTCAACATCAAGTTCGTCACGCCAGCCATCGGACCGGAGACTGATCCGTTGCCATTCACGGTCCACCCAGCCGCCGTCGCGTTTGTAGTCAATGCGATGCTTCCTGCTGTGTCAAGAACCGTGTAAGTGGTTCCATCGTTTGAGACGGTCATGTTGCTGCTGGTGAAGCCTGCGGCATTGTATGACACCACGCCGGACGTGACATCCAGCGAGGCAGATGCAGTGATGCTCGTCAACGTCAGGACCACTGTATTGCCCGACAACGAGACCGTGTAAGTATTGAGCGGATTGTTCGCTGCCGTGAGCGTCGATCCGAAGGCCACATTGGCGAAGTTGCCGGTCGGGACGGACGTGCCGAGTACGATCGTGAACGTATTGCCAAACACATTTCCACCGCGGTCCAGAATCTTCAAATTACAATTGGCCAGATTCACTGTGCCCAACGACGAAATCGCATCGTTGGCTCCGTTTTGAAGTTCAACTGTAAGAACTGCGCCGGTGGAGAAACTTAAATTTCCGGTGCTGATCACACCGATGGCTCCCGTGCCCGCCGGAATGATGGTACCGCTGGACGACACCGCTCCGGAGATGATACCCGAGCCGCCCAATGTCCCCGCCGATCCAACTGACAACGCGCCGGTACCAACGCCGGAACCGCTCCCGTTGTTCACAAGCAACGTCCCGCCAGTGACGGTCGTATTGACGGCTCCGGCAGTGGCGGGCGAATAGGTGCTGGCACCGCTTAATGTCTGAGTGCCAGTTCCGTCTTTGATGATCGAGAGATTGCCAGACGCGTTGCTGATCACGCCACTGAACGAACCGCTGCCATTTCCTGCACCGACCGTCAGAATCATGCCGCCCGCACCGGTCGTTTTGGTGATGATTCCGGCTCCAGGAGCGGCGCTGATCAATGCGTTGACGGTCTCCACGTCGGTCAAGCCTGCCGCTGCTGTTGGAGTTAAACGCAATTCAGACGATGAGCTGGTGAATGTAATGGAGCATGTGTCGGGAATATCAAAATTGCCGATCAATGAGCCGACACCGAGTTGAACGATCGATCCCGCGCCGAGCGTCAGATTCCCGGTATAATTGTTGGCGGGCACCACAGCACGGGCAAAGCAAATGCGCTGAGCGGGAAGCGTTGCGGTGGTCGTGATACTTCCGACACCGGTGATCTGTCCAGTAAAGGTACTACGGTCTGCACTGCCAGCTTGAAGAATCACGTCGCGATTGAGCGTGATCGTTCCGTTCCACTGCGTGTTCGTTGCTCCGACAATTCCGGCGTTGGTCCCGATTGTTGCGGTGCCTGAACCCTGGGACGAGACCGTGAAATTGTTGGCGAACGTGATGCCGTTGACGCTTGAAAGACACGCAACGTTGTTCGTTGATGTGTTGGCGTTTCCGAGTGTAACGGTACTTGTTCCGAAGCCGGTTGCGATGTTCGACATCAACGTTCCCTGGCTGACCGTCGTGCCGCCTGTATAGGTGTTGAGTGCGTTGGCATTAAATGTTCCACTGCCCGTTTTGGTGATCGCGAGTGTTCCGGTGGAACCGTTTTGGATGATGCCAGTATAAATTGTGGTTGTGCCGTCAGCTCCTAAAGTCAACGTGGCCGCGTTTGCAGAGCCATTTGTCACAGACCCGGTTCCGGTCAGCGAGCCAATCGAATTGTTGAATCCATTGAGACTCAACGTTGCTCCCGACGCGACGGTTATAGCCGAGTTGTTACTGAACGCGGTCGTTGATCCGGCTTGAAACGTACCGTTTAGAATTGAGGTTGTTCCCGTGTGGTTGGCCAGACCGGAGAATGTTTGAACGAATCCACCCGTCAGCGTGAGATTGATCGCACCTGTACTTGATTGAGTGATGTTGCCAGCAAAAGTGAAGTTGGCCGTCGCAGTCACTGTGACATTCGAAGGCGTTGCTGAATTGTTGTCGATCACACCCGAGCCAGTCAGATTTCCCAACGTTTGATTGAAACCGGCTAATTGCAACGTGGCTCCAGTGGCAAGTGTCGTCGGAGCATTGTTGCCGAATGCGAGGGCTGCCGCCGCGGCCAACACGCCTCCGCTGACGGTCGTTCCACCCGAGTAGGAATTGCTGACTCCGGCAGAACCGAGCGTCATCATTCCGGAGCCCACTTTGTTCAATGTTCCCGCACCTGTCATCGAGCTACCGAGCGTCGTGCTGCTGGTGTCACCGCCCGTTGACAGGGTGATGCCGTTGAGCGTCACGACTGCGGTATTGACTGTATCGGCCAGCGAATTAAACGAAATCGCGCCCTCTTGAAGCGTGAGCGTGATGGACTTGGTGATCACAACCGCTTCAGTGTATGTGCCAGCGTTGACAATAATGATGCCATTCTGAGGTACTGTGGCGATGGCTGTAGTGACGGACGCAAAGGCATTCGTGCCAAATACGGCGGGCTGATTTCCAACTGCAACCGGGTCCGCGTCAGCAATCGCCTGGCCGACTGTGAAGGCGGCCCAATTGTCATCGACATAATAAATCGGCGGGTCCTGCCGCGTGAGAGTCACATCATTTCCACTGCCGCCCACGTACGAAATGCGGAAGAATTGGCCGCTGAAACTTTTGTAACTGCCTTCCGGCAAGCCTGCAAATTGGCCTGTCACAGCATCGGTATCGTCATTCTGGATGATCGTGATGATGTCGTTGAGAGCTGGTATGTATCCACCGCCGAGCGTTGCAGTCAGTGTCGCATTGGTGATCGAGACTGCGCCTGTCACGTTGACTTGATCGTAGTTTGTTCCGGCAGCAGCTGCTCCATTGATATCGACGATGAAATTGGCGGCGGTGGTCAGCGTCAATGAACCGGTCGATAAAACACCGGTCGTGGACGGACCTGTGCCGGGGGAAAATGCAGCGCTGAATTGGTTGGACGTGAGACTGCCTGTACCATAGAAGACGCTTGTTCCGGTCGTCGTCACATCGATAGTGCCCGATTCAGTGCCGGTGAGAATCAGATTGCCACCTGTAATAGACGTGGTGCCTAAATAGGCGTTGCCGGTACCGGAGAGGGTCAAATTCCCTGCGCCTGCTTTGGTCAATCCCGACGGGGATGTGATGACTCCCGCATATGTAGAATCAGTCGCCTGCGTGATAGTGATCAGACCCGCATTCACAATATTTCCGCTGCCGCTCAAAGGACCGCTGACCCCGATGGCTCCGGTCCCATTGCTTCCGATCGGCGTGTTGAGAATCACGCCACCCGCGCCAGTCAAATTAACCGCACCGCCAGCCACCGAATACAGGCTGATCGCAGCAGGAGAAATGATGGTCGTGGCAACCAGAGAATTGGCGGCAGAGACGACGGTTATCGCACCCGTTGTCGTCGTGACGTTAATGGCCGGGCCGTTTGCGATCACCGCTTGTGATGCCGCGACTTGCGTGACGGCTGCGCTGACATTACACGCGATGCTGTTTTGAATGTACATGTTGCCGAGATTGGTGGTGGCAATCACATTTCCAGCGGTCACGTTCACGGGAAGTGCGGCCGTGCCGATGGCGTCGGCGACCGCGTTAGCAGTGATGACGCCGTTCAGCATGACCGTGCCTGTTGCCCCAGCGTTAATCGCTGTTCCAGTGAGTTGCGAAATCGCTCCTGCTTCAGGACCGCTGGTCACGGTGGTATTTGCGGCATGCGGAGATGCATCGATGACGATCAATCCGCCGTTACCGCAGGTGATATTTCCCACCGTTAGCACCGAAGGAGTGCCCGCGTCGCCGGAGATGTCCAGGTACACGGCTTGTGTTGTCGGAGTTCGATTGGGTGTCGCCTTGGTGGTGTCGCTGGTCGTGTTAGTCGTGACGATGGAAGCTGTCCCGGCGAAAACAAATGTTTGCCCCGCCGTGCCGAGATCACGATTCGCCTGCATCCACACGGTGCCGCCGAAGACATTGCCGCTGACTGTGCCGCCAATGGTCACGCCGGTGTTGACTGCGATGTTGTCATCGGAGGCGAGATAAATGTTGCCGCCGTTGGTGGTGTTGACGTTGCCCGCAATCGTCAGATTGTGCCCACCGACATTTGCCGAAACGACACGGATGTCGCCACCTGCGGCAAGTGCGCGGCTCAGCGTCCACGGCTGATTCCAATCTGTCCAGAAAATGCCGCCGCTGCCTGCGTCCAACGTCACCGTTCCGCCGCTGTTGGGAATGGCCGATTGTATCGGACGCGCTGTGGTGCCGATGGAGGCGGCTCCTGACGACGCGAAAACATAGGCCCGAGCAATCAGAACACGCGTCGGGCTACTTCCGCCGTTTGTCAAACCGATCTGTCCAGCCGTCAAAGCCGCAGCGCCGGGATAAAGAATGCTGCCGCCGTTGCTTGTGACGGTGAGTGTCCCGCCGGTGGTGCCGATACCGATGTTGGTGTTGTCAATGCTGACCGTTCCGGTGCCGCCGCTCGCCGTATTGTGAGTGATCTTCAACGCGTTTGCCGTCGTGTTCGACGTGCTGAGCAACCCGGCGGTTTGCGAGAAAGCCTCCGTGCCCGCGCCATCGGTGTTGCCAGTCAACGCAATCGTGCCCGCTCCGGCCAGAATATTTCCGGCGACCGACAGCGCGTTTGCGGCCGTCACGGAAACATTGCCGTTGACGTTGATCGAACCGGTGAGCGTCAACGCGGTGCCGGTATTCGCAATGGAAACCGCCAGACTGGCAGGCCCGGTTACTTGACCGAATCCAGTGCCAGCAGTTTGAGTCGCCGCCAGCGTATATGTAAAAGTCGTTGTCGAAGGAACAGATAGAATCGTATAGGTGCCATTGTATCCCGAAGGTGTTACTCCCGCGATGGTGACGGACTGCCCGACGCACAGATTATGCGCGGCAGACGTGGTGATCGTTGCCGTCGTCGTGGCCGCCGATGCAGCTGTAATGGTACGCGTTGATGTGTAAGCGCTGATGCCTAATGCTGGGATCGCGTCGCTGCCGTCTCCCAAATTCAAGACCAATGCCGTCACGCCGGTGAACGGAATGTTCACGGTGTTGGTACCGCTTCCAGACGCGCCAGTAATGCTCGTCGTGATCGTTTCAGCGCTGTCGGCGAAGACGAAGTTGGCTCCGGAAACAGAGACAGTAAGGCTGTTGTTGATGCCGGCACCCGCTGTATACGTCACAGTGGTTGTCCCTGCAAGAGTCGCTCCGAGCGCATTGGCGCTCGATACAATAGAGAAAAGTAGCACAACGGTTTTTAAACAGAAAACGGCCCAGGAACGAGCGGGTTTGGAGCGTGTGATAACAACCATCGTGTAGCGCACCTTTCGGGTTGATTGAATAAATCAATACGGGCGCACTCTACGACAGGGATGTGAAGCGGTTTCGTGGATCAGGTCAAGTCCTACTGAATGCCACGTGAAGAGTTGTCACGGGTTTGATGTTGAAATGTTTAAGTTGGGCACGATGTTCAAGAACGTTGCGCACAGTGGATTTAAATGAATCATCCGAAGCGGTGTGATCAACCCAGAAACGATTACGCTGTAACAGCGGCGTCACACGGTTCGGACGGATTGACACCGGACGGTGCGGCGCACCGGTTCGCGAAATATCGCCACACAATTCCGAGCATCACCAACGACACGGCGGCGATCAACCAATTCGATGTCTTGAACAACTCGAACACATCCACGTTCTTTTTCAACACGCCTTTGGCCAGCAGCACCACGACATAACCGAGGTACCCGAACGCATCGACCAAATATAAGAGATAACCAATGTTGCCCTTGTCACGGGTCATCGCGATCAATCGTTCGAAGACGCACGTGTGAACGGCGATATAGGGGAAGTAAATTCCCAGGCCGGAGAGGACCATGAACATAAAGGGCGAGACCAGACCGAACGAGAGTCCGGTCAAGACAGCGGCGGAAATCAGGAATCCGGCAGCGGAGAGCAGCAACCCTGCAAAGAACGCGGTGCGGTTGTTGCGCATGAACACAATCGCTCCCATCGCGATAGTTACAATTAATCCCACGACGGTCTCGGACAGCGCGTATTTTTCAGGTTCTTTCATGACGCCAAGTCCAGCCCAGATTTCCGGGGCGAAATCGTCGCGAAGACTGCGAAGAATCGTCGTCAGCAAATAGACCAACGCCAAGAGCGACAGCCCTGTCGCATAGCGCATGAAAAATGCTGAGCGTGCGCGTGCGTCCATCGGCACACGCTCGCAGCGCGCTTCTTCGTCGCTGCGTGTCGGGGGCGGAATTTTCGACAGCATCCACGTGAAGATCACCATCGGCACGATGAAAATAAAACCCGCCACGGACGGCATCCAGGCCTGTGAGACCTGCGCACCCAGCAGCCATGCTCCAACGGATTTCATGAAGCCGCCCGAGATGATAAAGCTGCAACACAACCCCGCAGTCAGCGCTTCGGATTGCACGCGGCCTTCCAGAAATCCCAGCACCATTCCGAACGTCATTCCCAACGGAAGGCCATTCAAAAATAAACACAGACCATTCCACGGCGCTGGAACCACAGCGAAGAGCAACAGCGCGATTTGAGCGATTCCGATCAACACGAGCAGAGCCCTGACACGATGGCGCGGCGTGATTTCTGAAACGACTTTGATCCCGATAAATTTCGAAACCGTGTAGCCCATGACTTGGGAGACGATCAGGATCGTTTTGAAATCAATGCCAAAGAAGAACTCGCCTGCGTGAGGGTCCGCCGTGAATGGTTTTCGAAAACCGTACGCACAAAAATACGCGCCGAACGCAGCAATCATGCTCCAGCAAGTCAGCCCCCAACGCGTCCCTGCTGGTGTTTTCACGGACTCATCTGTTACGGTTGAAGTCGACATAAAGAGTGTGAATTCCCGGGACCGGACACGTCAATGCATGTGCGTAAAAAGAGAACTGGTACGGAGTGTAAATTGCGCGCGATAAGAGAGCGTGTGGTTGGTTTCAAGAATGTGCGAAGAGTCTTTTCGTCTCGAGATTTACCGGTATGTTTAAGTCAGTTAATACGTCGCGGGAGGAACTGACATGTCTAACGATTCAACTAACGAATTTGATGTGATCATTGTCGGCGGCGGTATCGTCGGCGCATTTCATGCCTGGTTCGCGCTGCAGCGCGGCTTGAAGACTTTACTCATCGAGCGCAATCTGACACCGCGCGACGCATCCGTCCGCAATTTCGGAACACTGGTTCCCAGCGCGATGACGGCGGGCGCATGGCAGAAGCGCGGCGTCGAAAGTCTCGACGTGTATCGGGAGCTGTCGCGCGAAACTGGATTTCCGTTGAACACACGCGGGACCATTTACTTGGCGTTAACGCCTACCGAACGCGAAGTTCAGGAAGAATTCTCCCGCGTTGGTCCCGCACACGGCTATCAATCCAATTTGATTGAACCCGCTGAAGCAGCGAAATTGAATCCCGCCATCGATGCCGAAAACATACTGTGCGGATTGTATTTCCCGGACGACCTGCGCATCGAATCGCGCGGATTCATGCAGTTTCTGCTGCCGTGGATGCAGCGCGAACGCGGGTTGCATCTGCGCGTCGGAACCGTCGCGATCCGCGCGGAAGCTCGGCAGGATGGCTGCGTGATTTCGACGTCGTCAGGAGAAACGTTCAGCGCACCGCATGCCGTCGTCTGTTCCGGCGCTGATTTCCGGACGCTATTCCCGGACGTATTCGCTGCAAGCGGTCTGCGAAAATGCATGCTCCACATGGCCCGCACCGAACCGCTCCCCGCGATCCTTCCGACGACGCTCGCTTCGGGTTTGTCCATGCGCTGGTATTCATCATTTCAAATTTGTGAGAGTTGGAAGAAATTGATGGCTGAACCCACACATCCCGACGTTGAGCGGCACGGGATTCACATTCTGCTCGTTCAAGATGCAGATGGCAGCGTGATCGTCGGCGATTCACACGCGTATTCCACGGGGGATTTCGAAGAACGATATCAGAGCGAAGTCGAAGCGTTGATCCTTCAGGAAGCTCAAAAGTTCGTCCGCTTTCCACACTGGCGCATCGCGGAACGTTGGCTGGGAGTGTACCCATTGCATCCGGATCGCGCACTTTTTGAAGACGTCGTCGGCGACCGGATTCATATCGTGACGGGCAGTGCCGGAAAGGGAATGACATGTTCCCCTGCGCTGGGACGCGAGACGATCGAGCGGATTTTCAAAGCACATTAAGGACGCATCGCATGGCAGAATCAACACGGATTCACACGGTCGTTTTTGATTGGGCAGGAACAACCATCGACCACGGTTGTTTCGCTCCTGTCGGAGCGTTCATGAAACTCTTCGAATCGCGAGGCGTGCAGGTCTCCATGGAGCAAGCGCGCGCGCCGATGGGCTTGGACAAGCGCGCTCACATCGAGGCCATGTTGGACGAGCCGGAGATCGGCGCTCGCTGGAAAATGATCTACGGGCGTGATTGGAATCAGGATGATGTACAGGCGCTTTACTTGGCGTTTGTCCCCATGCAGCTCGAAGCCATTGATCACAACAGTGACTTGATACCCGGTGCGTTGGATGTGTGCCGTTATCTGCGTGAACGAAAAATTAAAATCGGCACCACCACCGGCTACTTCGAAAGTGCCGCGCGGCGTGTCGAGAAATTGGCGGAAGAACAGGGCTTTCATCCCGATGCATGTGCATGGACAGAACCGGGCCTGCCGGGGCGCCCCGGACCGGCATTGATGCACACACTGTTCAAAAAACTGGAAGTCGAATCGCCCGCAACCGTTTTGAAAATCGGCGACACGGTTCCCGACATTGGCGAAGGGATCAGTGCAGGAGCGTGGAGCGTGGTGGTTCTGCGTGGCGGAAGCGAGATTGGATTAACAGCAAAAGAGTACGACGCGTTGGCAGCCGATCACCGCGCGGAACTACTCCAAAAAGCCGGAGCAAAAATGCTCGGAGCTGGCGCGCATGCGGTGATTGAATCGCTTAACGATGTGTCCGTGTTAATTGAGACTATTGAGCGCGCGATGGGCCGAGGTGAGATGTCGCCCCACACAATCAATTGACGGCTGAGATTCCGGCTTATCGATTTTTTTAACTTTCATGCGCTGATCGACGTGTTGAGATTGCGAGTTAATCACTTTCATCGAATTGAGATAAACCGACTCACATAAAACAGGCCGCTCAACGATCTGAGCGGCCTGCTGCGGGACTTTTTAATTGTTTGGTAACGGATTACTTCGTCGCGCCACCCTTGTCTGCGGTCGCTGTGAACTCGACGCGTTTATTCACCGTGTAGACTTTACCCGAGAAAATCGCCGAGACGTCGTGTTGGCATCAACGAACTTGACGGTCATGGTGATGACCTTCACGACGCGACCCACCTCAAAGACAATGTGCTTCCCGGCTGGGGAAAACCCAGCGAGGATCGGGATGATGCCGGACAGTTGGATCGAATCAGCGTTCGCGTTCGGGACAAAGCTCATGTTGTTCACGTTGGAATAATCTACCAATGGAGATGAACATGTTTCAGGAAGAATTGACGTGCGCCCGCTGGCCACGGCAGTTGCATTTGAACCGAGCTTGGGTCCAAAATAGCCCGACGCCCTTCGACCGGGCGGCTGGTCACAAAGGGAGCGATTATGATGGGCACGGGATTGGGGACGATGTAAGATTTGGCGGCGGCGCATGAGTCGGGTTGCATTGGTGGTGCGACTACACAATGTATATCCGCGATTTGTACGCCTGCGCATTTCAATCTTCGTGGTTGGAGATTTGATGACTCAAACGAGGCTAAAAACCGTGGATGTTAATTAAGTTAAAATTAGGATTTAATAGCCCGTTTTCTGTATAAAAGGTACTTTTTACATTTTTAGTATCATATATAACATGCGGATTTATAATCCGCATGTTTTGCGTTCGATTCGCGACGGGATCATTGACTTCATAGGAGAAGTAAGCAGGGATGTGGGTAAATTTGGGGTTCATGCCCGGTGGTATCGCGTTTTGCGCTAATACCACCGGCTAATGGCTTGGACCCTTCGGGGTGAAAACAACGTACGGTTGAAGATGAAGCTTATTCGTTAATTAGGCATCCCATTCTTATTCCCAAACTTTGCCAACCCTGGGAAGTTCGGGGTGATGTAGGTCAGTGGCGTCAGGTACGAACTCGTATTGCCGTTGAGTTGGATTTGGATTACGGCGATCTTTGGGCGGCTCTGGGTGTCTTGACCGACTGTGTCGGACAGGGACTGGTTCAGGAAGCCCGCGATGCTGTAGGTGAAGTTCGCGCGTCCTGCTGGCGCGCCGCTGCGTTTGACGCTGATCTTGCCGCCGTAGCCTTTCGCGTTGCCGTTTTTGTCGAACGTGTAGGAGCGGCTCATATTGTTCACGCTGATCGTGAACGTCTTGCCGGAGAGCGTTTCGTTCGCGCCCAGCGGCATCGTGCCTTTGAGTGAGACCTGCGACGGATAGAGACGGATCAATCCCGACGAGATCGTCAACTGCCCGGTGCCATTCAAGAAGCTCGTCCCGTTTCCGAGGACGTCTTTGACTTCCAGCTGTAGCGTTGTGGTGACGCTTCCGCCGACTTGAGCTCGGTTCGCCGGTTGCATCGTGTCTCCGGATTGGTCGATGGCGGTCACGGTGACGGTGTAGAATCCTGCGACGGCGTAAATGTGCGTGACCGTGTTGCCTGTCGCGATCGGGGAGGCGTCGCCGAAATTCCATGTGATCGTGGCGTTTGGATTGGTCGGCGATTCGGCTGTCGCTGTGAACGTGGTCGCGAGGCTGCGGTAGGTCGGATTCGGATTGATCGTCGGGCCGCAAGTTTTTTAGATTTCAAATCCATCTCTCGACGGCATTGTGATGATGTTTGTCGCGGGGGTGCTGATCAGAAATAGGTGACAGAGCACTCGCTTTTTAATTGAGTGCTCTGTCACCTATTTCGATCCGCCCGCACTGTGTACCGTTATCACCGACTCTATTTGGCCGAGCGGCCTGAAATAGTCCCAAAGTCGCTTAATTGGTTAAGTACGAACACGACCGAGGCTTTGTCTTCATAGGCGATGCCGGCGACATTGTAGGAGACTTGGATATTGCGGTCGGTGAAGCTGCCGGGAACGATGTCGCGCGCGAAAGTATTGGTGATGCCTTCGGTATCGAAGCCTTTGCCGGACAGCGCGCTGCTCAAGACCGTCGCGCTAAACGTGGCGATTTCGGTTCCCGTGGCGACGCCGTCACTGGGCAGCCTGCCGAACTTGATCGACATGTTGTTGAAAAACGAATTATTGACGGCGTGCTGTGAATTGGGCTCGGCAGTGACTTTACCCTTGCCGTCCACGGTGGTGTCGACAATCACATTGCCGATGCCGAACGAAAACTCATTGGTGTCGCTGGGCCTGAATCCCTGCGGCAGTAAGAAGGTGCCAGTGTATTTTACGTTATCCGCCTTCGCACCAGTGAAGAAAAATATACCTTTGAGACTCTTTGTGGGAATGCGCGTATTGGCTGGTTTGATCAGTTTGCGCTGTTGACCGTGCGTGTTGACGGCCACGGCACCGGTTTCCTCGTCGCTGATGTTGATCATCTTGCGCCCCATCGCCACGTCCAGTCCCGTCAGTTTTTCGGAGACCGTGACTTCGGCCACGTAAATGCCTTTTTGGATGAATTTGTGCACGGGATTGAAACCGGAAACCGTGGCTTTGCGCCCCGTGATGTCGTCGAAACGCGTCGAAGCCACCAGCTCCTTCGCGCCCTGCGTGATGGAAATCTGCAACGCGATCACGCCGCCATCGCTGCGCACCACCGAGATGGCGAGGTCGTTGATGGGATTGACGACGGAGCCGTCATCGCCGTTTAAATTGGCGACGTTTTGCGAACCATCTGCCCCGGAATTCGGTTGGGCCAGAAGGGTGACCGTAAAAGGCGTGTCGACAAAGTTAGAGGTGTTGTCGGTGGTTCGGATCAGAATGCTGTAGGTCGGTTGCGTGATGAAACTGAACACACCGGCGGTCTGCAATTGATTTCCGACGATGATGAACTTGGCGTTGTCCGTGTCGCCAGCACCGGTACCGAAGGCATAGGAGAACGATGTTGCTGCGTTGCTGGGATCGGTCGTGAAGAAGGATCCGACCGGCGTGCCGACGGGCATTTGTTCGAGAACGGTCGAGGGAGTCAGAACGGTCGTCAAACCGGCGTTGCTGTCGATCAGGGCCAGACTGTGTGCCAAGCCAGCGGCCAAAAAAGCCACCTTGTGCAGACCGGAAACAGGCACAGGCGTGGTGGAAAAGCCATTGGCCGAAAAGAAGCCGCGCCCCAATTGACCCGCGTCATCTTTACCCCAGGCGGAAGCCGTGCCGTCGCTGTTGATGGCCAGCGTGTGAAAGGTACCGCAGGCGATGGAGGAGACGTTGTTGGCACCCAGAATACGGACAGGGGAAGTACTTTTGTCGGTGCGACCGTTGCCCAGTTGTCCGGAGGAATTGGCACCCCATGCCATGACGCTGCCATCTTTTTTCAGCGCCATGGCGTGGTAGCCGCCTGCCGCGATTTTAGACACATCTGTCAACTTCTTGATCTGCACCGGCACTTTGCTGTTCTTGGTCGAGCCGATGCCCAATTCGCCGTTGCCGTTATAGCCCCACGTAAACACGCTGCCGTCATTCCGCAACGCCATGCAGAAATAGCTACCCACCGCGATCGCCGTGGCACCGGTCAGTTTGCTGACCTTCACGGGCGAGTTTCCGAATTTGGTCGTTCCATCGCCGAACTGGCCCGTCAGATTGTCGCCAAAGGCCCAGACTGTCCCATCGTTCTTCAACGCCAGAGTAATCGCCCGCCGCGCCGAAATCGCCGTCACACCTGAAAGGCTAGGCACTTGAACCGGGACGGGACTGTTGTCGCCGCCGCCATTGCCCAATTGTCCGCCAGCGTTCTGTCCCCACGCCCAGACCGTTCCGTCACCCTTCAGCGCCACGCTATGATTTTCGCCAGCCGCGATCGCAATCACGCCACTGAGGCCTGTGACTGGGGTCGGCGTATTGCGAAGAATGGTCGTGCCGTCGCCCAGTTGACCGTAGAAATTGTTGCCCCAGGCCATGACACTGCCGTCGCTTTTTAATGCGAGACTATGCTGTTCGCCAGCCGCCACTGCAATGAGACCGGAGAGCATGCCGGTCTGCACGGGAATCGTGTTGTTGCTCATGATGCCGCCGCCAAATTGTCCGTTCGAATTCAAACCAAAGGCCACGACCGAACCATCGCTTTTCAACACCAGGCTATAAGACCGCCCGCCCGCAATGCCGACGATGTTGTTGGAGAGTCCCGGAACCGGGATCGGAAGATTGCTCAGACCGCTTGTGCCATTTCCCAGCTCGCCATAAAAATCATCACCCCAAACCACGATCGAGCCGTCGGTTTTCAGAGCGAGAACATGCGACTGGCCCGACGTGATCGTGGCGACGCCAGTCAGATTATGGACTTGAACAGGAACGCGGCTGCCCACATCCGTCGTGCCGATTCCCAACTCGCCAGCGTTATTGTTGCCCCATGCGAACACCGTGCCGTCGGTCTTCAGCGCGAGGCTGTGACCTTGTCCCGCAGCAACGGCCTTGACACCCGTAAGACCGCTGATCGCCACGGGCGTCTTGCGCGTTTGGATTGTGTTATCACCCAATTGTCCCACAAAATTGAAGCCCCACGCCAAAACGGTGGCATCGTTTTTCAAAGCAAGACTATGATTATCGCCGCCCGCAATAGCTGTGATGCCTGTGAGTCCGCTGACCTGCACGGGCGTGGTGCTCAGCGTAATGGTGCCGTTACCCAACTCGCCATGATCATTGAAACCCCAAGCATACACGGCGCCGTCATTTTTCAGCGCCAGGCTAAAGTACTCTCCGCCCGAAATCGCTGTGATTCCGGAAAGACCACTCACTTGAACGGGCACATTGCTGTCACCTTGCATCCCGTTGCCCAACTGACCATATAAATTGAAGCCCCACGTCCAGACGGTACCGTCGTTCTTCAACGCCAGACTGTGGAAACCGCCGCAGGCAATGGCCGTGATTCCGGAAAGAGCGCTCACTTGCTGCGGCACACTGCTGTCGGCAGTCAAGCCGTTTCCCAGTTGTCCATTTATATTCGCCCCCCACGCCCAGACGGTCCCATCGGCTTTTAACGCCAGCGCATGAATTTGACCCGCCGCGATGTGGTTTGCCCCCGTGACCAAACTGACTTGAGGCGTCAGTTGATCGTATCCAAAACCAAGCTGCCCATAGGCCGCATCTCCCCAAGCATGCACAGTACCTTGAACCGCGCTGGCAGCTCGCACTGAAAAAGCAGACATCAACATCACGGCGATGCAAAGTGTTTTTTTTGCGCAAGATCGAGTCGTGGCTGTCATACGAACTCCTATCGAATCCACTGCCAGCAGACGCCGTCAGTCGAATTTACGTGAACCGGTTCCCGAAAATCTAACTCGTTTTTCGACGGCAACGTGACTATACTTCACGAGAGGGAAAACCACATGGAGCTTTTGCCATGCAGCTTGCACTCGGATAATACGTGACAGAGTACCGCGCGTATTGGTTCAGATCCCAG
>JBAXUS010000131.1:0-17215 GCA_037129555.1 Planctomycetota bacterium
TTAGAGCAATCGGATAAAACCCCCGTGCAAAGATGCGCCGCGCCGGACAAGCAGATTGGCGCGGGTGGTTTGTCCGGTAGCTCTAAGAGCTATCGGACAAAATGACGATGAAATAGGCAACCTGGAGGGTTTATCCAGTCGGCGGCGTAAGCGGGATTCGGATGAACCCTTTTTATTTCACATCCTTGATCGTCGCCCAATGCACGCGCCCGACCTGCCCCATATAATGATCTTCGCCAAATTCGACCGCAGATTTTTCAAGATGCTCGCGCGCTTTTTTCGTCTCGCCCAACGCTTCGAAATACAACCCCAAATACAGATGCGCGTAACACAGTTGGTTCTTCAACGCGTCCGCGCCGGGATTGCCCGCCGTGGCCGCCGCGAGCACGTCCTCAGGTTTTCCATCACCTTTAAAGAGCAAATAAACCTGCTTCATCGGAATGCGCGTGTCCTGATCAGTATCGATAAAAATCAATGCCTTGCGCGCCTGCTCGACACTCGTCTCTTTCGCAGCGCAGATGAAATGCCACGCCGCGTTTTCAACATCATGCGGATTCACCGCTTTGTGATCTTCAAATTGCTTACGCCCATCCGCGAATCGCTTCAGGTAATACAGTGTGATGCCGCGTTCCCACAACTGCGGTGCCTGATTCGGAAAATGCTTTGCACACGCATCAAACGCCGCGAGCGACGCCGCAAAATTCCCCGCGTAAAAGTACTCCGCCCCCGCGTGACGGTACGCCGCCAGCTCACCCAATTCAGCGACCTGATTTAAATCCGCAGCCGCCTTTGCATGGTCATTCAGCCGCATATAAATCCGCGAACGCACTTTATAAAGCGCGAGATTCTTCGTATCCTTCTCCAGCGTTTGAGTCAGTAATTTGATCGCATCATCAGTCTTCCCCTGCTGAATAAGTTCGATGGCTTTCGGAACCACGTCCTCTTCGGATCGCGCGCATCCCAGCGCAAACGAGATCACAAGAGCCGCGCACGCAATCTGGCGTAGAATCATAAAACAATCGATTGAAGTCGTTTTCATTTAGGTTCTATCTCACGAAAAAAGGGGTTGAGTTTCTTGTCATCGATCACATCCGTCGATGGCTGAGCGGCTGGAGTGGCGACCGTGGCGGAAGGTAAAATTGGCTGGGGCGGCACATGTGGATGGAGCACCGATCCGGGGCCGAGAATTTGTCCAGGCCCACCGACAGGCGCTCCGGAATTGCCTATCGCGACGAAAAAAACAGCCCCACTCCAGAACGGCATCATATTCGCAATTGGCACCAATTCCCCGAGCAAAGTCGGTAAGAGCACCCAGTGGAATCCCAGCAGCCAATACATAAATCCCGCCACAGCAAAATCGAGAATGTCGTTCGCGGGACTCATGAAACCAAGTTGCGAAAACGCCGGGATCAACAGCCACTGAACGACGTCCGCAACGACGGCCACGATTCCGGCGATGATCAATCGAACGGGTGAAATTTTATTCGACATGGAAAGACTCCTGAAGAAATAGCGCCGCGACCGAGACCCCGCGCTTGCTCTGGCCACCTCGCCGCGTACGCCATAATACACAAACTTTTCGCTTTGCCCTGCAAAAGACACGCAACTCACGTATAATCGTTGTATCCAAAAATGGACTTGCGCTACATCCCGGCGACGGGAGTTGATGCGCGAAAATGGGGGCGGAAAGCGATTCGCAAAAGTGGACCGGACTGGTTTCGCTAGCGGACGCATCGGAAGGGATGCAGTGCGGATGGGCGTCAAAATCGAAGCGAATAAATCGAACGGCGGCATCAAGATCTCTGCGTTGGGCGAAGAGCTCCGCGTGGACCCGAGGCAAATTGTCGCGGCTGCAAAAGAAGCCGCGATGGAAAACGCCAAGGTCCCCGCGAGTTGGGTGACTGCCGGGCAGGCCGACCGCCTGCGCGCCAAGTTCGGTGGGCACACCGAACTGAAAGCCAAAATCGAGCGCAAACTGCGCTACATGGAAAGCGCATTGGACACGCCCTCGCCTGCGCCGAAAGTGGAAACAAGCATCAAGACACAGAGCGTGAAACTCGGCAAGCGCACGTTCGAATCCGACCGACGCTCCATATTCGGCGTCGTCGCTCGCCCCGGCGCAGTTGAAATCCCAACGCAAAAAGCTGCCGATCCAGCGCAAGCCTCCGCTCCAGCATCTGTCTCGGCTCCGGTCGAAACGCCAACTGAAGCTGCGCCTGCCGCCGAGCCCTCAACGCTCGCCGTTCCGTTGCCAGCTCCCAAGAAATTCATTCAGGTCACAGTCGCTCCGCCGATCCGCCGCGAACCCGGTTCGCCCGATCCGCGTTTCGGCGTGATCGTGCCGTCGCCTGAAATCGAAAAGAAAGAAGCCTCAACCGCAATTTGGGGCAACCTCAACGACGGCCACGCGCCGGTCGATTTCGCCAAATCCAATGTACCTATCGATGTGCCTGAAGCAGTTGAAGAACTTAAAGCGACTGCGCCCGTCATCGTTGTGGAAGAGGCGAAAAAAGAAAGCCCGAAGCCAGCCAGCCCAAAAGCTCATGTCGAATCTGTTCGTGTTGAAAATCCCGTTGCGCCGGCTGCGGTCGTGCCGCACGCGCAATCACATGACGCGTCGACGCGAAAACGAACCATGGATGTGCCGGTCAAATGGGAACCGAAAAACAAGGCGTTCGGTTCGAAAGTGAAACACAAAACCAAGGTTCAGAAGAAGCTCGAAGCGCTTGGCGTGATCGGCAAAGAATCAGAAAAGAAGAAGTCGTCCCCGCCCAAAAAACACGACTCGAAGCCTGCGGCCAAACTCACGTCGGAGCCGGTGAAGCACGAATCCAAGAAAACGTCTGAACGCAATTCGGACCACGGCCACGAGAAAAAAGAAGGCGTCTTGAAACGCCTGATACGAAAAATATTTAAGTAGTAGTCCATTCCCATAGTTGGCGTGTATAGAACAGTAGGACGTTGCACTTCGAACGGTTTGACTCAAAGCACGGTACCTTTTATGAATCACGCACCTCGACTCGAAGATCAGTTTTTGACGCGCCGTGACATGCTGGGACGTTGCGGGATGGGACTGGGATCGTTGGCGCTGGCGGAGCTCATGGCCCGCTCGGGCGAGGTGTTTGCCGGCGATAAAACAGTCAGCGGACCCGTCGGCGCGATGGCTCCCAAAAGCCCGCCGCTCCCGGCGAAAGCCAAACGCATCATCCATCTTTTCATGAACGGCGGCCCGTCGCACGTTGACACGTTCGATCCGAAACCGCAGTTGACGAAATACCACGGCAAGCCGCTGCCGACCGACAATCTACGAACCGAGCGCAAGACTGGAGCCGCGCTCGGTTCGCCGTTCTCGTTCAAAAAATATGGAAAGAGTGGCATCGAAGTCTCCGAACTTTTCGCGAAGACGGCCGAGAGCATCGACGACATTTGCGTGATCCGCTCAATGCACGCCGACGTTCCGAACCACGAACCATCGCTGTTGCTTCAAAACTGCGGCGATGCGCGGCAAGTTCGTCCCAGCATGGGATCGTGGCTGACGTATGGCCTCGGCACGATGAATCAGAATTTGCCGGGATTCATTTCGATGTGCCCGGGCGGTTACCCGATTCAAGAGTCTCAGAATTGGCAGGCCGGATTTTTGCCGGGAATTTATCAAGGCACCTACATCGACTCCCAGCACACCGACATTCAGAAGCTCATCGAGAATGTAAAGAACAACACGACCTCGCAAAAAGAGCAGCGCGAGCAACTCGATTTGTTGATGGCGTTGAATAAAGATCATCAGAAAAAACGCGGTGAAGACGCGCAGTTGGAAGCGCGCATTCAGTCGTATGAACTCGCGTACCGCATGCAAATGGACGCAGCCGACGCGTTCGACATTTCGCGCGAACCGCAATCGATTCGCGAGATGTACGGCGAGGGTACTCAAGCCCGTCAGATTCTGATCGCGCGGCGTTTGCTTGAAAAAGGTGTGCGGCATGTTCAAGTCTGGCACGGAGCCGGGCAGCCTTGGGACAGCCACGATGACCTCGAAAAGAGCCACCGCAAACTGGCCAAGGAATGCGACCAAGCCATCGGCGCATTGTTAAAAGATTTGAAGCAACGCGGCATGTTGGAAGACACGCTGGTGATCTGGGGCGGTGAATTCGGTCGGACGCCGGTCGTCGAATTGCCGACACCGGGATCGAACGCCGGCAAAATCAACGGTCGCGACCACAATCACCACGGCTTCACGATGTGGATGGCTGGCGGCGGCGTGAAGGGCGGATACGTTCACGGTGCCACCGACGAATTCGGATTTGCCGCCGTCGAGAAAAAAGTCCACATCCACGATTGGCAGGCCACAGTGATGCGCTTGATGGGCTTCGACCACGAAAAATTCACATACCGCTACGCCGGCCGCGATTTCAGATTGACGGACGTGTACGGAAAAGTGGTGAAGGAGTTGCTGGCGTAACGTTAATTAGTCCAGTACCACACCGTCACGAGACCATCGGAATTGTCCGCAGAGTGTGAGATGTTGACAACATTTTCTCTGCCAATTGATGTTGCAAAGTTTGCGGCTTCTTGAAATAAACCATCCCACGTTGCAAACGTTCCGCGGAAATATTTGAACGTAAGTTCCGGGCGTGATTGCTGGGAAGACATGTTGATGGTCACAGGATTGGAACTGTATCCGCAAAATGGGCACACAGACACGCTAGCCGAAATTTGTTTTTCACATTTCACACATGGGTGCGTGTTTCGCATGATGGTGAGCATCCACATAGGGTAATAAAGAACAGCGAAGTTGGTGCTCCACAATTACTACCCTTCAACCCTCAATTTAAATTATCGAGTTTGGTCTCAAAGTCGTTAATTGAACTGGCGTGCGCCGCACTTCGTAACAGAATGCGCAGTTTCGACAGATCCGAAATCGTGTTAATTCGTTCGACGAGTTGAGGCGGCACCGTCCCGGCGACTTCCGTTAAAAGATCAAGCAGCGCACTTCGAGCAAACATTACTGCACCTTCAACCCTGCCTTCAACCCTGCCTTCAGATAGCCCTTCGACCCGGCCTTCGGCCATTGCTTTTTCACGAAACATGCGTTCGAATGTGGATACAAATGGCATTTTGAATTCCTCCTGTGCTTCATTTGCTGCAATGACCATACGCTGGTGGTACGCCTTCGGCAAGTGCAACAACCAATCAATCAGTCGCAACAGTCGATTGATGACTTCCTCTGAATGTCCCCTCTTCGGAATCGTTTTTAGTAATCGCCGCCACGCCTTGAATCGCGCTTCATTGTCGCCTTTCGTGTCTTGTGTTTCAAGATGCGCCAGCACGAATATTGAGAACGGATTGTTGCTCTGTTCCAACTCATCCCGGCGCGCTCGGAATTCTCCAAGTATTGCGACAGGAAACGAAAAGCGTACTTCACAGCCGAAGACATCATACTCGAACTTACTCAGATACGACGCGCTACTTTCGTCAGTGATGATCGCCAAACTTGCAACACGCACACGATGCCTGTCATACGTTCTGAAATTGTAGACGTACATACGCTCCGTGAAATCGGAGCGCCTCTGGCCTTGCACTTCGACGTGAATGGCCACCCAGCGCTCTTCGCCAGAAGTCAGCCAGACTTTAACCAGAACGTCGGCGATGCGCGAACCGACTTCCGCGTCGTGCGTAATCTGTTGAAGTTCTTTATCAAGGAACTCCGGTGTACGCGCCCAATCGATTTCCGAATGAGCGCGCGAAAAAAAGAACGCCATGAAAGGATCAAAGAACTCCCGGATCGCTTCCTTCCATGGCGAATCAAAGTCATCACCTTCCGGACAGGGTTCGCTCGTATTCACGTTTTATTCCCCGCCGTCCGCTCCAGCCGTCTTCTCCGTCCCTTCCGGCTCAGCTTTCAAAATATCCGAATTGACCAACTCGTCCTGCTTGGCCATGATCTTTTGGTGAATTTCTTTTGAAATGATCGGGTTTTCGATCAGGAATTTCTTCGCGTTTTCACGTCCCTGGCCCAGGCGGTTTCCTGCATAGCCCAGCCACGACCCGCTCTTCTCGACGACGCCGCACAGAATGCCCATGTCGAGCAGCGAACCTTCCCACGAGATGCCTTTGTCGTACATGATTTCAAATTCAGCCTGCTTGAACGGCGGCGCGACTTTATTCTTCACGATCTTGGCTTTGCACTGCGAACCGATCACGTTTTCACCGTCTTTGATCATCCCGATGCGGCGGATGTCGATGCGCACCGACGCGTAGAATTTCAGTGCGCGGCCACCGGGCGTCGTTTCGGGCGAGCCGTACATCACGCCGATTTTTTCGCGGATTTGATTGATGAACAGAACAATCGTCTTCGAACGCGCGATCGCACTCGTCAACTTGCGCAGCGCCTGCGACATCAAGCGTGCTTGCAACCCGACATGCGAATCACCCATTTCGCCTTCGATTTCAGCTTTCGGCACCAGCGCCGCGACCGAATCGATCACGACAATATCGACCGCCGCCGAGCGCACAAGTTGCTCGCAAATTTCAAGTGCTTGCTCACCGGTGTCGGGCTGGCTGACGAGCAATTCATCAAGCTTCACGCCCAACTTTTTCATGTACTGAGGATCGAGCGCGTGTTCGGCGTCGATGTACGCTGCCACGCCATTTTCTTTTTGAGCGTTGGCGACAATCGTCAATGCGAGCGTCGTTTTACCGCTCGATTCCGGTCCGTAGATTTCAACCACGCGTCCCTTCGGAATTCCGCCGACACCCAACGCCATATCAATGGCCAATGAGCCGGTAGATATTGATGGAATGTGCCGCGACCCATCGTACGTCAGTGTCTGGATCGAGCCGGAACCGAAGTTCTTCTCAATCATATCCACTGCGCGCTTCAACGCCTCTTGCTTGCGCTGCTTCTCAACGTCAACTTCCTTCAGTTGACGAGCGGTTGATTTATCTTCTTTTCCGGGTTTTGCGGCCATGTCTCTCTACCTCTTAGTGGTTGCGTTTCGAATCAACAAGGTGTCCAATTAATGTAGTCACAAAAAGAACGAAATCGGCGAAAATGAAAAACAATGAACTCCATCATTTCGTTGATTTCGTTTCTTTCGCGGTCAACCCTCTTTTACTCACTTTCGCTTGATAAAAAGATGACGTAATTGAGATTGAATACCCTAATATATATAACATCGTCCTAATATCAAGAAGAAAATAGCACGAAATTCAGAAAAATATCGTTCAGAACTCAATACTTTTTAAGAAATCGCACCGGAAACACCTATTTTGCTTTCAAAATCTGGCTGCGCTGCTTGCTCCACCACTGAAACCACTCTGCTTGTGGTGCGTCCCATTCTGGATGGTGATCCGGGATCAAGTTTTTCAAAAACGATTCCGCGATGCTCTTCAAATCCGCGTTGTCTTTGAAATAAAGTGGAAATACCAACTCGATCAGCAGCACACGGTCGTCCGACGTCCAGCCGCTTCGTGGATCTTTGAAATTTGACGCGGTTCCGGCCAGCCGAATACGGTCCAGCGTCAGATTCTTCAACAACGCATCTGCGTCTCCACTATAACGTGATTTATAAATGCCCATTAAAAATAACGCGTTGAATGGTCCGCCCGACGCGGATGCGTAGCCTTCAATGAGTCGTATGTCACGCGCCAGATTTTTCAGACGCTGTTCGCGCGACGTGACGGCGTTGCGCGGAGCGAGCGATTCATACGGCAGTTGCGGCGCTTCATTCGCCGCCCGCGAAATATCGTTCAGCGCCGCCGCATGTACCGACGCAAAAATCTGTGCGCTGTATGGTTTCCGAGTGCCGGTCACCGCTTGAATCAGTTCGACTTTGTCCTGTAATTCGTTCGGTCCGTTGTACGCTCCTTCTATAAAGGGATACGCCATCAACCCAAAACCGGACAACGTTCGGACAATGCGCTGCCGTGAAGCGTCGGAGCTGTCGCCAAAATTTCGGATACATCGAAACAGCTCCAGCCGACTGCGTACATCTGGCTCCGGAATGCGCGGCATGCGCGCGGCGAGCAGTGACGACAGAACCACATTCTTCGGTTCTTTGAAAACCAGCGCGTCAACATTTATGTCCTCGCCTTTAGCGGGCGCTGTTCCCGGAGCCGCCTTGTCCGGCGAATTCACAGCCAGTAGCGTGACGATATTTTTGGATGGAATCGACACGACGCCATACGACGTTTTCAACCGCACGATGTCATTTTCGGACCCGAGATATTCGCCCTGAATGACCTGCCCGTCCGTCGTCTTGGCCTGCAAATCTGCCGCGTGGGCATTCGACATCAACACCGTTAAAATGACAGCGCTTAACACGCGGTACACGACGATCCCGGCGGATTCGGTTTTCATAACAATGGCCTCGGTGACATGAGCGCGATTCATCTATCGTACGCTTCTTACTTTTGTACACGTGCGGCGTCCACGAGTCTCCATTATAATTGGCGATTCGCTTCGTGTGCGAAAGAATCTGAAACCGTGAATCTGGAAACCGAACTCCGAACCATGCGCAAACAATTCAGCCTGAACCAATTCGACAACGGCTTTACGGTCATCATCGAACACATTCCGACCGCCGTCTCGACCGCTGTCGGTTTCATGATCAAGACCGGGGCGCGCGACGAAGACGCGAAGTACGATGGCGTCTCGCACTTCCTCGAACACATGATGTTCAAGGGCACGCACAAACGCGGCTGGATGGAGATCAACCGCGACTTCGACCAAATGGGCGCGCGCTACAACGCCTTCACGAGCTGGGAAGAGACGTGCTACTACGCGTGGGTGCTGAACGACGAAACGCCCCGCGCACTCGAATTGCTCACCGACATGCTGCACTCAAAATTGCCCGAAGACGAATTCACGACCGAGAAGAAAGTCATCCTCGAAGAGATCGCGCGCTATCAGGACATGCCGGATCACGTCGCGTTTGAAGAAGCGATGAAACTTGCGTTCGCCGGACACCGCTTGAGCAGCAATATTCTTGGCACACCGCGTTCCATCGGCCGCCTGCAACGCGATGAAATGAAAGCCTATTTTGACGCGCGATACGTCCCGAACAACATTACGCTTTTCGCCTGCGGCAATGTCGATGAGCCACGCTTCATGGCACAAGTCGAAGAACTCTGGGGCTCGCGCAAAGGTCCTCGCGCTGACCGCACGTCACGCGCGCCGGGATTTCAGGAAGGCAAGAAAACCATCGTCAAGAAAGACGTGGCGCGTCAAAATGTTGTGATCATGTGGCCGACGATTCCGCTCAGTGACAAACGTGCGTCCGCCGCATCGATGCTGGGAGCGATCCTCGGCGACGACCGCAATTCGCGTCTGCATTGGGCGCTACGCCACACCGGTTTGGCTGAAGATGCGGGCGGCGGCTATTGGGGTTTCACCGACACGGGCTTGATGGCCGTGAGCGCGGCGTGTGATCCGGACAAAGCCAAAAAAGTCGGCGACATTCTGCGCGCTGAAACAGTGAAGTTAAAGAAGGGCATCAAAGAAGACGAATTGCAGCGTGTCAAGAATCGCGCGCGCACGTCGCTCGTTTTCAGCGCGGAAACGCCGTTCAGCCGCTTCCGGCAATTGATGCATCAATGGATGATCCGCCGCGAACTGTTGACCGCCGAAGACATGCTCGCGCGCTTGAACGCTGTCTCGCGCCAGGATATGTACGACCTCTTGGAAGAATTCCCGCTGGATGGCGACGGCGTGACGGTGGAACTCGGACCGCTGGATAAGAAAGCTAAAAAGAAATCGAAAAAGTAGGACGGGTTTTAAGCCCGTCTGGTTGTGCGCTATGACTTTAAAATGGACGGGCTTTAAGCCCGTCCTACTTTTTTTTACTCAATCACCATGATCGAATTCACCCCGCCATGCCCGTCTGATTCGGTCAGCGTGGTGCGGGAATCCGGCATAAACTCTTTTCCATCGAGCACGTATTTATAGCGGTAGTGCCCGGGCGCCAGCGGAATATCCAAAGCAAACGCTCGCTCCCCGACCGGCTGCATTGGATCGTCGTCCACGCTCCAGTTATTAAAATCGCCGACCACACCGACCATCGTCGCGTTTGATTGAAGTGGCAGTTCGCAGCGAAAATGAGCGACCGTTTTCGGCGCGTAAACACAGACGCGATTGCGCCCCGTTTGTTTGGCCTGATACAGCGCGTGGTCCGCCGCTTCCAGCAAATCGTCCTCATTCCGCGCATCCCGGGGCAACGTCGCGACACCCAGACAAATCGTCAGCGTCACGTTTGTTTTGTCGTCCAATTCGAGCGGTGCCGATTCGATGTGCGCGCGGATGCGTTCTGCCAGATTCTGCGCTTCCGATTTACTCGTATGCGGAAGGATCAGCGCGAATTCCTCACCGCCGTACCGCGCCAGTAAATCTGTGTCACGAACTTCGGCGAACATCGACCTCGCAACATGCTGCAATGCCTTGTTTCCTGCTGGATGCCCATGACGGTCGTTGAACGCTTTGAAGAAATCGAGGTCCGCCATCAGCAGTGACAGCAGATGTCCGTAACGCTCGCAACGCCGGATTTCTTCGCGCAAACGCTGGCAAAAAAAGCGGTAATTCGCCATGCCGGTGAGCTGGTCCGTAAACGCCATTTGCGTGAGCTGCGTGTACGTCAGCGAGTCGTCGACGTCCTTGATTTTCAACGCGCGCTCAACGTTTTCGAGATAGTCCATCGCAGCCGTTTTGACACCGACAGGACGCCGCAACTCCGCGCTCAACCGGTTCCGATGCGCGATGACATGCTTGAATGTCGCGGCGGCTTTTTGCTCCGGGACGGAGACATCCGCAAGCAACAGCGCCAGCATTTGACCGTTATTGACGACTGACGATTTGTGGGCGTTGTGTTCGAGTTCACCATCAAGCAGCAATTGAATTTCAGACGAGCGCTTGCGTCCGAGCGCCAATTCGCGCAGCAGCGGCACATCAATTTCACGCCCTTCAATTGTGAAATCAACGGGCAGAAGAATCTGCGGCGAGGCGGTGACTATGGATGAACGATTCAACATACGCGATTCTCAAAATACACTCGTGCCAAACATTCTCATTCACGCAACGTCCGAACGCAAGCTCATACGAGAAACACATCAAGCCTTAACACACGCAGAGTGCGCCTCCGGAATTCAGCGCGTGGTTTTTTTCGCGTTGCAATTACAATTCAAATACAAGCCTGTCGAGATCTGGTGCTAAAACAAGACGCTTGAGATCGCCCTGGGACTACTAAAATGATTTTGTACCCCTCTAATATGGCCCGGGATGCCGCGCTCACTAAATTGCCCGACGCAGCGTGGACGCAGGGCCACAGCACGTTCAGCGAGTTCAGCGCCGATTTGGACCGCTTGCTCCCGTTCGGTGACGCCGATGCAAAACCCCGACGCGAGGCGCGCGGCGTCGGCCGTTTCGCGTTGTTCGCCCAGGCCGTTCGCCAGGACCCCGAACAACTCGAACGCGTTGCCGGATCCGAGCGCGCATTGAAATCAGCGGGCGCTCTGATCGCGTCGTGGAAGGCAGCGAGTTTGCGCCCGGACGACATTCTCAAAGCCGCCAGCGAACTCGAAACCGCGCCCCAAACCGCCCGCGTCGGAGGCATCACCCAGCGACTCGCCCGGCTCTTCGAACTCTACGAACGTCAACTCGGCAAGGATTGGACCGACCGAGAATCGAGCGAGCGCAGCCTGTTGCGCCGACTGGAAGCCTGCGAACGCATTCCGCAGCGCCTCTTAAAATCAGGCGAGTCCGTTGAATTGTCAGGCTTCCACAAACTCGCTTACGTTCAATTTCGAATCGTCACAAAGTTGCTCCGTCTAAAACACGACGTGATCGTTCGCTCGCCCATTTTTTCATCCGACGAACAACGCACCGCATTTTCGGGTTTGATCAAAACGTTCGGAGGCGCGCGTTTTATAGCGTCGAATCTGAGTGAGCAAGCCACTTCAACCATCACGCGCATGGAAGCGACCAGCCCCTATGCGGAAGTCTACGAAATCGGGCGGCGCGTTCGACGCTGGATCACGGATGAAAAAATCGCGCCGTCCGACATCGCCATCATGTTTCGCGATTTGGGGCAGTACAGTCAATCGATCCACGACGTCTTCAAACGCCTCGGTGTTCCATTTTACGAACGGCGCGGTGAGCCGGCGTCATTTCAGCCGCTCGTGCGCGTGGCGCTCAGCGCGATGGATGCCTGTGTTGAAGGACTCGACCGGCGCAGCGTTTTCCGATTCTTATGCGCGGGTCCCGTGAATGTTGGGGCGCTTGCCAATACACCGAAAACGATCATCGATCCCGACGCTCTCCGCGCCCTAGCATTAGAAGTCGGCATTGATCGTGCGCGGGATGATGCCGACGCGAATCCGGTGGAGATGTGGTCGTCCAAGCTCAAGCGGTTCATATCCGCAGGAAAATCGAACAAACGCGGATACCTCGCCACAGCGCTAGTCACAATTATCGAACGTTTGAATTCGATGCGCGGAGACCGCAGCGCCCACGCTCACGTCCAGGCATGGCGCGCGTTTTTCGACGTAAGTGGCTTGAGCGCGGCGACCCTTGCGCCTGGAGCTGCAGGCACCACACCACTCAAAGAACGCCTCGCCATTGGAACACTTGAAGCTGCACTGAAAAGCGTTGAGGGCATTCCCAACGCGACCACAGAAAAAATATCACTCGCAACATTTTCAGAGCTAGTGAACGCGGCGATGCAGGAGCAATCCATCCGCGCCGACGGACTCGAACGCGGCGGCGTACACGTTCTGAATTTTTTCGACGCGCGCGGACTGCGTTTCAAACGGGTCGTCATCGGCGGCATGGCGGAAGGCCTCTGCCCCGCCCGACCGGGCAGCGATCCGTTGCTCGGACAAGGCGCGGAACATGCTCTCCGCAAAGCCCTCGCGTCGCGCGTGAACGACCGCGAAACGGTCGCTCATCTCGCGCCGCGTTTAAGCCATGAAATCGAAGAGGAAGAACGTGCGCTGTTCAACGGAGCGATCGCCTGCGCGGAGACTGACGTGCTGCTCACGCGTTCCGAACGCGGCTTCGATGGCGGCGCAATCGGAGCCTCCGAATTTTGGGACGTATTTCACACGCCTATTGAAAAAAGTGCGCCGATTCATCCAGCACCCGTTTTGTCCGATTGCATCACGCCCGAGGAATCCGAATTGCGCGCGGCATGGGTTCTCGGCGGCGGCGTGGGAATTGACTTGATTCTCGCGTCGCCATTCAACGAAAGTACTGCCGCGCTGGACGCCTACGCTTCAGTACCGCGACTGAAATCGCTGGCTCGATTCGCCGCCGTGGAACGCGCGCGGTATCACTTTTTCCTTGACCAATCCGTCGCCAGTGCGCAGAACGAAAAAGGTGTGGGCGACGGTCGCGCCAAGACGGCCGCGAGTATTTACGATGGTGTTGTCTCAGCCATGGCCGCAACAACTGTGCCCGGACACAGCGCGGAGTTCGCCGCGCTCGAAACTGAAATCGCCAAGCGCCTCGCGCCAGGCGGCATCGGCGACCCGATGCTGGGACCGAGTGATTTGGAAAAACTTGCAGCGTGTCCGTTTCAATTTCTATTGGAACGCGCATGTCGGTTTCAAACATCTGAAGAGCCCGGTGACGAGGCCTCACCCCTCGATATCGGCGATTTGTGGCACGCGGTTCTGAATCGATTTTACAAGGAGGAATTGGAACACGCGGCGCAGGCTGGGGCTTTGACAGCACGGCTCGACAAACGCATGCGTGCGGCGTATTTGAATCGGCTGCTTTTTTTCGCAGGCGAAGAATTGTTTAAAACGTCATCCGAGAAATTCATCGGTCATCCGGGCTTTTGGAAATTGCAGGACGAACGCGTCCGCACGGTTCTTGGCTCGTGGCTCGACTGCGAATTACAGGAGACTGACGGCTTCTATCCCGCGCACGTTGAATTCGATTTTGGCCCGGAGGCCGTTAGTGGCGGCACTGAATTAAAAGTTGCGCTGCATCCCGGCGCAGCCATGGCGCTGCGTATTAAAGGGCGCATGGACCGACTTGATTTTAAAACGGAACTGCGCGACGGTTGCGACACCATCGTCGCTGTGCGTGTGATTGATTATAAATTGGGACGCGGACACCGTTACGCGGCCAAAACAAAAATAGACGGACTCTCGTCGCTACTCTCCGCGCAACTTCCAATTTACGTCGCCGCCGCAGTGGACTATTTGCACACGCTTCGCGCGGAACGCGATATTGCCGTTGATTTCGACAGCGTCTGGAACGATTCGCGAGCGGGTTATTATTCGCTGCGCGACACCCCGTTCAGCAGCCACGGCGACCGCGCACGCCTGGTTGAAGTGAAAGAATGGCCGCTTGGAAATCTGCGTGAGTTTTTGAATTCATCCGCACCGGAAGGCAGCGGCGCATTGTACGATCTGGCGCGTGCACATGTGTCCGGTGTGCTCAGTGGCCGATTTCCTGTGCAGCCGCTGGACTGCTCCGGCTTGTATTGTTCCGCGCGTTACGCGTGCCGCTACCAGGCGATTCCGGCGATGGAAGAAGAAGAGTAACTCATGGACGAATCAGCGCTCAAAACATTTGCCACCGAGGTCGTATCCAAGCTCGCCGAACGCGGACACCGCGCGGTCTTCGCGGGCGGTTGTGTCCGCGACACGTTGCGTGGCAAAGCACCGAAAGACTATGATGTCGCCACCTCGGCCACGCCGAAAGAAGTGATGGCGATATTTCCACGCACGGTCCCGGTCGGCGTCGCGTTCGGAGTCGTCCGCGTCCTGGGACGAGGTGCCGATCCGCTCTGCGTCGAAGTCGCAACGTTCCGTATCGATGGAGCCTATACCGACGAACGCCGTCCGGACAGCGTCACGTTCACCAATGAAGTCGAGGACGTGAAGCGCCGCGATTTTACGATCAATGGACTGCTCTTCGATCCACTCAAGAACGAAGTGCTCGATTATGTCGGTGGGCGCGAAGACCTCGAACGAAAACTCATCCGCGCGATCGGCGATCCAAAAAAGCGTTTCGCTGAAGACCATCTGCGCCTGCTCCGCGCCATTCGTTTTGCTGCTCGTATGGATTTCGACATCGACGCTCACACGTTTGGAGCGATTAAAGAATGCGCTCCCAATATCGTGACCGTCAGCGCTGAACGCATTCGCGACGAGCTCAATCAAATGCTCACCGGTCCCAACCCAAAGTTTGCGTTTGAATTACTCAAGAAGGCCGGACTTCTTAAACACATTCTGCCTGAGATCGATTCGCTGGCAGGCGTTCAGCAGCCGCCGCAATTTCACCCTGAAGGGGACGTGTGGACGCATACGCTCATGCTTCTTGAGCAACTCGAAAACGCCCCGCTCGCGCTCGCGCTGGGAGCTTTGTTTCACGACGTCGGAAAACCGCAGACATTCACCATCACAGACCGCATCCGCTTCAACGAGCATGAACATGTTGGTGCGCGCATGACCGAAGACATCATGGAGCGCCTCAAATATCCGCGCGAGATGATCGACCGCGTCGTCACGCTGGTGCATCAACACATGACATTCAAAGACGCATCAAACATGCGCCCGTCTACGTTGAAACGTTTTTTGCGGCAGCCACATTTCGAAGACCACCTCGCGCTGCACAAACTCGACTGTCTCGCCAGTCACGGCGACTTAAGTGCACACGCGTTTTGTTCGGAGGAATTGACGCACCAAACCCCGGAGACATTGCGCCCCGCCCCTCTGATCACGGGCGCGAACCTGATCGCGTTGGGGCTAAAACCCGGCCCGCTGTTCGCTTCGATTTTGAAAGACGTCGAGGATCGACAATTGGAGTTCACGCTCACGGATTCAACGGGGGCGCTCGAGTACGTTAAAAGTGCCTATATAAAATGATGTGGCTAAAGCCCAACATCTGCATTACGGCGCGGGCATCAATTGAAGATCAATCGCCCAATCCAATAGGCGTTGGTGCCACGTGCCGAACGGAATTCCTTTTCGTGACGAGATCGCCCCGGCATGAATCCCCGAGCCATAAATGTGCAATTCAATATTGAGAGGCTTGGGTTTTATCGATTTGCCAACTTCGAAATATGCGTTGTAAAACTCGACGGTTTGCTTGGCGTGAAATACATCGCCTGTCCCGGCGCAAACGAGAAAAGTCGGAGGCGGATTGGCTGGGATTTTGGTCAAATCCAGCGTTCCGGGTACCCAACCGGGATAGACCAGAACTAGCCAATCCGGGCGCGAACTGACGCGCTCAACCGGGTCCGCAGCGTTCGGATTTCCAGCATCAAATGTCAGCCCAATGCGCGCCGTCTGTTCGCCGCCCGCCGAAAATCCCATGTGACCGATTTTGTTGGGATCGATGTTCCACTCTTTCGCGTTCGCCCGGACCATGCGAACAGCGCGTTGCGAGTCGGCCAGCGCGTCGATTGCGGAAGAATACGGCTTCAAGCGGTAACGATGTACAAAACACGATACACCCTGTGCATTGAACCACGTCGCAATATCGACACCCTCTCCGCCAACATTGCATGTATTATTTCCGCCGCCAGCCGCAACGATAACAGACATCCCGTTGGCCTTATCGGGCGGAGCGAGGTACAGTTCAATCGACGGGTTGTGAATGTTGACGACAGAATTGATGCGGTCACCAGCCTTATTTGTGTTGAAGATTTCATCTTTGTCGAAATCCTTCAGAGCTTTAAGGGCTGGATGTCCATTTGGAAAAAGCGTAACCACTTTGTGCCCGGGCGTCAGCGGTTTGGGTTCCAGCAGTTTGACCGGTGCGTCTTCCGCACAAAGAATTCCGGCTGTGATGAGTACAAACAATGCAAGTGGGAGACGTGTTTTCATATCCAATCCTAGCGATGTAATTTCTGAAATTCGCAACGTATCGAGTGTGTACACCGCGCCAGCTTGAGTACGATAGATGGGACACAATAAGTTCACATAGTTGGAGCAATCCATGGCAATTCAGAACCGAATCTTCAGCAGTCTGGTGTGGCGTTTGACAGCGTGGTATTCATTCGCTGCGTTCATGATGATCCTGATGATCGCTGTGATTTCGTACTATGCCTTAGTCAGTGCGTTTACCAACGAAATGGACAGCTATCTGCGCGATACGGCCGAACAACTGCAAGACCACATCACAAAGCGCGGGCTAAAATTTGTCGTCGAAGAAGAGCTCCCATCGCGTTCGTACATGCGCACATTTTCCCGCGTGCTGGACGAAAAAGGA
>JBAXUS010000132.1:0-17198 GCA_037129555.1 Planctomycetota bacterium
AGCATCAGCAGAGCGGACAACAGTCGGCCCGTTTTAATTTGTGTATGAATAAAGGACATGACGACACTCTCCGAAAAAAATTCCAGCTGCGCCAAAACGAGACAGCGACGCATCTATATCGTCCAGTTCCATGTAAACATGTCGTGAAAAGTGGTACAATCATCAGTCTATAAAATCATCACCACCGGTCGCCCAACCCAGTGTACTCACTCTCAACATTCCCACTAATATGGAGGCCCCGACTTATGAATACGATCCTTCTCCGCATATTATTCCTACACATTATCCTGACAACCGCGTCATTGATTAACGCACAAGAGACCGAATCTCCGCGTCCGCCCTTCACCGACGACACACCCGCCGCCGGAAAATTCGTCAAGCAAACCGCCGACGAATACCGTGACACAAATGTGTATCACGGCCTCTATCTGCCCCGAAATTGGCAGCCCGGAAAGACGTATCCTGTCATCGTCGAATACGCGCCGAACAAATACCCGCAAGGCAACGTCTCCGGCAAAGTGGACGACTGCCGCATGGGCTACTGGCTCTCCGCCGGACAGGATTTCATCTGGGTGGTCATGCCGTATGTGAATACAGAAAAGAAAGAGAACCAGATTCAATGGTGGGGCAGCGAAACCGCAACGGTCACGTATTGCGTCACGAATCTCAAGCGTATCTGCGAACAATTCGGAGGCGATCCCAACGCCATCTTCATCACCGGATTCTCACGTGGAGCCATCGCCTGCGGCTACATCGGACTGCGCGACGACTCCATCGCCGACATCTGGCTCGGCTTCATTCCGCACAGCCACATCGACGGCGGACGCTTCACGGTCCCCGGTTCGCGCGAACGCCTCGCTCGCATCAAAGGCCGTCCCACGTTCATCACCTACGGCAGCGACGACAACGGAAAACCCGAGAGCCTCAAAGGCGTCACGTTCCTCACCGATTTGAAATTCCCGGTCACGCAGCGCGAACTAAAAGGAGTCGGCCATGCGGACACGTGGCTCGAAGCCGATTCGCCCACACGCCGCGACATGCGCGATTGGATCACCTCTGTCCTGAAAAATCGCCCCGGCACAAACACCGTCCAAGGCCGCGTCCTCACCGCCACTGGCCAGCCGTTGGAAGGCGTCAAAGTCCAATGCGGTCCGTGGCACTGGTCCGTCACCGATGCATCCGGCAACTACAAAATCCCATCGCTCGTTCCCGGCACACGAACGCTGACAGCGACCAAACCCGGCATCACGTTCACTCCGGCAACTCAAGAGATCACGCTCACAGATTCGAACGTGACGGCGTCCGATTTCAAGTCTGCGCCGTAACGTTTTTACCTCGGAGAGGTTCAAGCCATTAGCCGGTGGTTGAGCGCAAAGCGCGATACCACCGGATATGAATTCCAAATGAACTAACATCCCGGAGGGATGACAGCATCCCGGATCGAAACCATCTGTCATCCCTCCGGGATGAAATTGCTTACGTAACGATTCCGGTGGTATCGGCTTTCCGCCTCAACCACCGGCTAATGGCTGCAATCCCTTTGGGATAATTACACATCAAAATTCAAGCATCATTGTAAAGCTGAACGCCGTTCCCGCTCGCTCGCTTGCACCAAACGCGTCATGCGTTTATTCTGTTGCCAACATGGACTACGAACTCGAACGACGCTACTTCCTGGAAAAAATCACCGACTACTGTCGCGCCCTGGAACAACCAGCCGCCAGCATCCAGGTGGCCGAAAAAGCGCGCGTGCTCTTCAGCGTCACCGGACGCCCGTTCGACGCCCTCGCCTGGGTCGATGAAAACAACGACCTCGTCTGCGTCACGACCCGCACGTGCGAAATGCCCGAAGCCCCGTTTGACGAAGCCATCGAAATCTTCCAGTCCACGTTGCAAATTTGCTGGGATCATTGCGTCGCCGTCTGCTCGGTCGATAAACGCTACGAATTGTCGATGGCTATCTTCATCGGCGGCTTGACACTCGACGCCTTCGAAGGCGTGATTTTCAATCTGTCCGCCTGCGCTGAAGAGATCGAAAAGAATTTCAAAACGAAGAAGCCGAAGAAGATCATTTAACACGCGGCCTAACCAAGGACCCCATCTCATGGCCCGACATTCCACCGCCCAGCGACGCTGGGTGTTCGCACCGCGTTCGAGCGACGAGGCGGAAATTCGCGCGCTGTCTGACGGCTTGAAAATCTCCGACATCTCCGCACGCATTTTGCACCGCCGAGGCTTCGCGACGCCCGAACGCGCCGAAGCCTTTTTGTCCCGGCGCATGGACCTTCTTCACGATCCGGCAACACTTCCCGACATCGCCAAAGCCGTCGCCCGGATCGCCGAAGCCGTCGAAAAAAAGCAGCGCATCGTGTTGTTCGGAGACTACGACGCCGACGGCGTCACCGCCACCGCACTGCTCGCCCGCTTCTTCGAATTCTTAAGCTCCCGGCCTCAAACACGCGTGACCTGTGACGCGATGGTCCCCGAGCGCAAAAACGGCTACGGTCTCGCCGCTCAAGCCGTGAAAGACATCCTCGCGAAAAACCCGGCGCTGCTCATCACGCTCGACAACGGCATCTCTGCCGTCGACGCCATCGACGCGCTCAACGCCGCAGGCGTGGACTGCATCGTCGTCGATCACCATCTTCCCGGCGACGTCCTGCCGCGAGCCATCGCCGTGATTAATCCCAAACGCACCGACGCCGGCAATGCGTATCCGTTCTCTGAATTGTGCGGCGCAGGCGTGACGTTCAAATTGGTCTGGGCGCTCGCGGTCCATTATTCTCAAAACAAAATGGTAGCGCCGGAGTTCCGGACATTTCTGATTGAAGCCATGGCGCTCGCAGCCATCGGCACTGTCGCCGACGTCGTCCCGCTCGTCGATGAAAACCGGGTCCTCGTCCATCACGGTTTGAAATTATTGTTGATGACGAAGCAACCGGGCCTCCGCGCACTCCTCGAAATCTCGCGCCTGCTGCCCGATCCCACCGATAAAGCCGCGAAAGAAAAAACATCGATCTCGCCCGGCGACGTGGGCTTCAGACTCGGACCGCGCATCAACGCCGCCGGTCGCTGCGGCAGCGCAACGGACGCACTCGAACTCCTGATGACCGCCTCCCCCGCGCGAGCCACCGAACTCGCGCAGAAACTCGAAGCCTTCAATTCCGAGCGCCAGAAAATCGAGGAAGGCATCATCGCCGACGCGCGCGCCCAAGCGCAATCGACACTCGCCGCTCGCCCACATTGCCGGGGCTTCGTCCTCGCCTCAGACACCTGGCACCAAGGCGTCATCGGCATCGCAGCGTCACGCATCGTCGAAGAATTTTATCGCCCGGCTCTGCTGCTTGCGATCAACAAGGACACCGGCGTCGCGCACGGCTCCGGGCGCTCGATCAAGAATTTCAATCTTCACGAAGCCATGCATCACGCCTCCGAACACCTCGTGACATTCGGTGGCCACGCAGCTGCCGCAGGCCTGACGATCCGAGCCGAACATATCGATGCGTTCCGAACACAATTCGAAGCCTCCGTCTTTGAACGACTCGGCGAAGACGATCTGGTTCCGCGCATTCATCTCGACTCACAAATCGACATGGCGCAATTGACGCCGAAACTCTGCACCGAAATGGAACTCTTCGAACCGTGCGGCATGGGCAACCCGCGCCCGACGCTGGCCGTCTGCGGAGCCGAACTCCCCGCCCCGCCCCGCTTGATGGGCCGCGACGAAAAGCACGTCCAATTCTTCGCGCGTCAAGGCACCGCTTCACGCCGGGTGATCGCGTTCAATTACGCCGAGCATTTTAATACGCTCTGCGACTGCACTCAGCGCCGCACGCTCGACCTTGCCTTCCGACCACAAATCAACACATTCCGGGGCGAAACGAATGTCGAGCTGATGCTCGAAGCATTCCGCATCTCGAACCCCGAATAACTTTTCTTTTCATTTTTATTCAATCTTCATGTTGAATTTTTCTTGGACGCGAGTAGATTAGCCCCTCTGATTTTCAATTCAGCCGTTGTTTTTTGAAAGGTTTGTAAAGTCACATGGCGAAGTCAAAAGTAAAGAAGCCGCACCCGAAGCCCCCGGCGGAAGCCAAAACAGTCATCGCGATCAAGAAGACGATTGATGACCGCAAAGCCAAGTTGGCCACGCGCAAAGCCGCTGCCACCAAAGACGGTAAAGTCAACCGCCAGGATCCCAAGATTCGCAGCGCCGTCAAGCGCGTGAAGCGTGCCCAGCGCAAGCTCCAGAGCGAAGCGTACCGCTTGCAGCCGCACAAGACCGGCGTCAAGCCCGCCGCTCCTGCCGCACCTGAAGCCAAGTAGCACTGCGTCAGTATCTGCGTTCCCGGCTGAAAGGCTGTCCGGGGACTTATCCAGTTTCGTATCGAATGCGGACTTTATGTCCGCATTTTTTATGGACTACTTTTACCCGCCCGTCACCGACGGCACCACATAAATCGTCTCGCCACCGTTCAAGCGCGTCTGCATACCGTCCAGCAGTCGAACTTCCGTATCGTCCACGTAAATCAACACATGCTTGCGCGGCTCATTCAACTCCGTACAAATACGATCAGCTAGCCCTAGCCGCAACGTGTCCAGCGCCTTGATCGCGTCCAACACCGTCGCAGCGTCAACCTCTAATTCCCGCTGCCCAGCCCAATCCGCAAGCACCGCAGGCAACCGAACTCTCGCCATAACCCGTGCCCCACTTTCGCTGTTCTCTGCGCCTCTGCGAGAAAATCTGTTTAGTCCAGCCGCTGCCACCCACCGCCAGTGCTCAATACCTCACTCGGTTTGTAGCGCGTTTTGTATTCCATGCTCGAGCAGCCCTGAATGTAGTATCCCAAATACACCCACCGCTTGCCCTTCATCCGAGCGTATTCAGCGCACTTCAAAATCAGAAACGTCCCAAGACTTCGGTCACGCAAATCCGGATCGTGATAATGGTACACAGCGGAAACAACATTCGGCGTGTTCTCCGTAATCAACACGCCGCGCAGCACCCCGTCCTGCCAAATCGAAATCTCAGTCGTCGAAATTTGATTCCGAACAAAACTGAATTCATACTCTTCAACCGACTCGACATGAAACGGCCAGTGCTTGATTTCAGACTGCGAATAATGGTAACGTCGAAACAGATCAATCCGCTGCTGATCGCACATCGGCACTCCAAACCGCACTTCCAAATCCTCATTCTTCTTCAACGCCCGCCGCTGCGACCGATCCGGCTTGAATTCTTCGAGTGAAAACCGAATGGGCCGACACATCGTACACGCGTTGCAAACCGGACGAAAAAAAGCAATCCCAAACTTCCTGCACCCCAGGTTCATCAACTCCTCGTACTCGATTCCTTCCATGACAGGCGCAACCGTGTACTCCAACTCGGCAACACGATTGGGCAGATAGGCACAGACTTGAGGTTCGGTGATGAACTGATGAATGATAACCATGGCACACGAAGGGTACGCTTAATGACTCGATTTTCAATTGCGCTTCTCAAGCGAAATGAAAACTAAACCAAAATGTCCTTAATCACCTTCGCGCCTTCGACCCCGCTCAACTTCGCGTTGAGGCCCTGGAATTTATACGAGAACGCATCGTGATCCACGCCGAGTTGGTGCAGCATCGTCGCGTGAAGATCGTGAACCGTAGTGATTTTGTCGATGGCCGCGTAGCCCAGTTCGTCCGTCGCGCCGTGGACCATGCCGCCTTGGATACCCGCGCCCGAAAGCCAGACGGACATCGCTTTATTATGGTGGTCGCGGCCGCTGCCGCCCTGTGACATTGGCGTCCGCCCGAATTCCCCAGCCCACACGATCAGCGTGTCCTGCAACATCCCGCGCTGCTTCAAATCCGTGATCAGCGCCATACACGCGCGGTCGATTTCTCCCGCCTTCAATGCAATGCCATCCTTCACCCCGCCGTGATGGTCCCAATCTTTATGATACAGCTGAATGAACCGCACCCCGCGCTCGGCCAATCGGCGAGCGAGCAAGCAATTTGATGCGAACGATCCGTCGCCCGGCTGGCAACCATACAACTCCAGCGTCTTCGCATTCTCGCCCTTCACGTCCATCAATTCCGGGACGCTCGCCTGCATCTGAAACGCCATCTCATATTGAGCAATGCGCGTCGCCACTTCCGGATCATCCACCAGCGCGTCGTGCTGTTTGTTCAACGCGTTGATCGCGGCCACATCGCTGCCTTGCCGATCTCGCGACACACCGACCGGGTTCGTCAAATACAACACAGGATCGCCCTTCGCGCGAAGCTGTACGCCCTGGTACTTGCTTGGCAAAAATCCACAGCTCCATTGCCGCGCCGCAATCGGCTGATTCTGTCCGCCTTTTCCCAGTGAAGTCAGCACCACGAATCCCGGCAAATTCGCCGCTTCGGTGCCGAGACCATACGTCACCCACGAGCCCATACTCGGACGTCCCGCAATCTGTGAACCCGTGTTCATGAACATATGCGCCGGGTCGTGATTGATCGCGTCCGTCGTCATCGAACGGATCAAACAGATGTCGTCAATCACCGATCCGATGTGCGGAAAGAGCGAACAAATTTCGGTCTGGTTCTTCCCATATTTTGCAAACGGGTGCTGCGGCCCAAAGCAGTTCAATTTCTGGCCTTGAAGCTGCGCGAGCTGCTGGCCTTTGGTGAAACTTTCAGGCATCGGCTTGCCATTCATTTCACCCAACTTAGGCTTCGGATCAAACGTTTCCAAATGCGATGGCCCGCCCGCCATCGTGAGCCAGATCACGCGCTTCGCTTTCTGCGGCAACGGCAACGGATTGATCACGCCCTTTACCGAATCCGCCCGGGATATCGATGGCTTCAACAATGACGCGAGCGCCAGTGCGCCAAGTCCTTGCGACGTCTTGCCAAGAAACGCGCGGCGGGTCGGTGAATTGTATGTCGTATTTTTCATAGTCATGGTCGCCTTGATTACGCCAAAATTCCGCTGATCACTTTCGCACCTTCCACGCCGCTGAGCTTGGCGTCGAGGCCTTGAAATTTAAATGAAAATGCGTCGTGCTGGATGCCCAATTGATGCAGCATCGTCGCGTGAAGATCATGCACCGTCACAACGTTTTGCTCCGCAGCGTAGCCCAATTCATCCGTCGAGCCATACACCAAACCACGCTTCACGCCCGCCCCGGCGAGCCAAATCGACATCGCTTTGTTGTGATGATCGCGCCCCGCCGGACCCTTGTCGCCCTGCTTCATCGGCGTCCGTCCGAACTCGCCACTCCAAACAATCAACGTGTCATCAAACAACCCGCGCTGCTTCAAATCCGTGATCAACCCCGCGCACGCCTGATCAATCTCCTTCGCGCGCATGGGCAACTCTTCGCGCAGCAAACTGTGATGATCCCAATCGCGATGATACAACTGAATGAAACGCGTACCTCGTTCAGCAAGCCGCCGCGCAAGCAGGCAGTTCGATGCGAACGTTCCATCGCCCGGCTGGCAACCATACAGGTCCAGTGTCTTCGCGCCTTCGTTGCGAATATCCATCAATTCCGGGACGCTCTCCTGCATCTGAAACGCCATCTCATATTGAGCGATGCGTGTCGCAATTTCAGGATCGTCCACAAGCGCGTCGTGCTGCTTATTCAACGCGTTAATGCACGTGACATCGCACCCTTGCTGCGCACGGGTGACGCCATTGGGATTGTTGAGATACAAAACCGGATCACCTTTTGCGCGGAGCTGCACGCCCTGATGGCGGCTCGGCAAAAATCCACTACTCCATTGCCGCGCCGCGATGGGCTGAGGCGAACGGCCAGCTCCGGTCGAAACCAACACTACAAATCCCGGCAAATTTTCGGACTCGCAGCCCAATCCATACGTGATCCACGACCCCATGCTCGGCCGCCCGGCGATCTGCGAACCGGTGTTCATAAACATGTGCGCGGGATCGTGATTAATTGCGTCCGTCGTCATCGATTTGACAATGCAAATATCGTCGACGACCGATCCAATATGCGGCAGCAGCGACGACAATTCAGTCTGATTCTTGCCGAACTTTTCGAACTTAAACTGCGGTCCCTGACAGATCAATTTCTGTCCTTGAAGCTGCGCGAGCTGCTGCCCCTTCGTGAAACTCTCAGGCATCGGCTTGCCATTCATCTCGGCTAGCTTCGGTTTATTATCAATCAATTCCAACTGCGATGGCCCACCCGCCATCGTAAGCCAAATCACGCGCTTCGCTTTTTGCGGCAACGGCAACGATTGCAAAACACCTTTCGACGCCGCGTGAGCCGACGAGCGTTTTAACAACGAGGCCAGCGCCACCGCGCCTAACCCTTTTGACACATTGCCAAGGAATGCTCGGCGAGTATGAGGGGACTGAATCGTCATCACCTACGACCTCGTAATCGTTTCGTGCAGGTTCAACAGCACACGAGCGACATGCGTCCATGCCGCGAGTTCAGATTTATTCAACGCGGCAGACACCGGAGCAATCCCTGTGCGCAGCAGCGACTCGGCTTCTTTCGGATCCTTGTTGTAATCGGCAAGCTGCTTGTCAAAGAGCGTGGCAACCGTCTTCGCTTCATCCGCCGTTGGGTCACGCTGCAGCACCTGCTGAAACGCCCATTTAATGCGTTCATCCGTCGCGCCTTTTGACTCGCTCAGAATCCGACTGGCCAATGCGCGCGCGGCTTCGACGTATGTCGGATCGTTCAACAACACAAGCGCCTGCTGCGGGATGTTTGAACGGTTGCGATCTGCGCAGGATTCTTCACGACTGGGTGCGTCAAACGCAGCCATGCTGGGATGCAAAAACGAGCGCTGCCACCACGTGTACAAGCCTCGGCGATATTGACTTTCGCCGGAATCGTTTTGATACTCGCGCGTCGGGAAATTCAAGTTCTCCCAATAGCGTTCAGGCTGATACGGCTTGACGCTCGGCCCGCCGATTTTCGGAACGAGTAATCCCGAGACGGCCAGCGCGTTGTCGCGGACCAATTCGGCGTCGATGCGGAAACGGCTCTGTCGCGCAAGTTCGCGGTTGTACGGATCAGCCAAGACAAGGTCCTTGCTCGCCGTCGAAACCTGTTTGTACGTCCGGCTGGAGACGACCGTCCGAACCATATGCTTGAAATCCCAACCGCTGTCGACGAATTCGCACGCCAGCCAATCGAGCAACGCGGGGTTCACCGGCGGTTCGCCTTGAGCTCCGAGATCGTCGAGAACTTTACTCAATCCCATTCCAAAGAATTGCTTCCACATGCGATTCATCACAGTCCGGGCGGTGAGCGGATTTTCTTTTGAAACCAGCCATTGAGCAAGGTCCAAGCGCGTCGCCTCACGGCCTTCGATTTTGGGCTGGGGCAAGTAATGAGGCAGCGCTGCTTTCACCACTTCCCCAGTTTCATCCATCCAATTTCCGCGCGCCAAAATCTTGACGGTGCGTTTCTGCGGAGTGCTGATCGTGACCAAACATTTCGGAGCTGATTTGTCGAAATCCGTGCGCTCTTTTTCAGCGACTGAAATCTTCGTGCGCAGATCATTGAGCGTCGGAGTGATCTGCTTGAATGCGTTCGCGAGCGTCGTCTGCTGCGCCGCGTTGCGCTTCTCTTTTGCGACCTTCAAAACTGCAATCACATCTTTGGCCGGGAGAGCCGTTGCGGGCGCTCGGATCGGTGCGGCGGCGGTTGTGGCGCTGATGCGCAGGTTGCGAATCGCTTGATTATCGCCGGCATTAAATGTGAGCAGGAACGTGAATGTCGCGTCCGGCGCGGCGGTCGCTTCGGTCAATTCAAGGTACAGCGATTGGTCCGTCCCGTTGCCGCCGAGCACGCTCCAGCCATTGGCTTTTTGATCCAGAATTCCATCGATGGCTTTTGACGCATTAAGTGTCTCCTGCTCATACGTCGCGCTGGCGTGGGCGATTTTCACAGGCGCTTTTTGCAGATCCGAAATACTGACTTCGCTCAGAACGAAATTGCCGTTGCCCGCGAATCCGATGTGCGTCGCCTTCTCTTTCAGCGCGTCGATGCGGAAACCCGTCACGCCTTTTTTCGGAAGCTTGACCGTGACCGTATAATTTTCGGTGCCATCATTCTGTTTGCGCGCGTTGCGTTTTTCGTCGATCTCCGCTCGAACAATGCCGTCCGCGTCGCTCTTGAGTTTGATGTTCGTCTTACCACTTTTGGCCGTGACAGGCTTCAAGACATCCCAACCCGTGCTGTCCGTAATGGCGTGCTCTGCTGCTTTCTCCCACTCCGCTTGAGCGACTGCGAGTTCCGGGCGCGGTTTATTGAATTCAGCGCGAAGCTCCGTCAACCGCGCGTCTATTCCGTCCGACTTCTTTTGCTGTTCCGCATCGAGCACGACCATGCCATCTTCACGACGTCCGAGGATCGGTTCTTTGATGTCCGCGAAGAAGGCACCGAGCGCATAAAAATCGCGCTGCGAGATCGGATCGAATTTGTGATCATGGCACTGACAGCATCCGGTCGTCTGCCCCATCCACGCCGCTCCAACTGCGCGGACGCGGTCGGTCAGCATGCGCGATTCGTAGTCCTTCGGTTGAGCGCCGCCTTCTTCGGTCGAAAGCAATAATCGATTGAACGCGGAGCCGACTTTGGCTTCGGTGTTTGAATCCGGAAGCAAATCACCCGCGACTTGTTCGAGCGTGAAGCGGTCGAAGCGTTTGTTTTCGTTAAACGCCCGGATCACATAGTCTCGGTACGGCGAGACGTTGCGCGGATTGTCGCTGTGGTAGCCGATGGTGTCGGCAAACCGCACGACGTCGAGCCAACTAATTGCCATGCGTTCGCCGTAGTGCGGATTGGCGAGCAGACGTTCGACCACGTTCTCGTACGCTTTCGGAGAAGTGTCTTTCAAAAACGCGGCGACCTCATCCGGCTTTGGCGGCAGCCCCAACAAATCCGAATACAAGCGGCGGATCAACGTGTGCTTGTCGGCTTCCTGCGACGGCTTCAACCCGATTTCAGCGAGCCGTTTTTGGACGAGAACATCCACGCCATTTTCACCCGCCGGAATCGCCGCTTTGACAGGCTTTTCGTACGACCAATGCAACTGATATTCAGCGCCCTGCTGGATCCACAATTTCAAAATATCCTTGTCGCGCACTGAGAGCGTTTTGTGCGCATCCGGCGGTGGCATGACCTGTTCTTTGTCGGTTGAAAAGAGGCGCTTGATCAGCTCGCTGGCCTCGGATTTCCCGGGCACGAACGCCTCTTTCGCAAGCGCGTCCTCGCGCACATCCAGCCGCAATTTGGCCTTGCGATGCGTCTTGTCCGGCCCGTGACAGTAGAAACAATTGTCCGAAAATATCGGCCGGACATCGCGATTGAATTCCACTTTCACGGGCAACGCCGGCGTCGCCGCCTTGCATTCCAGCACCGCTGTACATGACGCCGCTACAACGACGAAGCAAAGAAAAATCTGTTTCATGAAAACGACCTATTTGGGTTGAAGAACGGAACGATCCACCTTACGAAATTGTATACACCAAGAGTGGGTGGATACGGATAGGTAAATGGGGTCCAATGTGCAACATCCAGAAAACCTCGCCTGGTTGTTTTTTGGAATCCTACGGTGCTTTCACATCCACTTTCTTGAACGTCAGAATCAGTTCTTTCGAAACCAGCGTCCCAATCCACGCAGGCGAACTCAGGCCGTCTTTTACGCCGTCTTTCGTGTTGATGTAAAACATCTTCAACGAGTACTCACCCGAAAACGTCTTGAGGTCCGGGAGCTTTTTAGTATCGATGCGGTGTTCGCGCACCAGCATGTTGTTGCCGGGAATCGATTCAAAATCAGTCAGGCTCGTGATGTTCAACAACGCCGGATCGAGGTCGTCGTATTTGTTAAGATGCAGCACCAGCGCGGATTCAGGCGGGGCGTTTTTTGCCCGCAGAATAATTCCGTACGACGACGCCGGGCCGTCATATGCCATCGTCTCTTTGCTGAACGTGTTGAGTAGATGCGATGCGACTTGAAAACTGTTGTCGCCTCTGACGAGCAAATGAGGCCGGACGATGTCGAGTTGCATTCCGCGCACCGCTTCGCCCCCGGCCGCCTTTTTCAACTCATCATCGTCTTTGCGCTGCTTGACGCGATCCGCCGCGCGCTGGTCCCATTCGCGCAAGAATCGTCCGTCCGAAATGCTGCGTGGCGCAAGCAACCCCGAGCGCACTAGCGGCAGCACTTTGCTGTCATACACGCATTGCGGATGGTTGATGCGATACAGCGGCATCGCGCCTTCCGGACGCGGCTCAACGTCCCACAGAAAAAAGACCGCTTGAGTGCCCGGAGGCGGAAGGACTTTATCGTTGACGGGAATGACAGCGATGGAGATGTTTTCGATCACACCTTTGGGCTTAACGCTCGGCGGAACACTGCTCTTCCCTGCCTTCAGCAATTCTTCCGCGCGCTTGTATGCGTCCGCCGAAATCTTCGAGGTGTCCGGAGCCGGCGCTTTCAATGTTTCGAGCGCTTTGATCGTATACGCACCGTCTTTTTTCTCGGCGATTTCCCCGAGCACAATGCGCTCGGCTTTGTTGATCAGGTCCGAAAAATTATAGAACGACATCGACGCGGCCATGACTGCCGGAGCGACCGCAGGCTTCTCTTTCTCTTCGCCTGCACGAACCTGACTCAGAGCCAAAACCAACGCACCCACAACCCATTTCATAACCGCACCGCCCTGAATAAAGTTTCGGGTTTTTGCCATTAAATCGCCACGACACCCGCGCCCTGGCACGGATACACCTGCTCGATCAAATCCGTCGGCAAGCCGCGCGGTGTGTAATAAGAGGAGACGAGTTCGTCTTTGACGATTTGCAGGACTTCGGTCTTGCAGAGAATGACGACGCGCATCGGATCGCAATAGCGCGCGCCGAGCACACCGGTGATGGCTGTGGCCACATCGCAAATCAAGTCGGTTTCAGGCGAACTCGCGCCGGATTTCCCGGTCTGCTTCCACAGCGGGTCGACATTGTCGGCAAGCGAATGAATCGTCTCGTCGCAGGCGTATGACGGAATCGCGAACGTCCCGGCGATGCGGCCCATCGGCGCGACGTCGTGGAATATGTTCGCTTCACCGGCTTGGCCGATCGTCATCAACGCGCCGAACGCGGCTGCGTCACCCGAGCGGATCACATTCGCGGCACGATCGGAACGGCGCATTTCAGACAGAACAAACAGCAGCTTTTCACGCAGGTTGTACCCGTCCGCCGGTTCCGGATGCGCGCTCGTCTTCGGCAGCGCCCCTTTAAGGAGGTCCTTCAACTGCGCGAGCGTGGCGCGTTCGGGAATCTGCAGCAGAATCGAGTACACGTCTTCGTCGTTCAGCGGAACGATCTTCGATTCGAGTGCGACGTGGCGGAAAAGTTCGAGCGCGTAGGTCGTTGTTGCGGCGCGGACGGACGGCGTCTTCAACGCGTCCACCGTGTCTTTGCTATGCGCCGGGTCCTTGATCGGGCCGGTGTGAGCGGTCAGGAAACTGAAACCGTGCGGCAGCGCTTTGCCTTTCGCGCGGGCGGGATTCCAATCGATGTGAATGAGTTCGTTCGGCATGCCGAAGACTATCGGGCCGGTTTCGCAGCGCCGACCGTGTCCCCCGAATTGCGCTTCGTTCACCCACGTTTCAAACTCGCTCAACGGCATCTTGCCCCATTCGCCGGTCGAAGCCATGACCGCAACAAGCGCGGCGGCGGCGAGGGTCGTTTCAGAATGGCTCGTCGTCCCTTTAGGGCGGATCGCTCCAACGACGATGTTCAAACCGGAGATCGGCAATTCGACTTGACCAGTCGGGCCTTTGTGGCGGTTGACGTAGTACTGCAACGCGTTGCGCACGACGCCGCACCACGTCTTGCTTTTATCAACGACAACACCGGACGCAGTCGCTTTCGTGCGGCTCTCTGACACATGCGCGGGCCAATTCAACACACGCGCTTTCGGCAGGCCATCGTGCAGATCAAATTCGACGGAGCCGAAGTTGTCTTCGAGATGCGCGATGGTGACTTTACCATCGGTTCGCGGCGACACGCACAGCACCGTTTCACACCAGGCCAGCCCGTTGGTGGCTCCGCCAAAGGCTCGGATATGGTGGCCGACAACATTCAAGCTCTCCGGCGCGCGAACCAGGAAACAGCGCGTACCGTCGCCGTGCAGCGCAGCGAATTTGGCGATCACTGCGCCATACAACGCCATCAGCTTCTTGTCCAATTTCTGCTCGTCGTCATCCACCAATCCGTGGTTGAGCTGCATTTGGGCCAGCATGATTTTGCCGGGCAAGTCTGGACTTAAAATCGTCTGCCACACGCGCGGCGAGCGCAGAGTGGACAAGGGGGCAACCGGTTCGTTGCAATTAGTCAACTTGAGCATGAAAATACGGCCTCGGTTCGAATACGGTCTGAAAAAGTGAAGCATAGAAGGTTACTGGAGCGGGTCAAAAAGTAAAGAAAATGAGTGATTTTTGAATCCGATACGGCATTCCGTCGGCAAGGTCTCTCCCGCTTGGTGTATGCCGTTTAATTTTTCTGAACGAATCACACGTCTTGACTTGTGCGCATTTTGCCCTACGATAGTGCGCATTAAAACAACACCCCGGCCCCGTGTCAACGCCGTTGTTGACAAGGCGCGGGGGTGGCTTTTTGTGGGAGACAAAGGAAAAGATGGCAATTCGTGTCGGTATTAACGGCTTCGGCCGCATTGGACGTTTGTTCTTCCGGGTGTTGGCAACTCGCCCGAACGATTTTGACGTGGTCGGCATCAATGACCTCGGCGACGCCAAGCACTTGGCGCATTTGCTGAAGTACGATTCCGTACACGGTCGCTTTCCGGGCACCGTCGAGGCTGACGGCGAAAACCTGGTTGTGAATGGCAAGACCATTCCGGTCAGCAAGATCCGCTCGCCGAAGGATTTGCCCTGGGGCAAATTGAACGTCGACATCGCTGCCGAATGCACGGGGTTGTTCACCGCGCGCGCGAGCGAAAAGGGTGGTTACGGCGACCATTTGATCGCCGGTGCCAAGAAGGTTTTGCTGAGCGCTCCGTCCAAGGACGGCGTTGATGCAACGATCGTTTTCGGCGTCAACGAAAAGAGTTTGAAGGCAGAACACCTCACGTTCTCCAACGCCAGCTGCACGACGAACTGCACTGCGCCGGTGATGAAGGTGTTGCACGACCACTTCAAGATCGTCAAGGGACTCGTGACCACGATTCACGCGTACACGAACGATCAGAAGGTCAACGATTTGATTCACGAAGACATGCGCCGCGCCCGCGCCGCCGCGATCAACATCATCCCGACCAGCACCGGTATGAGCAAGGCGATCAGCGAAGTCATTCCGGACCTCAAGGGCAAGATCGAAGGCATCTCGTTCCGCGTCCCGGTTCCGACCGGCTCGTTGATCGACTGCGCCATCGAAGTTGAAAAAGACGTAACGATCGCCGAAGTCAACGCTGCGCTGAAGGCCGCCAGCGAAGGCCCGATGAAGGGTATCCTCGGCTACACGGCCGACCCCATCGTCAGCAGCGACATCGTTCACGATTCACACAGCTCGATCGTCGATTCGCTCTCGACCAACGTCGTCCAGAAGCGCTTGATCAAAGTTGTCAGCTGGTACGACAACGAATGGGGCTTCTCGAACCGCATGGCCGACCTCGCGTTCCTCGCGGCTGGTCTGTAAACCGCGAAGGTTTTTAATTTAAATGTAAGGCCGCCCTGGGAGAATATCCTGGGGCGGTTTACTAAACGGCGAACGGCTTTTTTTTTACCGCGAATTTACGCGAATTTACGCGAAAACGGCAACAGCAACTGCAGGAGATAGAGAATGGATGACATCCTTTTTCCTAAAGAATCCTATGCTATTAACGGGGCTGCGATGGACGTTTTTAATACCCTCGGGCGCGGCTTTTTGGAGGCGGTATATCAAGAGGCTCTGGCGATTGAATTCACTTCGCGCGGCATTCCGTTTGAACCTCAAAAAGAGTTATCAATACGCTATAAGACTCATTACTTAGCAAAAAAGTACATTGCGGATTTCTTCGTTTACGGAAAGATAGTTGTCGAACTCAAGGCGCAGAAATGTATTACAGACATCGACCGAGCTCAGACAATTAACTACTTGAAGGCGACAGGATGTGAACTGGGAATTGTCATCAATTTCGGAGGTGAAAAAATCGAAATCCTTCGACTTGCCCGCTCCAAAAAACAGTAACTCGTGTTCAAAACTCTAGTTGTTTCGTTGCCGTTGCTGTTGCCGTTTTCGCGTAAATTCGCGTAAATTCGCGGTTAAAAAATGCCGTTCGCCGTTCGCCCTTTTTCGCCGTCCCCCTTTGTGAGAGGAGTTCACCCCATGCTCAAGACCTCTGCCCCCGTCCGCGGTGGAAAACCCTTCATCGCCCCGTCGGTGTTGTCCGCTGATTTTGCAAAATTGAAAGACGAGATTCAGGCCATTGAAGCCGCTGGAGCCGATTGGCTGCATGTGGATATCATGGACGGTGATTTCGTGCCGAATCTGACGATGGGACCGTTCATCGTCGAAGCGCTCAGCCGCATCTGCAAATTGCCACTCGATTGCCATTTGATGATCCAACATCCGGAGCGCTACGTTGAAGCGTTCGCGAAATCCGGAGCGGCCACGCTGACGGTCCATCCCGAAGCGCTCGGCGACATTCATGGTTGCCTGGACACGATCCGCAAACTTGGCGTTCGTCCAGCGATGGCGATTAAACCTGCGACACCAGTCTCGGTCGTGAAACATTACATCGACCAGATCGACATGCTGCTGGTGATGACGGTCAACCCGGGATTCAGCGGCCAGAAGATGATCGCCGACTGCCTGCCGAAATACGGACAAGCGCGCCAGATGTTCGGGCAGGATTTGTTGCTGGAAATCGACGGTGGCGTGATGCCTGAGAACGTCCAAGCCGTGAGAGACGCTGGCGTCCAAATTATCGTTGCTGCGACTGCGATCTTCAAAGCGCCGGATTACTCAAAAGCGGTCACGGAATTGCGCGGATAAGTTCTTTATCGTCGCGTGTTGTGGCGTAACGCTTCATTTCTAAAGTAGCACTTCATTCGTTGTCTCGCGCTGCCGTGACGAATTGTTTCACCATAAACACTAGAACGGTGATGCATCACTCCATACGATGCATCACCGTTCTTGTTCATGCTGAATCGACCGACGGCGTGGGAAGGAATG
>JBAXUS010000133.1:0-17193 GCA_037129555.1 Planctomycetota bacterium
TGAGAGTCGCACGTTGATGCCGCCGTCTTTCGCGCGGGCGACGACGTGGCGCAAATTTTCCAGAGAGAGTCCATCGGGCAACGCCATAAGTTTGGCGTTGGTCGCGCACTCCGGATGTGCGCGGCTGATATTCAAATGCTGGACGCGCGTATCGATCAGCCAGTCTAAATTCGTGTGGCCTTCATGTACGTCCAAGAGGCCGGACGCATTCGTTGTCATCGTTCGTTTGCGCGCGCCGTGTTCGGCCAGAGTTTTCAGAATTGTGGGGAGGCGTGGATCTTTACTGGGCTCGCCGCCGGTGACGGAAACGGATGGATTTAATGGCTTCAAATCGCGCAGAGTACGGGCCATTTTCTCGAAATAAACTGCATCGTTTTGTTCGACGACTTTTTGGCGTGTGAGTTCTGTGCCGCGTGATGCCGGGCGTAATTCTTCGACGCAAAAAGCGCATTTTGCGTTGCAGGTTTGGGCGCTGTAAATCGACAGGTTGGCGTTGGCGTAGACGCGAACGGGCGTACCTGCGAGCGAAAACTCGACGGCCTTTTGTGCGGTGCTGGTGCGTGTCAAATCGAACGCGGCGTATTTGCGCCGACGCCACTCGTCAACGAATTTCATGCGAGCACTCTCATTCCTTCGGAGCGGGCGATGAGGTCCGGGCCGTAGATTGTGCCGTCGGGATTCACGAGCGAAAACGCGTCCCAGACTGGCTTCGGCGGATTCCAATCGGTTTCGTTTGACGCGAAACCGTAGCGCTGCAAAAAGAAGATATTGGAGTGCGGCATCAGGCCCGCCGCTTCGACAACATCTCGCACGCATTGATCATCGTTCTCGTAACCTTTTCTCAAGCGGACATTGATCACAAGCAAGCGTTCGCCGCCGAACTCTTTCATTGTATCACGCACTAAAATGGCGAGCGGAATGAGACCCGCGTCTTCGTCCAATAAATGATGATTGATCGAGAGTTTGATCGTCAACGGCGCGCCCAAACGTTCGATCCATGCGCGGAGTTTTTCGGGCCGACGCGGCAGTGCGACGCCGTTGGTACAGACGACGAGATGCGTACAGCGCGGGTGCGCGCGGGCGATGCGGACGAAGTCCCAGAATTGCGGATGCGTCGTCGGTTCGCCGCCTTCGAGTTGCACTTGAAACGCGCCGGATGGCGGGAAGCTTTTTTCGAAATCGTCGAGCGACATCCATGTGCTACCCGCCGGAGACGAACAGGTGCTGCACCACGGACACGCGCGGTTGCAGTGGTTCGTCAGCGCGTAGTACATGCGGTGCGGACGCTCGGGAAAAGGATGGTCTAGCGGTTTATCCAAACGGCTATTTGTCATTTGTGATTTGTCATTTGGCATTTGTCATTTCTCCGAGTTCGCGCGCAGTGTTGCCCTTCAAATGACAAATCACTAATGACAACTGACAAATGACAAATAGCAGTTTCGCCGTTTTACTCTTCAAGCATCAATTCGCTTCTATACGGCAGCGCCTTTCCGTCTTGTCGGTCGCCGAGGGTGGGGTCGAAACGAATTTCCAACGGTACGGTTCCGAGGACGCGGCGCAGGTCGCTCTCGATTTTTTCTTTATCCGGCGACGCGTCGGGTAGCGCTCGAAGCGTCAGTTCACACGAGCGGTCGGCGTGTTGGATGAATTCGTGAAGCAGCAGTGGATGTTCTCGGAGGAGGCGCGAGAGATCGACGGTGCTGACGGGCGTTCCGTCGCTGGATCGAATGAGGACGGGGACGCGGCCTTCGAGGTCGAGCAGGCGCGGCATGGGGTCGCCGCAGGAGCACGGTGAATAATCGACGTGGCCGAAGTCGCCGGTGCGGTAGCGCAAAAGCGGGGCGAATGGATTGCGTCCGCCGGTGACGGCGATTTCGCCGCGCTCGCCGGGAGCGGCTTGAGTGCCGTCGTCGCGCAGGACTTCGAGGTGAATGTCGTGCGGCAATAAATGGTAGCCGAAGCCGTGTGGACAGGCGTAGCCGATGGGGCCGGTTTCGACCATGGAATACCAATCGATGACGGGCGCTTTGTATTTTTCGGAGAGGCGTTTCTTCAACGACGGGCTCATGGCAACCGATGTGGTCAGCAACGCCGACGGTTGTGTTTGGACGTCGAGATGCATCATCTCAGCGAACGAGATCGGGTCGCCTGAAAGGAACTTCGGAGCCATCTCGGCGATGTAACGCTGCTGGCTGCCTTCGTGCGGCCATTCGGTTTGGCGGATGTTGAGTTTGGCGAAACCGGCTCCGTTCCAAGCCGATAAAATCGCGGCGTATGTATACGTACGTATCTGTGCGCCGATCAAAAAACATGCGGCGCTGTTGCCATCGAATTCCGGCTTCGCGTTGTAACGTCCCAGGGCGAATTCGATCAGCGGTTCATAGCAGCGAATGGCCATTGGGTGGTGCGGGATGGTGATCGGGTGGCCGGTGGTTCCGGCGGTGCGATAGATGATGAGGCGGTCGAGCGGTTCGTTGTCCGGGACGAAATTCCACGGGGCTAACGCGAGGTCTGAACGCGATGACGTCGGGATTGCAAGCCAGTCGCGTTCGAGGTTCAATCCTTCGGGAACACGTGACGCGATGAACGGGACGAGCCGACGCCACGACACAACGCGTTGTAAAATGGCAGGTGGGGGAGGGCCGTTGGTGCGCGGACCGCGGTCTGAATTCAAAGCCTGGCGGAAGAAATCGAGCGCGCCCAGATCGTCGTGGCGCAGGCGGTCGCCGGTGATGTAGTTGAAGCGCGGCGCGTCGGGATGCTCGCGCATGCGCTCCAATAATTTCACGCCGTCTGCGGTCAGCATGGGCGTACGTTCTAGCATTTCGGGGGTCATGGGTAACAGCTCTGGTTCAAGGTTCAAAGTTTAAAGGTTTAAGGTTGATTTCATTCGCGGCTTTCTTTGGCGGCGGCTTCTGCGGCGGCTTTGCGGGCCATTTCTTCTCGGACTTCGCGTTCACGTCGCGCACGGTCTTCGCGGGCTTTTTTTTCTTTAATCGTGGCTTGAGCAATCACGCGGTGGGATTCGATGGAATCGACTTGCGTGAGGCGGTCTTTGAAGTCGTCCCAGGATTCACCGGGGAAAGCGGTGCGGGTTGCGGCCATTGCCAAGCGTGCTAATTCTTCGCGGCGGTCCTGGTCTGAGAGCAGGTTGTCGGCGGGCATTACGGCGGCGAGATCGGCGAGGTCGAGGACCATCAATTTTTTGAATGCATCGGGCGTGAATGGTTTTTGTCGGAAGAAGGGATGCCAGAAGACCCAGCAGGCTCCGAGCACCCAGCGCAGGCGGTTGCGTTCAACTTTGCTTAACGCGGCGGCGGAGAACGCTTGAAGCAGCGGCTCGGACGGGCGCTCTCCGAGCACGGTTTCGTAGAGGTCGCAGACGACGGCACGGACGGCGATTTTTCCGTTCGGAAACCCGACGGGTTCGGCGCTGAACGCAGCTGGCATGTCGGCGATCCAGCGCAACAATTCGGCGAGCGAGGGGGGGATGGTGATTTCAGTTTTCATAATTCTTCCGAACAAATTCACGCGCGAAAGCGACGAGTTGTTCCCAATCTTTAACTCCGTGAATTTCAAAGCCCAACTTCTTCAATGCAATGCCGGGTTTCCAATTTGTCGCGCCGATATTCAAGACCATTGTAGCGCCACCGCGCGCTCGGGCGAGCGCGTCGAGGCAGAGCTTGGACCCTTCGATTCCTTTTTCATCCTTGGCCAAAATCGTATCGACACCATCGTCGGAGATGATGACGATATGCGCGGGCGTGTCGTCGCTGCGGCGCTTCTGGTACGTGTCGCGCAGGATGTTCAACGGAAAAGCGGTGCCGCCAGAAATATAGCCGGTGACGATGCCCATGATGCGCGCTTCATCGCGGATGAATCCGTTGGATGTGTCGAATTGCCCAACCCCAGACCAGAGCGTGGCCTGGACTTTTGCCCCGGCACGCAATGCACTCAACGCGAGGATCGAGCCGGCGAGCGCGAGGTAGCTGATGTTCACTGCCGGGCAGGGCATTGATCCAGAGCAATCGACGTAGATGTCCAAATCCATCGGCGCGCGCGCGGGTTCCTGGCCGGGCGTTTCGCTGTAGACGCGTTGCTGCGTGGTGACGCCGGGAATCATGATCGGCGAGCGGATGACGGAACTCATCACGTCGAGGTCATCGAGTTCATTGCCTGCTTCCCAGCTTTCGGTTCCTTCGGCAAGTGGCTCCATGACGCGCGGTGCCTGGCGCTTTGGAAATGGAATCAAATGCGGTAGCGCGCGTTCGCGGTAGTAACGCGTCGTGATTTCGTGGTCCTTTAAATTCAATCCCAGCGCTTTGAGAATTTCGGCGTATTCAAACGGCTCGCGAAATTGCCCGGGCATGCTTTTGGCTTCGCGAGTGGGCTCGGTATTGGGCTGGGGTTTGGGTTTCGATTTATTACGACCCACTCGATCCTGTCCATCTGGCGGCGCTACGATTTCTCCTTCCATGTCGCCGCCGAGTACGCCGTCTAAGAAGCCGTCATCCTCGCCGAATTCCCAGCCGTCTTTTCCGGACAGACCGTTCGGAATGGCGTCGGTGTCCTGGCCTCCTGAGCCGGAGCAATTCGCGCGTTTGGTGTCGCTCATGCCGAGGCGCGTGAAGGTCTGTTGCTTCTTCTTGTGTTCGTCGTCGGCGATATACGGATACATGATAAACGCGTAGCGCCGAACTCCGCGTATCCAATCGCCGGCGAAATGGCGCACGAGACGCGCGATCAGAATGGCGTCGGCGTTGGCTTCAGCATCGACGTCCTGGGGCGAGAGCGAACCCATTGGGAGGCGCCACAAATGCTCGTAGGTTCGTGTGTACACTTTCCAGACTTCGCTGGGCGTTTCGGTATCACCATTCGCGGCTTTGAAGGCGTCGGATTTCGCTTTCATTTTTTTATAGACACCGGCCATGTTCAGCCCGGCGCGGCGTTGCAGGCGGTCGTTGATCATGAGATCGCCGTATAGATTGGCGATAAGATGTGGAATGGAATTCGGCATGCCGGAATAAATCGGCTTGATGGCGGCGATCATTTTGGCGTTGTCGCTGAGATTTCCCGGGACGTAAACGTGGTGCCCGATTTCGTGTGCGAGCACTTCGACGGCGAGGTCTTCGAGGCCGGTTTCGACGACGGTTTGAAGATTGACGAAGACGGTTTGATCGACGAGCCGGATCGCGGCAATTTCTCCGCCCATTTGTTCGGACTTGGCGTCTTTGTGCGTGCGGAAGAATTCAGGTTCGCGCAGCATCGTGAACGACGACCAGGTTGATAACGCTGCGGGCCAGGCGTCGCGCCAGAGGGATAAAAGTCCATTGATCTCGGAGCGTGTTGGAGCCGGCGGAGGCAGGGCCAAATCAGCTTGAGGCGCAGGTGGTGGCGGCGTGTCGTTCATTAGATCGCGGGCCTCGCGGGCGAGAAGATGCGGATGCGGAAACTGTCGCGTCCGGTGGCGGCGAGCAGGTCGCCGATGATGCAATACGATGACGCATCACGCAGTTCGGGAATGGATTCGACGGTCCCGTTTGAGAACAGCGCACCATCGTTGTAGAGGGCGGGCGTGTCGAGGCCCTTTAATTTATTGAACAGCATCGCGCCGACGCCCATGCGTTGGGCTGCGTCTTGAACGGGGAAATCAGCGCTGGGATCGGGGCGGCAGACCCAGCCAAAAATGTCGGCATCGATGCGGAAATTCTCGGTGCCGCTGCGCACCCAAAAGTGGTGGCGGTGCGTGTTCTTGCCGACGTAAAGAAGTTTCGGCGGTTCTAGAAATGGTCCACCGAATCCAGCGAATTCGCCACACGTCGCGGACATTCGGCAGGCCAGCGGTTGAGCATTGAACGGGGCGCTGAGTTTTTCGAGCGCGGCGAGAATGGTTTCGCGTGGCGCGTTCGAAAGCGCGGTCAACGTGCGCGGCGAGATGCGTTCGCGCGGATGGCACCAAGCGTCGCCGATCAGTGCGGCCAGAGCGAGCGGCGCGGTCGAGGCGGGCCAGTGATCGAGTCCCAGGGCAATCAACGCGGCTCGACCGGGCAAACGTGCGGCGGAGTTCAGCGCCTGTTCGCGCAATCGGGCTTCGCCCAAGCGCCACGCAGTGAGTGCTCCAGCGTCGCGAATCTGGTCGGGGTCGGTGATGTCGCCGGCCATCGCGGCCAGCGTCCGGGAAAATGCGACGCCCTTTTCGCGCAGGTTTTCGACGGCGTTAGAAAGCGCTGACGGCAATGCGCGCGGGCGTTGCAACAGATGTTCCCGCAATATCGGCAGCGCTTCACTGAAGAGCACACGCATCGGCGAGGGACCGAGCGACAACAATCCGCGTCCGGCGTGAAGGATGATAAGGTCGAAGATTTCGGAGAGGAGTTCATCCGTCCCGGGTTCGCCGAAGCCAGCGAGTGGCGGGAGAAATTCGGCATTGAGTGCGAGGATCGATTGCGCGTCGAGACGCGGGAAGCGACGTTTGGCTGTGCGAAAACGAGCGTTCAATTCATCGCGCCGCGCGACCAGCCAATCTTTGGCCGGGCCGGTAAGGAGTAGTGGTGTGTTCGCCATGGATTGGGTCTCAAACGCATCGTTGATTTGCGGTCCTTCTCTATAAATGGGAAGCGGTGGAATTGAAACTGAAAAAAGGACATTGATGGCATACGTTGTGCAAAGATTGAATTCTGACGCCGAAAACGGGTGATTTGTGTGTATACAATCGACAGCGGGGCCGAAACTGGCGGAGAATGCCACATGCGGCTTTTGAGGTTGGGACGGAGATGAAGAGCAATGAAAACGAATTGGGCGGCGATGGCGTTGCTGGTTTTGGTGTGCGTGTCTGGAGCGCAATCGGTTGCGAACGCGTTTGAAAAAGGTGGGATCGCGTTCATTCTGGATCATGGCAAAGAATTGAATTTGACTGATGAACAGAAGATGAAATTGAACAATATGCGGACGTTGGAAGAGCGAACGCGTGCGAAGTTTTTGGCTGAAACAGATACGAAGGTGCTGATTCACAAGTTGCTTGAAGCCAAGCGCAAGAACGATGAAGCTGCGGGGGCTCAGGCGTTTGGCGATCTGCTGAAGAAGTTGCTTGAGAAAGCCGCGCCAGTAGCGAAGAGCATGATGGAAGATTTGGCGAAGACGCTGTCGCCTCAGCAACTCGAAAAAGTCAACGCATTGAAAGAAGCGCAAGACGGGAAGGCGAAGCCGGATGCTGGGAAAGCAGACGAGAAGAACCGTCCGAAGCGTGGTTCAGCTCCGCCGAATCCGTTTGAGTTTTAGCGACTAACTTTTTCTCGCAAAGGCGCAAAGGTGCGCAACGACGCAAAGAACGGCGAAGAAAAGTGGAGAAGAGGGGAGAACAATTTCTTTCGAATAGATGCGCCATCGGTTCGTTTGCAGTGTAGAGTGACTTATACACCCTTTTTGGAGAAATAGAACCATGGTACGTCGGATTGCGGTTGTCATGTCATTGTGTTTGGTGCTGGGAGCGGTGAGCGCGGCGGATGCGCCGATTAAGGCGTTGTTGATCTGCGGCGGATGCTGCCACGATTACGCGGCTCAAAAAGATATCCTGAAGAAGGGCATCGAAGCGCGCGCGAATGTAGTCGTCGATATTATTTATTCGGAAAACAAATCCACGAAACCGCCGCTGCCGATCTATGGCAATCCGGAGTACGCCAAAGGTTATGACGTCGTCATTCACGACGAATGTTCGGCAGACATTAATGATCCTGCGGTCATCACTGGCGTTCTGAAGCCGCACCGCGAAGACGGCATTCCGGCGGTCAATTTGCATTGTGCGATGCACTGCTACCGTTTTGGTGATTTCAAGAAGCCGGTTCCGGCAGGCGCACCGAATGCTCAATGGTACGACTACATGGGCTTGCAGACGACCGGTCACGGCCCTCAAGAACCCATTGCGATCACGTACACGGACAAGGAAAGCGAAATCGTCAAGGGGCTCGAAGACTGGATCACGTTGAAAGAAGAGTTGTACAACAATATTCAGATCACGACGGGCAAGGCGCTGGCGTCCGGCAAACAGACCATGAGCAAAAAGGACAAAGAAGGCAAAGTTACGAGCAGCGAAACGACAACCGTGGTTGTTTGGACGAACGAATACACGGACAAGAAGACGCGCGTATTCAGCACGACGATCGGCCACAACAATGCGACCGTCAGCGATCCGCGCTACATTGAATTGGTTACGCGTGGCTTGTTGTGGGCCTGCAAGAAGCCGTTCGACGCGTATTTGAAGCCGAAGACGGACACGAAGTAATGCGTCAACACGCCCCATTATAGGTATAGGGAGTGACTTGAAGGAGTGAAAAGGGGCAGCCGCTCAAACGGTTGCCCCTTTTTTATGAACTGTGGCTATGACAAATAAAGTCAATCCATTCAATGAATTAAGACAATGCACACTCGTGCACCGTCCAAACGCTGATACAATGCGCGACATTACCTATTCGTGTCAGTTCCGTGATGTATCACGTATTAAACCCGATCGTACTAACTACTACAATGTATGATCTTAAAATAAACTTTGAATCCGATCAGAATAAAACCGATTTGGGCACAGGCTTGCTTATTATCTTTATGTGGCGATCAGCGCTGCGGGCGAACCGAATGAATCGGCGCTTAACGAATTTGAACACTGTCGCCGGAGCCTTTTGAAGGCTACCGCAACACCCTGGAGAAGAGTCCTATGAAGACCAAAGGCTTTACACTGATCGAATTGATGATCGTTGTCGCCATCATCGCCATCATCGCCGCGATCGCCATTCCGAATTTGCTCCGCAGCCGCATGGCCGCCAACGAAACCGCTGCCGTAGCCGCCTGTAAGGCCTTCTGTACGGCCGAAGACATTTATCGCCGCACGGATTACAACAAGGATGGCGTCCTCGAATATTCGCAGGCTCTGTCCGGCAACAACAGCTTGTACAGCACGACCGGCAGCGCAGGTGACTTGGCCTTGATCGACCGTAGCTTCGCGCTCGCCGAAGGTCAGCCCTTGACCGCCACGCCGAAGGCCGGTTACGTCTTCCAGATCCTCACGTCCCAGGGTGCGTCCGCGTCCGGTGGTGCCCGCTCATTCGTGACGGCCAGCCGCATGACGCTCGGTTATGCTCTCAGCGCGTTGTCCAACCAGTACGATGGTGTCGGTCGCAATACGTTCGTCGTCAGCAACGCCGGTACGATTTATGAATCAGACTTGGGCAGCTCAGTCTCGACGCATCAGACGACGTTCAACCCGACGACGCTGTGGGTCATCGCCGAATAGTTCGACCTCCACTTCAAAGCTTGGCTCGAAACAAAAGCCGCCCCTCAAGGGCGGCTTTTGCGTTTGTAGAGCGGGTTGCGAATATTGATTTGAGCGTAGCCAATGTAGAGCCGAATTCCGATTCGGCTCTGTGAGTTCCAGCGCTAAACAAGCCGAATCGGAATTCGGCTCTACTTTAACCAGCCAGGAATCATTAGGCACCCACTGCGACCTGCGCAAGCGGCGGTTCGGTGCTGAGTGTCCGTCTTCGCAATTGACCGCACGCAGCGTCCACTCGTTTACCTTTTGAGAAGCGGATCGTGGTTGGGATGTGGGCACGATCCAGGATATTTTTGAAGCGTTCTTGAGCCTCAATCGACGGGCGTTGAAAGCCGCTGTCGGTCACAGGATTGAATGGGATCAGGTTGACTTTGCACGGATGCGTTTGCAACAGCGCGACAAGTTCGCCGGCCTGCTCGGCATGGTCGTTGACGCCGGCAAGCAACACGTATTCATACGTGACGATGCGGCGCGCTTTTTCGGAGTACTCCTGTACCGCGTCCATGATTTCACGGATCGGATAGCGCTTGGATGCCGGGATGAGCTTGATGCGCGTTTCTTCGTCGGGCGCGTGCAGCGAAACTGCGAGTTCGATCTGGCGATTTTCGCCGGCAAGCTTGCGGATTCCGGGCGCGATGCCGACGGTTGAAATCGTGATCTTGCGTGCACCGATGCCCGCACCTTTCGGTGACGGATCGTTCAACAAACGGATCGATGCCATGACTTCGTCATAATTGTGCAGGGGTTCGCCCATGCCCATGAAGACGACGTGGGATGACGAGATTCCGGACTTCGCGCGCATCTGTAAAAACTGTTCGACGATTTCATGTGCTTTTAAATGCCGCTCGAAGCCGCTCAAACCTGTCGCACAAAAAACGCAGCCCATCGCACATCCGACCTGGCTCGACAAGCACGATGTCGCGCGGTCCGGGGTGCGGATTTGGACCGATTCAATCAACGCGCCATCGGTGGCTTTCCAGAGCCATTTCGTTGCATCGTCGCCGGTGCTGTTGCCGTATTGTTCGAGCTCGTACATCGGCGCTTCGACTTTCAGTTTTTCGCGCAGAGCCTTGCTCAGGTTCGTCACACCTTCATACGATTCAACGCCGCGACCGAAGACGAATTCGCGTAATTGTGTCGCGCGAAACGCCGGCTCTTTGTGCCGCTTGAAGACGACGACGAGCTGGTCTTCGGTGAGCGCTGTGACCGGCGGCGGGCGCGTGGCGACAGGCGCTTTCGCTGGCGGGGTTGAAGCAACGGGCGCGACAGAGGGCTTGGCAGGTGTGTCCATTGTTGGGGCATTTCCAAAGCGACGGCGTTCGAATGCAAAGCATCAATTTAATCGACTGTGGGACGAAAAGCATCGTCATTTCAGCGCACGGGTGCAAAAAGTTAATCGAAATGATGCTGAATCCACGATTTATTTTGTTCACTTTTGAGACGGAACGATGTATAGATACAAAGTCTCTTTTCACAGGAATCGGTTTCTTCACACCATGATCGCAGAAGAACGTCGTGCTAAAATTTTGGATGCTCTGAAATCCAAGGGAGCATTGTCGGTCAATGATGCCTGCGACCTGTTGAGCGTCAGTCGCATGACGGTGCATCGCGACATGGAGTCGCTGTCGGCTCAAGGCGTGTTGCGCAAAGTTCACGGCGGTGCCGTGAGCGTTAACAACGGCACGAACGGAGCCGAAGCCGCGCGGTCGTTTACAGAGCGCAAGCCGGTCAACTCGGAAGCCAAAGCGCGTATCGCTCAATTTCTTGCTCCGATCCTCGCGACTGCGCGCAACCTCGCGCTCGACGCCAGTTCCACAGTATTCGAAATCTGCAACACACTGCCTCGCGCTTCCGAAGGTCAGAACGTGTTCGTGATCACCAACGGCATTCCGCATTTTGAAGCGCTGCGCCGTCGCGATGCGGGCTTTCATGTCGCCATCACCGGCGGTGAATTGCATCCGCGCACGGAGTCGCTCGTTGGGCCGCTCGCGGTCAAAGCGCTCGAAGGCTTGCGCTTCGATTTCGCGGTCGTCTCGGCTGCCGGACTCATGGAAGACACGGGTCAACTCTACGACGGAACGCCGGAAGGCGCGGCGATGAAACTCGCGTTCCTGGGCCGCTCAACCAAGCGCATCCTCGCGCTCGATAACAGCAAACTGAATTTGATTGCGCCGTATTCACTGGGCGATTTAAGTGATTTCGATTTGATGGTGACGGAAGATGGGGTCAGGGATTTGAAACGCCGTAAAGGAAAGAATTAGTTTGTAACACATTATCACAAAAAGTAACTGAATTTAACTTTTTCGTCGTTGAATCGCGCGCGCTTTGGTGTATAAGACTTCCGTACTGTGACGGAGTAACAAAGGCGCTGGGGGTGCGGAAAAAACAGGACTCAAGCCGGCTCATCGAAGCATCCGGCGGTCTTGCTAACTAAAGGAGAGAATGCGCATGGCGTTCAGACTGTCAGCACACAATTGGATGCGTCCGGAACCGCTCGAAGTGACCTGCAAACGCTTGCACGAATGCGGCTTTTGGGGCATCGAGATCATGGGAGAACCGGATCTCTACAAACCATTTAAAAACACTCGCGAAATTCTCAAAGCGCACAAGATCGAATGTTGGGGCGCGGTGACGATCATGATCAAATGCCGCGACTTGATCAACGCGGATTACTACCTCCGCTATGGCAGCATCCAGTACGTTAAAGATTGCTTGACGATGATCCACGAACTCGGCGGTTCGGTGCTGACGCTGGTTCCGTCGGAAGTCGGCAAGATCAACTGCATGGCCAGCCCCGAAGTCGAATGGGCGTGGGCGGTCGAATGTCTGAAGCCGATCGCCGATCACGCGCGCAAAGAAGGCGTCAAGATCGCCCTCGAACCGCTCAACCGCTTCGAAACGAATTTCATGAACCGCCACGATCAGGCCCTCGCTCTGGCTGCCGCAGTCGGCGATGATGTCGGCATCTGCTTGGACGCGTTCCACATCAACATAGAAGAAAAAGATCCGTTGCAAGCGATCCGCAACGCCGGCAAGAAGCTCTTCGATTTCCATATCGCCGACAACAACCGCCGCGCTCCGGGCGATGGCAAGTGGGATTGGGCCGCGCTGTTGCAGACGCTCAAGGACATCGGTTACGAAGGCTGTCTGACGACGGAATTCGTGATCCCGAACGACCGCACCCCGTGCTCACCGCGCTTCGCTAAGAAGAGCAGCGACGACACGAAGGGCACTGCGGCCGAAGAAAAGTTCATCGTCGACCACGGCGGTTACATGATGAGCAACGAAGAATACAGCGTCCACTTCCAGCGCACGCATGATCACATTCGCGCTGTGGAACCGAAGTAGGCGAGCGAAGCGAGCCGTTCCTGCCGTTGCCCTCTCCCCACGGGGAGAGGGTCGACGCAGGTACCCCTGCTCGGGGTGAGGGGGAGGCGCGGATCAATCCAAGGCTTTCGACCATGCAAAAAGCCCCGCCCAAACTGAAGAAATATGCCCGCGATTTGCGCAAGGATATGACGCCCACCGAAACAAAACTTTGGGCCGCGTTGAGAGACCGACGGTACGTACAATTGAAGTTCCGCAGACAACGAACAATCGGTCCGTTCATCGCCGATTTCTGTTGTTTGGAAAAGAAAGTCATCGTAGAACTGGATGGTGACTCTCACGCTGGAAAAGAAGACTACGATTCGGCCCGACAGAAGTGGTTGGAGAACGATGGTTGGACGGTATTGAGATTTTGGGATTCGGACGTTTACGGCGATATTGAGGGGGTGATTCAGGCGGTATTTAACGCTTGCTGTTTATCCGACGCATCCCCCTCACACCGCGAAGGAGTACCTTCGTCGGCCCTCTCCCCGAGGGGAGAGGGGAACGGCAACGGCTTCCGAGTTCCATAGTGAAAGGTTGATATGGCAACAGTCCTCGTCATCGGCACATTCGACACCAAAGGCCCCGAGTCGCAGTATCTGCGTGAGCGGATCGAAGCGTACGGCTGTAAGACGCTGGCGCTCGACAGCGGCATTTTGGGTGAAGCGGAAGGCATCAAAGCTGAATTCACGCGCCAGATGGTCGCGGAAGCGGCTGGTTTTAGCATCGATGAAATTCGCAAATCGGGCAGCCGCGGCAAAGCCGTCGAACGCATGCTCGTCGGTGTGCGCAAGATCGCGAAACAGCTTCACGACGAAAAGAAGATTCACGGACTCGTGTCGCTCGGCGGCGCTGAAGGCGCGGTGCTGGCCTCTGCAGCGATGCGGCATCTGCCCGTTGGCATTCCGAAATTGATCGTCTCGCCGCTCGCGTCAGGACGCCGGACATTCGATCCGTTCATCGGCACCAAAGACATTTTTGTGATGCACTCAGTCGTCGATATTTTGGGCTTGAACGTCGTCTCATGCCCGATTTTCGACACCGTCGGTTCCGCAATCGCCGGGATGGCGAAAGCCTTCGAGAACCGCGATGCATCCGAACGCGCGCGCTTGCTGGGCAATCGCAAACAAATCGCATCCACGATGCTCGGCAACACGACCAAGCCGTTGATGTGGATCAAAAAGCAGATTGAACCCAAAGGTTTTGACATCGTCATCTTCCACGCGAACGGCGTGGGCGGACCGGCGATGGAGGAACTCGTCGAAGAGAGTCTTTTCCACGGCATTTTAGATTACACGCTGAGCGAACTGGCTGGCGAAGTCGCAGGCGGCTACCACAACGGCGGCCCCAAGCGCATGGAGAACGCGGGACTGCGCGGTGTACCGCAATTGATTATTCCGGGATGTGTGGATTTTGTAGTAGTCGGAAGCCACGATATCCCGTCCAATCTGCGCGGTCGTCCGAGCCACTACCACAATCCCGAATTCACGCTGATCCGATTGACGCGCGAAGAACAGCTAGAAGTCGCGAAACGCATGTGCCGGAAATTGAATTCAGCCGTCGGCAAAGTCGCGGTGCTCGTCCCAACGCGTGGTCTCTCGATTCCGAACATCGAAGTCGATCAGAACGGCAAGCACGGCGAATTCTGGGACCCGGAAACCGACCGCCTGTTCCGCGAGGAATTGAAGAACGGATTGAACAAGAACATTGCGTATGAAGAAGTGGATGCGCACATCAACGATCAGAAATTTGCGGAAGTTGTTTTGACGAGATCATTGGAGCTTTTTGGATAGTTTATAAAAGGACGCGACACACGGTCGCAAGGATCAACAAGAAAGGGTAGGAAAAAATGGAAGGTCATGTAGCAGAAGACGGGGGCAAAGGCCGCGCACCTGGCGCACCTCCGATTATTCCGTGGGACAAGGCACCTCAGTCAACGGCGGCGCACCACGTCAAACCGTCATACCAGGACGAAGCGCACGCGCCTCGCCGCACAACGCTCGACAACCTCAAGTTCCCTTCGTACTGCCTCGGCGATTTGTCCGCTGCAGACGTCAAGGAATACTTGAAGTATTCCGACACGATCCTCGTGCCGAAGGCGAGCCTCGAACAGCACGGCAACCATTTGCCGTTGTTCTGCGATTCGATCAGCTCGACTGAAGTCGCGAAGCGCGCGGGCGAAAAGGCCGGCATCATGTATACGCCGACGTTGTGGCTCGGCTATTCCCCTCAGCACATGAAGAATCCGGGCGGCGGCACAGGCTCGATCACGCTCCGCGCCGAAACGTATTTGAACATGCTTTACGACATCGGTCGCAGCTTGATTCATCACGGCTTCCGCCGCGTGATCTTCGTCAACGGCCACGGTTCGAACGTCAAGGTTGTTGATCCAGTGTTGCGCCGCCTCCGCTCCGAAACGGGCGCGCTCATCGGCTACTACAAGCCGTACGCAGAACGCTACCTCGGCATGATCGCCGACGTGCTCGAAGGCCCCAAGGAAGAAACACCAGGCTGGCACGCCGGTGAACTCGAAACGTCCCAGTGCTTGGCGCACAATCCGAAGTTGGTCCGCATGGACCGCGCCATTGCCGAACACGCTCACGCGCCGAAGTGGCTCGGACCGGCGTGGAAGAAGAATGACGGCATGCCGGACTGCGACTTCCAAGGCTACCAGTATTTCAACTTCCCCTTCGACCACCAGGAATTCACGGATTCCGGCGTCATGGGCAACCCGTTCCGAGGTGCCGCGTACAAGGGCGAAATCGCCTTCTCACGCTTCGCCAACCACTTGATCGACGCGGTCCACGAACTCGAACAAGCGCCGGTCACGATCACGAATCAGGACTTCTCGATCGATAAGGCGATGATGCCGTAATTGATTTCTCTCGCAAAGGCGCAAAGACGCAAAGAACGGCCAATAAATAAGAACAGATTGATCATGGCTGGCTGTAGTTCCTTTTCTTTGCTGTTGCTGTTCTTTGCGCCTTTGCGTCTTTGCGAGAGACTAAAATTTTATCCCGTCGCGCGATTGCGCCGGGAATTCACAGGATTCTAACGAAGAGGAAATCCATGTCTGAAATCATGAACGAGAGCGAGATGACGTCGCTCGTCGCAGCGCTCGGAAAGATCGTTGGCCCGACCAACGTTCTCGACCGCTACGAAGGACGCAAAAAGTTCACCGGCGATCAAAGCTGGTTGACGTACGTGCACGCGCACTACGGCAAGCCGCTCTCCGTGCAGGACGCGGTCGCCACGCCGCACACGACGCAGGAAGTCGCGGACATCGTCAAGCTCGCCAACACGCTCCGCATACCGATCACGCCCATGGGCGGCGGTTCCGGCGTTCAAGGCGCGGCGGATGCAACGCGCGGCGGCATCATGATCAACTTGCGCGAAATGACGAAGATTCGTCATATGGACAAGAAGTCGCTCACGATCACCGTCGAACCCGGTTACAACTGCAAGGCATTCGAAGAATACCTGAACACGCTGGGCCTGTCCTTCACGCACTACCCGGCCTCGGCCGAATGGGCGAGCGTCGGCGGTTGTTTGGCCGCGCGCGGATCAGGCGTGTTATCCACGAAGTACGGCAACATCCAAGATCACGTGTTGAGCTGCGAAGTGGTGACGCCGACTGGCGACATCATGCAAATGCCCAGCGTTCCGAAACACGGCACCGGTCCTGAAATGATGATGTTGCAGGTCGGCGCCGAAGGCATCTTCGGTATCATCACCGCCTGCACGATCAAGCTGCGCAACTTGCCGTCGCGCCGCAACTTCAACGCGTTCCACTTCGAAACGCTGGCCCAGGGCATCGAAGCCGGACGCCAGATCATGGTCTCGGGTATTCGCCCGGCGGTCATGCGCTTGTACGACAAAGAAGCCGCGTTGCACAGTCTCGAGCGCGCCGTCCAAGCCGGACTCAAGGGTGTCACGAAAGTGTTGATGTTCGATGGCGATCATCCGACATTGACGGATGCCGAAGCCAGCGTCGCGTACGACATCTGCCGCAAAAACGGTGGCGTCGAACTCGGCTGCCAGATCGGCCAGACGTGGTGGGAAAAGCGCTACGTCTTCTATCATCCGCCCTATGCGCCGTACTTGCCGCAGATGTGGTGCACGATGGACGCCGTCGCGGATTTCGAACACATCGAAGCAACCTATGACAAAGTCACGCACGCGATGAAGAACGCCATCGACCCGAAGTGGGGCCTGACGTTGAAGACGCACTTCAGCCACTGGTACGACTGGGGCAGCATGATCTATCCGCGATGGGGCGTCCCGAAGGGTCCGGACGATTTGGACGAAGCAGTCGCGCTGCACAACAAGATCATCCACGACGCCACGGTCGCTGCTCACGAAGCAGGCGCGGTGATCAACGATCATCACGGCGTCGGCTTGCGCTTGGCTCCGTACATGAAACTCGAACTCGGCGACGCCGGGATGAAGTTCATGAAGGGCCTGAAGGCAGGCGTCGATCCGTTGAACATTATGTGCCCGGGCAA
>JBAXUS010000134.1:0-17066 GCA_037129555.1 Planctomycetota bacterium
GTAAGTCCTTATTTATCAACAAAAATGCACTACGTGCTGCGGAAGTTGGGCTAGTATTGTTTGCAGGAGTCTTGCTGCTGTTGCCGGCATTCAACGAATTAATGCAAATGAATCGAAATGACGGGGAGTCCGAATCGGCTCAAACGGCGGCCTATCGAGCCGCCATGATTCGCGAATACGTTCATATCTGCGAAGAGAATCCGTGGTTCGGCCTGGGACGCGGAAATATTCCTGTCATTCAAAATATGAAGTCGATCGACAACCAATATCTGTGGCTGAGCTTGAACTATGGCATTCCGTCTGCCGCCTTGTTGTTGCTCGCTGCGTTTGTTGGCATCGGCACGCTGCTTCCTCCCATTTTGAGAAACAGCCACGCGGATCCGTGGTACCGACTGGATGCCGCCATTGTGGGAATCCTCCTCGGAGCGGCCGGGGTTCAAGCCACCGTCTTCGCGGGCACCCAGACCGAGCAATTCTTCTTTCTCTTTTTGGGATTGGCCGGTTCGTCGGAACTGGCAGGCCGCGACTGCCCCAGTGCCGTTGTAAATTCGCCTGCGTAACCCCTGTCACATCGTACGAATTTTCGGTCAACGATTCGGCTCGTCTCAGAACGATTCTCTCAAAAAACAACAATCGGCATTTGATGTGCTCTAATTCATCTTACCAGGCGTGATTCTCACAGTGAGACGCACTGGCGAGCTGCCCCATCACCCTTTGTTGATTGAGTGAAATAGGAGTTGCCGATCATGTTAGAGCACACCCAAGCCCCCATGGTTTCGATTGTGATTGTTTCATACAACTGCCGTGAGCTGTTGCTCGGATGTCTGAGCTCCATTCAGGCCCACGTCAATGTGTCTCACGAAGTCATCGTGGTTGATTCAGCCAGCCGCGACTTTACCGTTGAATCCGTACGTAAAAATCATCCATACGTTCGCTTGTTTCCATTCAGAAAGAACGTGGGCTTTGTTGCCGGAAACAATATTGGATTTGAACACGCGCGGGGCGAGTTGATTCTCATGCTCAACCCCGACACGCTGGTTGGGCCCGGCACGATTGACGGACTGGTTTCATTTCTGTTCCGTACACTCAGCTGCGCGGCTGTTGGCCCCCGGTTGGTCGGCGCAGACGGGTTTGACCAGCAGAGCGCGCAGTTCTTTCCGTCCGTCAGCGGCGAACTACGTAAATCGCTTGGGCGCATCTGGCCATGGGCTGGCCGTTCACTCGAGGACTACGCGTTGTCGACACGGATGGGATTGGCATTCAAATCGGATTGGGTGAGCGGTGCGTGCATGCTCATGCGTAAGAAAGCCGTGCTTGAATTGGGCGGACTTGAAAGCCTCTTTTTCATGTACTACGAAGAAGTCGATTGGTGCAAACGCGCATCGAATGCTGGCTGGGAAATCTGGTGCGCCCCAAAGTACAAAGTCATTCATTTTGGCAGCCAAAGTGCCCTCGCGTGCAACGAAAAGGTGCTGGGCGGAAATGTGCATCGTCATTTCCAACGGAGCCGATTTATCTATTTCAAAAAGCATGTCGGCATTCTTGCCGCATGCATCGTCGAGGCCGGTGCCTTCATGCGGATCTGCAAAAACGTACTGAAGAGTTTCGGCGGCAAAACCGCTGAGGAGTGCCGCAATCTCCGCGCATCCGCGTTTACTGAATTGCGAATTGGTCTGAGCATGCTCCTTCACTTGGATCGGGCCTAAGACCGTCATTTGCTCATCATTCATGTTCAACGAATGGAACGCAGGTTGCTTAAAGACAAGTGGCCTTGAATGACTATCTCACAATGAGAATCGACAACCTAGGCCACGAGGCCCTGCAAAGGAACATTCACATGTCTACAATTGCGATTATCTCTCCAGTGCGAAACGAAGCCCATCTCCTTCCTCAAACCATTGCAAGCATGGTGGCGCAAACGGTTCACCCGGATTACTGGGTGATCGTCGACGATGGCTCATCCGACGCCACGCTGGACATTGCTCATGCGGCTGCAGCAATGCACTCGTGGATCAAGGTCGTCAAGAACACCGACCGTGGCAAGCGTGTCCTTGGAGCCGGCGTGATTCAGGCCTTCAAAGTGGGCTACAACTCACTGGACATTGAGCCTGATTTCATTGGCAAATTGGACGGCGATATGACGTTCGGCCCCAAGTACATCGAAACGTTGTTATCGCATTTCTCCGCGGATCCGAAGCTGGGTGCGGCGAGTGGCAAGGTCTTTCGTCCCGAAGGTGCTGATCAAGTTGAAGAATTTATGATCGACGAAATGGTGGCCGGGCAGTTCAAGTTCTATCGACACTCGTGCTGGAAGGCGATCGGAGGCTTTGTTGAAGCGGTCATGTGGGACGGTATCGATTTCCATCGCGCCAGACAACTCGGCTGGACGACACTCAGCATTCTCCACAACGAATTGCGTTTGATCCATCACCGCCTGATGGGATCGTCCGACCAAAACGTCTTGAAGGGCCGTGTTCGCTGGGGCAAGGGTCAGTGGTTTATGGGATCAAGCTTTTTCTACATTCTGGCGAGTGCGGCGTTTCGTATGCTGGAAAAACCAGTGGGCATCGGCGGCATGTGCATCTTGGGCGGTTATCTGTCCGCCATGCTGCGGCGTGAACCCCGTTTCAATGTGCTGGGTTTCCGATCTGAATTGCAACACTGGCAGCAGGCCCGACTCATCAATCTGATCTGGCGTCGTCAAGTGCGCTGAAGTTTCTAAACCAGCGTTCAGATCTTATTCGGCATGGCGTATGCGTTCCTAAATCATATAGACATTGCAATTCTCAAATTGATATTATGTACTGGAGTGAATCTTATGAACAGCCCCGACATTATCCCAACGATTAGCATGGGTGGTATCAAGGTCTCGAGACTTGGATATAAGGCGACGCTGAGTTGGATCGAGCAGCGTTTGAAGTCGCCGATATTTACTCAAGTAGCGACGGCCAACATGGATTTCCTCAATTTGTGTCGTCGGCACACAGACCTTCCCGGCATTCTGAATGAACAGTGCGATTTGGTCACGGCGGATGGCATGCCACTTGTATGGCTTTCATGGCTCGTGGGCAAACCCATTGCAGAGCGCGTCGCGGGAAGCGACTTGCTGACAGAAGTCGTGCAACTCGCAGCTAAGCAGAATCTCCGCGTTTATTTTCTCGGAGGGGATGAGCGCGCAACGACACCGGCGATCAATGTGTTACAAACCCGGATTCCAGGATTGAATGTTGTCGGAATGAACTGCGATCGGTTTGACGAGAACAACGAAACCAACATGAAAGGCATCGTTGACGATGTAAGAGCTTCTAAAACAGACGTGTTGTTTGTTGCCCTCGGGTGCCCCAAGCAGGAACGCTTTATTGCAAAGTACCGTGATGTGTTGGGCGTGCGATTCGCAATGGGGATCGGCGGCAGTTTCGATTTTATCTCCGGCCGCCGGCTTCGTGCGCCCAAATGGATGCAACGCACCGGCCTTGAATGGGTGTGTCGAATGGCCCAGGAGCCCCGTCGGCTTGCGCCGCGTTACCTGGCCAATTTCGTGTGCCTACTGCGAATTCTTGGAGGCATCATTGGCGGCGGGACGCTGAAGCCACTATCATAAAGCAGTCTTGCAATGGGTGCAGTTGCAACGCCCATCGCTATGCTTTTGGGGAACATCATGTTTGGGCTTGAACCCTTGCCATTGTCAATTCAGACCACGCCGGCGGCTACTCCCAAGGCGACGGCCTCTTCGAAAAAAAGCGGCAACGTGGTCATGCGCTTGATCCGAATTCTACTGAGACGATGGTGGCAGATCGCGATCATTGCTCTGGTCGTGTGCGTCGCATCAGCCAAGATCGTTCTGCCGAAATTTCTCCCCAGTTACAAAGCTGAATCCGCCATCATCATCTCGCCCTATGTGCCGCGAGTCATGTACATGAGCGATGAATCCCGCGTCTACACCGGGATCACATACTACGAAGATTACATCCACAACGTCCTGCGATCCTTTTCAGAGCGCAGAATCTTGGACGTGGCTATCAAATCGTTGGCTGCAAAAAATATCGCCTGGCTGGGACCGGAGCCGACCACCATGGACCCCGTTGACCTGATGCGCGCCCGCCTGACCATCGAACTCGTCCGCAACACCAGCCAGATCTCCGTCAGCACCCGGGATACGCAACCGTCGATAGCAACAAGCGTGGTCAACGAAGTGGTGTCGAGTTGCCTGCAGCAAGTGGCGCTCGATGAAGCCGCTGAAAACAATTCGAAGATCAATACGTTGCTCATAGAGAACGCCGTAAAAAAGAAGGATCTGACGGAGCTGTATGTTCGCTGGGACAAACTCACCGAGCGTCTCGGCTCGGCGGCTTTGGATATGCGCCAAAACGTCTATTACGACAGATCGGCCACTCTGAACTCGCCACTCAACAGCGCGTATCTCGACCGTCTCAAAGCTGAAGCCGATGAAATCGCAGCGCAGAAAAAATGTGAGATGCTGCAGCGGCCGATACCACCGGAAATGATTCGCAAAGCTCTCGATACCGATCTCGACGTTCGCGAAATGAGAACGTTATTTGAACGCCAATCCCATGACACCACTGTTGCGACAAGTGCATTGGGGCCCGACCATCCGCTCAAGATTCGCGCGGACGAACAAATGCGTACACTCCGAACTCGTCTCGATACGCTCGTCACCGAAACGCGGGATCGTATCGAAAAAGGATTGATCCGGGAGCAGCGCGATGAAGCGGAACGCGTGGCCATTGAGGCGCGGGCGAAGCGAGATGCCGCAGTCAGTGTGGAACAGGCCATGCGCAAATCCATGGAAAAAGCCTTGAAGGACCTCGCCGATTTTGGCATCGCTCAAGTAGAGTTGAGCAAGCTGAAAACGAATATCGACCGCCTGGCAGAAGGTTCATCTTCCTTGGAAAAACGCATCGAACAGTTGCAAATCGAATCGCGCGCGCCGGGTCGGATTGCGCTGCGAAGTGCCGCTGAAATCCAGCCGGATTCTGCCAACAAGATGAAGTTTCTCGCCGCGCTGGGCTGCGCTGCCGCGGGTCTCTTTGTTGCGCTTGTTTCAGTGCTGGCACTGGACGTTGCATTTCCGATTCTCTCAAAAGGAAAAGATCTTTCGCTCTACGGAATTCGACCGATTAATCCCGTGCGCGTAGCCAGCAACAAACCGGAAGCCTGGATCGAGCTGGTGAGTCAAGTCGCGCTGCTTGCGGGACGACCCGCTGAATGGGAGATTCTGTCTCCGAATGGATTAGGCGACACCAGCACGCTGGCGATGGTGGATGCATTATCAAAATTCAAACGCGGCCTGATTGTCTTAGAACACGATCCGAAATTGGGCTTGGATGTGGTACGTGATCCGCTTGGCAACTCAACACGGTTGCGTTTGAACCTAGCCGCTCATTGTAGCTTCGCGCAGCGACTCCGGGAACTCGATTCGCTAAAAGACGGCACACCTTATTGCGTGGTTCTGCGCCTGGACTCCGATCCGCTGCTCATCCAGGATCTCCATCAGAAAGAATCCTTCATCACCGTCGTCTTGGCAACGCCCACCCGCCAAACCGCCCGCCTGCTGAATGGACTGTATTCAGTCTCCTGCAAGTCCGGTGCGTTGGGTGCGATCGCCGTTTAAACGCAATCCCAATCTGAAACGCCTCAATTCACCATCCGAGGTCGTTCATCGACAGATGAACGATCTTCTCACCTGTTCTTATAACTCCAAACCGCCCCATCACACCCGTTTCGGCTCCCAAACATGCACATGTGCACGGTGCCGACTCGAATTCTACCACTACCTGTAGTGGTCCAACGCGAATACTCTGTTTCTCAATTCCCGTTGAACCTCCGCTTCCACAGCACTTCAATTCCATTCCCACACAATCACATCGTGCATAGCCCGTTTATGCCAATCCCCCACCCCACTCCCAAAACTATGCGCCGCATTATCCATTTACATACAACGCTCGTCCGTTGCGTTCTCGACAACCCAGTTTGAAGCCTCCAATTCTCAATTCCTGATTCGAAATCGCCCCATATATACAACGTTTCTCATCCGCGTTTTTCAATTTAAATCTTCACGATATCCGTTCGAAATAATCATGAAGCCTCGTGTTCCGTCACGCCCTGACCTGCTTCCAATAGCCATAAACTACACGTCCAATTCGATTGAATACAATATGCCTCACAACAAAAAAGCTGCCCCAAAGGACAGCTTTCCAATCGACCATAGACTCCAAGACGGCTTTACGCGATTCACTTCACGCTGGCGATCATCCGGATCGAATCGTACTTTCGCTCGGCGCTCGACATGGCGGACTGAGCAAGCAAATACCAAGACTTGAGCTGTGACTGTCGCGACACAGGAAGTGCGTTCGGCGTCCGTTTATTGATGCGATCCCAAATGGTCTGCTCTGATCGAATCCATTCCTGCGAGAACTGGCGCGTGTAGCCTCTGAACTCCGTCTCTTCCGTCTGAAATCCCGCCGTGTCAAAACTGGCCTTGAGACTCTTCGGCGTAAAGAAATTCAAATGACGGGGCACATCAAGCCAGTACCACGTCGGCCCCGCCATGCGTAGACCCATGGCGTTGTTGTTGGGTGTCTCAACCACTAACCGACCGCCCGGCTTCAAAATCGAACGAGCGTTTTTCAATGCCGCCTTTGGATCACGACAATGTTCCAACACGTGGCTCATAAACACAAAATCAAACCGTCGCCCCGCCAATTCAATGGGCAGTGATTCCGCAGTTCCAGGCATGACCGAGAGGCCCTTTGAACACGCAACATGCCGCGCCGAAGGATCCGGTTCCACGCCGGTGACGTCATGTCCGGCTTCACGAAGCTTCATCAGCAAATCACCATTTCCGCAGCCAAGATCGCACACCTTCTTCGTGCTGTCACCCAGCTTCGAGCGGATCCAAGCCGCATCCAATTCGACGCTCTTATCCACTCGCCATGCCAGATTCGTTTTGAGACGCTCAAAGAATGACGGGCTGTCAGCCGATCCCGCTTCGTTCGTCGACGCGTGCGTATAGTAATCATCAATCGCATAAAACGATGCGATTTTCTCAGCGTCCGGTCGCGGACACAATTGGCCCAATTCACAACTCGGGCACCAATTCAATTCATAACGATCCGCATTATCAGGACGCCGCCAATCGCAATTGAGCTGCATCCACGAATCGAACGAGTGCTGGCAGAGCGGACAGGCATAACTAGTCATGGGCGTATGCTCCTCTTATTGAATAACAGCTGATGGCGCTTCTAAAATCGATACAGAAGCGTGTTGGGTTCGTGTACGTTTTCCGGTCGTCAGCCGGTCACGAATTTTCAAACTGAGACGCTCGACGCCAAAATAGAACACCACTCCGATCGCAAAGGCAGCTGACAAAACCAATCCACTTCGTACCCACCCTCGCGACAAGCCACTGAATGCAAGGCGCAGAGGACCGAACGCGGTCGTGTGTGTCAAATAGAGACTGTAGGAACTCAGTGCGATGAATTCGACGACGCGATGGATTACCCGTCCGATGCGAGACGGAGCGGGCATCTGGACATCGTATAAAAACCGGACCCATGCCGTGTATCCAATTGCGAGCAGTGTGAAGATGAACATGTTAACCCCCGGACCACGTGTGTCCCAAAGTGAGAGAATCAACATCAGTACAGGAACAAGTGGAAGCAACCATCGGGCCGGTTTGGACAATCGCTGAAAATCAGTGGGAGCCGTCACAAAAGTATAGGCAAGCCAGACTCCGGCAATGAGCCCTTCACAATGGAAATGGGTCATCCAATACCAATCCGTCGGAAGTGCTCCAGTGAACAAAACCGTTGCTCCGCGTAAGACGAGGGGTGCGATAAATGCGACCGGCAGCGCGATGCGATACACCGTGCGGCCAAATAAGTATTCCAACGATAACGCCACAATCGGAAGCGCGAGATAAAAGTGTTCTTCCACGCAGAGGCTCCATGTACAACCAAAGCCATCAATGCCTGAATAATTTTGAACGAAGAAAACATAATTGAAGGGTAACGCCGCAAAACCGACTTCTGGATACGGCCTGCGAGCGAGTTCATACAGTGCCAGAGCGGCTAAATAAGGTGGAATGGTCCGCATCCAGCGCGCCATCCAGAATGATCGAATCGAGAAGTCCGGACGAACGGACGTTTGGAAATAAATACGCCCAATCAGGAATCCGGAGAGTACAAAGAACAGGTCGACGCCTGTTCCAAATTGAGACAAGATCGGAATGTCCTTCAACGTCAAGCCATGAGCCAGGAACACCATCAAGATCGCCGCAGCGCGCGCTATATCCAAACCAAAACGTCGTTTAATAGTACTCATTGTTGCGTCCTCATAAAGACTGCGTTTAATAGTGGTACATCGTTGCCGCGCGCTGCGACTTGTTCACTCCTCGACACCGTGTGATCCTACTGTGTGATCAATAGGCCCCTTTACCTCCCAAAACGGCTGGAACGGTCAATGCCAGAATCTTGAGATCCATCCACAAACTCCGATTGCGGATGTATTCAACGTCCAATTCAACCTGGCGATCAAAGGGCAGATCACTACGTCCGGAGATTTGCCAGATACACGTCAGGCCTTGGGGAACGGCCAGACGCGCCATGTCTTGTACGCGGTATGCCGCAACTTCCTCAGTTCGAGGCGGTCGCGGTCCGACCAGCGTCATGTCTCCGGTCAGCACATGAATGAGTTGCGGAAGTTCATCCATGCTAAAGCGTCTCAACCAGCGACCGACGGGTGTCACGCGCGGATCGTGTTTCATCTTGAAGATCGTCCCACCGGCCTCATTTTGAGCGGCCAGACTCTTCAGGAGTGCGTCGGCATCGCGTCTCATTGTGCGAAACTTAATGAATCGGAATTTGCGGCCCGCACACCCCACACGGTTCTGAAAGTAGAAGATCGGGCGTCCATCTGTCACGACAATCGCTACAGCAATGACTGCGAATACCGGCAACAGGAGTGTCAGGGTAGCAAGTGCAACCACGACATCCAGAAGGCGTTTCAAGACCACATAAAGCATCGATTTATGTCCCATAGTTATTTCCTCCATAAGAGTGCGTTCTGTTAAATAAATCCGCGAATCGTCTCAAAACTAGACAGTGCGGTCGTGAAGTATAGTTGAACACATGTCGTGCCAATCATCATTATTGACGACGTGAAGGATTTATTAGTGATGCCATGGAGAGTTGGCATTCGAATTGCAATTCTTAATTTAGGAGGAGTAGATTCGCGTATTGAGACTGGCGCATCGCTCTACCCCTTCGAAGTGATTCAGTAGCGAATAACAGTTTCAAAATCGACTTAAGAAAAGAGGGGCCGAACCATGCGCATCGCTTATCTAGCTAGTGAAATCCCATCACGATCAGCCACATTCGTGTTTCGGGAGATTATCGAAGTCGAACGCCATGGAAACACGGTCGTTCCCTTCGCAACGCATGTCAACACATGTCCGGCAGCAGAATGTGACGCTCTCGACTTGGTAAGCCGGGTGACCGTCTTGTACAGCCATCCAATGAAACGCGTGATTGAGATGGTGCAACAGACGGTTGCACATCCAATCAAGACCCTGAGCGCGTTCGCTGCGCTATGCTCGGACATTGGGACATTGTCTCCCAAAATGGCCTTCAAATGCGTCTTTCAATTCGGTGTCGCCCTGGCCTTGGTGTGGCGGCTGCGAGCCCAGCATTGCGAACGCATTCACGCTCATTTCGCGCATACGCCCGGCACCATCGCCATGTACGCCTCCATCGCCGCTGGAATTCCGTTCTCGATCACGGCGCACGCGAACGACATTTTCGAACGCCCTGTGTTGATGAAAGCAAAGCTCCGTCGAGCGCGCCCTTTTGCGACAATCTCTGAATTCAACCGCTCATTCCTGAACTATACATACGGCAATTCTCCCATTGAAATCGTGCGGTGCGGGATCGGCGCAGAGGTGACTGGTCAGGACGCTTCGCCAGCGCGAACATCCGGCGAACCGATGCATATCGTCGGCCTCGGGCGGCTCGTGGCGACAAAGGGATTTGATGTTCTGCTGGTTGCACTGAGTGAACTGGAAAAGCGCGGCGTGAAATGGACCTGCACGGTGGCCGGTGGTGGCCCTGAATGGGATCGCCTCACCAGCTTGTCGCGCACCTTGAATTTGCCTGCTGGCCAACTTGTATTCTCGGGTGCAATGGCGCCGGAAAACGTTCGCAAATTGCTTGAGACAGCAGACGCGTTCGTCCTGCCGTGCCGTAAAGGTGTCAACGGAGACATGGATGGCATTCCCGTCGTGCTGATGGAAGCCATGGCGATGTGCAAACCGTGCGTATCAACGCGACTCAGCGGTATCCCGGAATTGATCAAGCATGGTAAGACAGGTTTTCTCACAGAACCTGAAAATCCGACAGAATTAGCCGATGCGTTGCAATCGATTTACGAGCACCCGGAAGAAGCAGATAAGCTGGCACTGAATGGACAAGTGTGGGTGCGTTCGGTTTTCTCACGCAGCCGAAACGTCGATCTTCTGTGCGACATGTGGGCTCGACCAGTACGTGAACCCCATACGACACGTCATCCAACTCCTGTATGTCACGTGTAATTCAAGCCAGTCTTATTTTGAGAATCAAGTCGTTGTGTGCGCGTGATCGAAATCTTTATGCAACCGAAAACCGGCGTGTCTCATTAAGTCTGACGAGAGGACTACTACCATGTGTGGAATAGCGGGAATTATGATGGGCGATCGACATGCTGCGCGGGAACGCATTCGCAACATGAACGCCGCGCAACGCCACCGCGGCCCCAACGACGAAGGCTTCGAAGAATTGCCGGCCGGCGAACAGTTGCTGATCCTGGCACATCGCCGACTCTCCATTCAGGATTTGTCGGCCGCCGGACATCAGCCGATGCACAATCCAGATACGGGCGACTGGATCATCTTCAACGGCGAGATTTACAATTTCAAAGCGCTGCGCTTGGATCTTGAGAAGCTTGGCGAACGCTTCCAAAGCCAGTGCGACACCGAAGTCATTTTGAAAGCCTTTGCACGCTGGGGCATGTCTAGTTTTGAGAAACTCAACGGCATGTTCGCATTCGCGCTGTTTTCGGCAGCCACGCAGGAACTGTTTCTCGTCCGCGATCCGCTGGGCATCAAGCCGCTCTATTACTCCTGGCACAAGGGTGCGTTTGGATTTGCATCGGAAGTGCGCGCGCTCAAGGCCGGACGCCTGGTTTCGGGAGAGATCGACCGCCGCGCCGTCGCCGGAATGGTGGCATACGGAGCCGTTCAGGAACCATTGACTCTCTATAAAGAGGCGAAGGCGCTGCCGCCGGGAACATGGGCGGTATTGGATTTGAATTCAAATCGGCAGTCGTTTGCCCGAACTGGACGGCACTGGGATTTTCCAGTCGCATCCGAACCTGCCGGTGGGCGTGAAGCGGCGCTCGAATCATTGCGTGAAATCTTGACCGACGCCTGCACGTCGCATCTCGTCAGCGACGTTCCTGTGGGCGTGTTCTTATCCAGCGGCATTGACAGCAACGCCATCGCTGCCGTCTGCTCCAAAGCGCACAAAGACATCGACACGTTTAGTCTGCGCTTGAGCGATCAGCCTGAATTGGACGAAAGTTCCGAAGCAGCTCGCTCAGCCGGCGCATTGGGTTTGCGGCATCACATCATGGACGTGACGGACGCAGAAGTGTGCGGGCAGACGTGTGCATGGATGGCGTCTCAAGATCAACCGTCTATGGACGGCTTGAACACGTTCGTGATTTCAAAAGCAGTCCGAAGTCATGGGATCGTTGTGGCATTGAGCGGCTTGGGCGGCGACGAACTGTTTGCCGGTTACCCCTCATTTAAAGTCGTGCCGCAGATGATCGGGTGGCGCGAACGTACTCAATTCCTGCCGTCTTCGCTGCTTCAGTTCGGCGTAAAGGTCGCGTTCCTCGGTCGAGCCCCGTCATCCCAGCGTAAAATCGCTGATACGATCACCACGCCTCCGACAACGTCCGCGATGTATTTCCGCAAGAAGCGTTTGACATCGGACAGCGAAATGCGCGACCTGGGCTTTGATGCGCGCGAATTAAATCTCACACCCGAATTCATGCCGCCGGAATGCGAACCCGAGCGAGGCCTACCGGCCCATGACAGCGCGGCGGCGCTCAGCATTCTGGAATCCCGATTCTACATGGGAAACACGCTGCTCCGCGATTCGGATTCATGCAGCATGGCGCACGGGTTGGAACTTCGAGTTCCCCTGCTGGACCGCCGCATTCTCGATTTCGCGTATTCGATACCGGGACAGATGCGGATGGATAAAACCCATTCCGCCATGAACAAACCGATGCTGGCTGGCGCGCTCAACGGCATTCTTCCGCCACGTATCTTAGGCTTGAAAAAGCGCGGATTCAATCTGTCTCAATCCCGTTGGATGCACGGCCCGCTCAGCGGCGTTTTTGAAGACGGTATTTCGGCATTGAAACGGTCCACCTTGACGGATTCAAAAACCGTCGGCACGCTCTGGAACAATTTTCAAAAAAGCAACCAGGGCTTCGACTGGGCCCGGCTGTGGACCATGGGCGTGCTCGGTTCGTGGTGCGAATTCAATCAGAAATATGCCGTTTAGACGCGAATCCTGGAGCCATGGCACATCGAATGCAATAGCAGTATTCCGAAGGCTTTGAGTCTAATATTGAGACAGGAGTTCATATGAGCACTTTGGAATCGACCGGTAAACGTATATCACGCAACGCCATGTTCGGACTGGCAGCGCAAGTGACGTACATGATCATGCGCTTCATTCAAACGCCGTGGACGCTACATGCGGCCGGGTTGGAAGCGTACGGTTTTTGGTCGCTGTTATTCGTGCTGCTTTCCTACTTTGGAGTCAACCGATCCGGTATTTCGACCGCCTATCAAACCGAAGTCGCGAGGAATCATGTAAAAGGCGATTGGGCGCGGAGCAACCGGGTCCTGGGTGCCGGGACCACTGGATTGGTAATCCTGTCAATTCCAGCCTGCTTCACGGCATGGGCCATTTCGGATCCTCTGCTGGCGATGCTCAAATCGTCGCCGGAGATTTGGGGCGACGCAAAATTCTCGCTCATTCTCACGGTCGGGGTAACGTGGCTGTCGATGATCTTCGCCTCGTTTGAATCTGTTCTCGAAGGATTGCAGCGCCACGATGTAATCCGTGTTGTCGATTTCATCTTCAATGTGCTTGAAACAATCCTGATCTTTGTATTTCTCAGTATGAGAATGGGCTTGGCGGGGCTGGCACTTGCCTTTGCCTTGCGGTCTGTACTTTCGATCATCGTACTTGCCATTCTGTGCATTCGCTACGCTCCGGATTACCACTTCAAATTCTGCTATCCGTACCGCGAAGACATTCGCGAATTGGTGTCCTTCGGCGGGATGGTACAGGGTATGAGTTGTCTCTTTATGGTCATCTGCTCCATCGACCGATTTGTACTGGCTTCTGTCTCCAACCTGACCAGCACAGGATTGTATGAACTCGCCCGCAAACTCATTTCGTTTTCAGCGACTCTCCCCAGCCAGGTTTCAGCGCCGATGATTCCCGCTGCGGCAGATCTGGCTGCACGATCAACCGATGGTGAATCCTTTATTGAGCCTTTCATTCAAAAATCCAATCGCCTTGTCGCGTTCGTCCTGGCTCCCATTCTTATCTTCCTGACCGTCCTGGCTCAACCCATTCTCGTGGGCTGGCTCGGACATGGCGAGGAGTTAACCGCGCGAATGATGTGGGCGCTGGCCATTGGAGCGTACATCCATCTTTTAACGGGAGGAATTACGTCGACGCTGCGGGGTTTGGGGAAGATTCGGCCAGAGATTTCGTACGCCGTGTTATGGCTGATTTTGGCTCTCCTGTTCATGCCTGCGTTCGGATGGATGATGGGGCCGTTGGGTGTCGCCATCGGTTCGAGTGCGGCGCAAATCGGAGCCTGCGCGTTGTTGCTTTACGCATCTGCAAATGAATTGAAATTCGATTTAAAACTCTGGTTTCGAAATGCGTTTGCCCCAGCGCTGGCACTGATTCCCATCGCACTCATCGCGTTGGCTGGCTGGTTGATATTAAAACTACCGGAGTCCCGTTTGAATGCGGCCTTGTTTCTTTCAGCAGCCGGTTGCTTCTTCGCTGTGGGTTCGGGATTTGTTTATTGGTACGTGTTATTCAGCCATGAGGAACGCGAAATCACGAAGCACTTCGTGATGCGAATCCGCAGTATGTTTACGGGGTCGTCAAAATCGCTATCTCAAGTTGCGACAGTTTAATATGGCGCACAATTCGCACCGTGTTGTGTGTGAAGTCAGGTTTTAATCGTCTATTTGTGAGACTCCATCATGCTCCCGATTGCTTTGTCTGTCGTCATCATTGGTTTGAACGAAGGGCCGAGACTTCGCGCCTGCATTCAATCGGTCGTCGCAGATTTGAAAACGTTTGATCAGCCCAGCGAGATCATTTACTCCGATTCAGGCTCGACCGATGATTCCATCGACCTGGCCCGGTCGATCCCCGGCGTCCGTGTCGTCCAAGCGGGGCGGCATAGCGCAGCTCATGCCCGCAATGCGGGCTGGCACGCAGCGACCGGCACAATCATTCAGTTTTTCGACGGCGACATGACGGTTGAACCGGGCTGGCTTAAACGCGGATTTGAGGCCATGAAAGATCACCGCGTCGGAGCCGTGTTTGGGACGTTACGTGAATTGCATGTCCGGACCAATCCGTATTGCGCCGCATTTGGTTTGGATTGGAACAAACCTGCGGGTGATGTCGAGTCGTTCGGCGGAGCGACGATGATACGACATGATATTCTGCTGAGCGTGGACGGATACGATGAATCCTTGCGCCTCGGCGAAGATCCGGAATTATCGAGTCGCGTACGACACGTTGGATTCCTGATCCGGAGTGTCGATGCTCCCATGGCCACGCACGATCTGGCCATTCCCAATTTCACCACCTACTGGAAGCGCGCGGTGGCCGTCGGCAAGTCCAGCATGCTCGTCTTCATGAAATGCCGTTCGACGCGAACCGCCTGGCGCGCGCTATCATCGATTGTGACGTTGACATGCTTGATCGTGGCCCTGACGATCGCACTGTCCGTTCCGTGGGGGCTGCCAGTTCTAGTCTCATTGGCGCTGCTTCGCTGGCTGCGATTTGTAGTTCGAGACCTGCGAACCGGCATCGGTTTCAACGCGAGTTTTGCACACGGATCCCATTTAATAATAGGAAAAATACCAGAAGCGCAGGGCGCACTATGCGCATGTTTGTTAAGGTGAACTATTGCAAGGTTTCAATATGCATAACAAGTAGTGCAACACGCGTGAGACGCTCTTTTTCTTACACGCCGCAATAGCGCCGGAGGATCTCGATCAGGTGCGCCTCCTTAAATGGCTTGCTTATATAATCGTTCATTCCCGCCAATTCACACTTTTGCCGTTCGCCTATCATTGCGTTGGCGGTCATCGCTATAAACGCGCGGGGATTGGAGTGCGCATCGCGCCGCTTCTTCGTGTAAGACGTCTTGGTATAGTCTAACGATTCTATCTGCTTTCACGCCCCACGTATACTCCGCTTCAATCAACCTGCGGCCCGCGGCACCTAACGCGAGTCGTCGACGAGGATCGGCGGCCAATTCTGAGATCGCACGCGAAAATCCGTGTATCAGTGTCTCGCGATTCGTCACCGGAATGCGGATGCCTACTTCGTCGTTGACCGTTTCTGCCGGCCCCCCGTGATTCGCAACAATGACCGGCTTTCCAGCGGCCATGGCTTCAAGTACGACGGCACCGCCCGATTCGCGCACGGATGGCATGCAGAAAATATCGCACGCGTTAAACCATTTCGGAGCGTCACTCACGGGCACGGCGCCGTGGAACTGAACGTGTGTTTCCAAATTCAGTTCCCGAACACGCTGTTCCAAATTGAGACGCTCGGTGCCGTCGCCGACTATTTCCAACGACCAGTTCAGCTCGTTGGGCAATCGCGCGACCGCAGCCAGTAGCATATCAACGCCCTTGTACGGAAGCAATCGCCCGAGCGACAGGAGTTTGAGACACCCATTATTGTTGGACGGCGTGGAGGAAAACGAACCCGGATCGACACCGTTTTCACAAAATGAGACCCAGCGATCCCGAACGCTTTCGGGAATACCCTGCATTCCCTTTCGTGCGACAAGAATCCTGGTGCTGCGCGTGAGAGTTGGACGAAGCCATTCCAGTATGCGCGTGAAGCTGCGAATCCAGTGAAAATACGCCCGTTCTTTTAGCGCGATCTCCTCAAAGCCCGGAGGCATTTCCATGCCTCCGTTCAGTGGCCCCATGATAAAAGGCACGGGAAGGGATGCAAGACGGGATGGGTAACGGGGAGAAATAGGTGAAACGCGATGAATCAAATCGATCTGCTTCCGTGCGCAAAGCCCACGGGCGAATTCAAACGCTCGTTTATCAAAGCGATCCTGTGAAATGGCTTCAAGGGCAAGCCGGTTAACGACCGCTGTCGCCGGCCAAATGGCGTCGTTCATGCGATTGATCATGGAGGAAGTGCGTTCGGTGTCAATGTAATGAACTTGGCCTCGGACATGGCCTGAGCGTTCCAGTGATTCACGATTTCGAACATGCGTCACCAAAGTGACGTTGGCTCGCAGCTGCAATTCACGAAACCATTTGAATCCGATCAGCGGCTCAGAGCCCCAATCCGGATTGCAGTGGTGTGCGACCAACAGGATGTTCATGGATTCTTGACCTCGGCTGAATTCAACGTACTTGTCTGAATGCAAAGATGCGTTCCAAATGCGCAAATCCCGGTCCGAAAATGCGGATTTGCGCGGGCGAAGCGATTTTTGCCCTGAAGCGAGGCATCTCAAGGCGGCAAATCATTCTGTCGCATTATGAGATTCTTGGTTTGGCATGGTGTGTGTATTGCATATATCAAAATGAGATTGCTCATTTTATCAAACGTTATGGTTATTGGATAAGGAGCGAATATGTGCAGTAATACCGATCTTTATTAATTAATTCCGAAGCAATAGCCGATACCAATTAA
>JBAXUS010000135.1:0-17042 GCA_037129555.1 Planctomycetota bacterium
CAAATATCATCAGTTTTCATCATTGGCGTTCGATTCTTCCGGAGGCTTTGTGGCTTCTGGACTGTCCAAAAAATTGGGCCTGTATGCCGGTTGGGATGACAGCTGCGGACATTGAAGCGGGGCGACAATTCTGGCAATTAGCGACGCTGCAAGATCGTCCGCGAAACACGAAAACGTTGCGCGCACACTGCGTCGATTGCCATGCAATCGATGGTCGCGATTTGCAATATTTTGGGTTCAGCAATCAACGCCGTGGTTAGAACTTAAAGTGCACTAATTTGGAAACACGACTGAAATCCATTACTTCTTCTTCGCCGCCCATGCATCCCATTGCGTGCGATATTCCGGTTTCATCGGCGTAAACGTGACTGCGACTTTGGGCAAATCGGCCTTCACTTTTGCAAGGTCGTCATCCGAAGTTGCGATGCCATTGAGATTCAACTTTTCAAGCTTCGTCAATTCTTTCAGCCGGTTCAATCCTCCCGCGTACGTCAAAACGGAAAGCTCAATGGTCAGTTCCTTTAGGTTTGAAATATCCGCCAGCGCCGCGACACCTTTGTCGGTCAGCGCCGCAGTCCCCGACGGCCACAACTTCAAATTTTCAAGCGACGGATGTTTTGCGAAAAGCGCCACGTTCGCATCGCTCGACACACCGTGTTGCAGTGTCGCAACACGAAGTTTTGGAGCGGTCACAATCTGCGCCATGCCGCCGATGCCGAACTTCCCATCGTTCGAAAACACCTCTAACGCCGGATGATTCGCGAGCGCGCACGCCGCTGCGGGCGTGAGTTTGTCCGTATGCGACATGACCAAAATGCGCAGCGCTTTCATCTCTGAAAATTTCGCCGCGCCTGCATCCGTCATCGGCGAGTGCCCAAAGTACAACGCCTCGGGATTCATCGCCGCGAGCCGCGTCATCCCGGCATCGTCGCTGACGGCTCCGTTCAAATTGAACGCGCGAACCTTCAAGGCCGCAACGGCGTCCCATTGCTCGGACGAGAGCGGCGCTTCAGACTGCATCGTCAACGTCAGACCGAAATCCTTTCGTGAACTGAGCGACGCTTTAAGCGGCTTCAAGATTTCCGGAATCGCCTGGAGCGGCGCGGGCTTGTCCGCCGCCCGGACACTCCAGCACGTCATAATAACCACCAGAACCAGAAACGAACGCTTTATGAACATGATCGAATTTTCCCGCCATAAAAATTGAAATCGAACTACACCATTTGTAATCCGGTCAACGTGCCGGTGCCTGAACTGAACTTGTCTGTCTGTATCCCAGCGCGCTGCAACATCGACACGTACAGATTGCAGAGCGGAGTCTTCCCGCCGTCTGGAACAGGCACTGGCTTCTTCGAATCTGGTGTCTTCAGCGTTGCGGCGATGCTGTCTACATACGGTTGATTAAACGTCAGATGCTGCCCATGTTTGAATCCACCGCCCGCAAGCAACACCGGCAGATTCGCCGTCGAATGAGAATTCCCGTCCTTCAAATTGCTCGTGACCAGAACCATCGTCCGGTCGAGCATGTTCCCGCCCGCGCCTTCTTGTGCGGTCTTCAATTTTTTCAGCATGTCCGCGTATGTTTTCAACAAATCAACTTCAACTTGCCGACACGCCGCAAGCTTCTGCGGTTCCTTGCCGTGATGTGACAAATCGTGATGGTCACCGAATGTTTTGATTGTAATCGAGCGCGTCGAATCCGTGACGAGAGCGAGGTAAATCATGTCAAACATGAGTTGAAGTTTTTTCTGTTGCTGGCCCGGGCCGGAGATGTCCTGGGGGGCCGGAACAAGGGCTTTCGGTTTCGGGCGATTGACCCATTCACTGGACATTTGCAATTGGCGCTCAACGTCGCGGACCGATTCAAAATACTCATCCAGTCGCGCGCGGTCGATGGCTGTCACGCGTTTGCTCAAGCGCTTCGCTTGCTCTCCGACGAAGTCCAACATGCTGCGCCCGGTGCCGATTTTGCGGAGTTCTTCCTGCTGTTGCTGCGGCGTGCTTGCCAGAAAAAGTTTCGAAAATATCTGCGACGGTCGGTCAATAGCCGGGATGTTCACGCCGTTGCCTGTGTACGAAAGGCTCCCATTGTATGTGGTCAGCACGAGACTGTCGTAACGCGTCTGCCCGCGCACATGCGTCGCAAATTCCTGATCCAGGGAGATCGTGTTTTTCAAATTGTACGAATAGTCAGGATACGCCGCGCCGGTTAGCATCACCGCCTCCGCTTTGTGCCCGCCGCCACCGGTGTTCGGATGGCTGAGTCCGGAGATGATTGTGAAGTCGTCGCGCACGTCCTTCAGATGTTCGAGGTGCGGTGTCAGTTCATAGTCCTTGCCCGTTTTCGTTGGGATGAAGACGTAGGGATCGAAACCGAATGGCGTCCCAATTGCGACGAGCCTGCGCGGATTCGCGGCGGGTTCTGCGGCGGTTACCGTTCCACGCGTCATCGATTCCAAAAACGGGAGCGCGAGTGCGATGCCGGTACTGCGAAGAAAGGTGCGGCGGTTGAGCGGCGAGTGCATGGCTGCGTTCCTCATTTCGTTTTAAACAAATCGCTTTGAACCACCGCGTGAAGCAACGTGCGGAGGCCGAAGTTGTGTTGCTTGGATTCAATCACAATCTTATCGAGCGCTAGTATATCTCCAGGTTCGATACGGTTTCCGGTCGCGTACGTCATTAATTTTGCGGCGAGATTCTGCGTGATGGCGTCGCCGTGTTGTAGTGTCAATTTCTTGAATTCTTTAGGCCCGGCAAAGCTGCTGTTGTCGGGCAATTTCCCGCTCGCATCCACAGCCGAACCGATATGAAGTTTCACGCGACTGCCCTCAGGCGTCATGAAAAATGATTCCTTGCCCGTCTCGGTCGTGCGATAATTCGTTCGGAATTGACCAATTGGATCGAACGCTTCCAACGCGAATCCGGGCGGATCAATTTTACTGTGGCACGACGCACACGTCTCGTTGCTCTGATGCTTGATCAATTGCTCCCGAATCGTCGTCGCGCCGCGCGTGTCGGGTTCAATCGCCCCAACGTTGGGCGGCGGCGATGGCGGCGGGCGGCCGATGATGTTGTCGAGCACCCACGCTCCCCGCAAGACCGGCGACGTGCGCGAACCGTTCGCGGTGACTTTCATGACGCTGCCCTGCGTAAGCACACCGCCGCGAATTGAATTCGCCGGGAGCGCCACACGACGCAATGCCACTCCTTCTACCGCCGGAAGTTCGTAAAATTCAGCGAGCCGATTGTTGAGATATGTGAAATCCGAGTCGATCAATTGCAGTAGATTGCCGTCGTTTTTCAATAAGTCAGTGAAGAACGATCGCGTCTCTCCGGCGAACGAATAACGCAGCAATCCGTCCACTTTCGAGCTGCTAAAAATCTCATAGTACTCCGGGAAAAGCTGCTTGTCCGGCATCGTGGCGTCGAGGTCGCAGAGGTGCAGCCAGTGGTCTAGAAAGTCGTTCACGAACACCGCCGAACGCGGCGACTCAAGCAAGCGCTCGGTCTCCCGGCGCAAGACCTCGGGTTTGCGCAAATCGCCGCTGTCGGATGCGGCTCGAAGCGTGTCGTCGGGCGCTGAACGCGTCAGGAAATATGAAAGACGTGATGCGAGCGCATGAGGTGAAAGTGTGCCAGGTTCTTCGATCAAAAAAAGAAAATCCGGCGAACACAACGCCGTCTGATACGCCTCCAAAATGGACGACTCGAAGCACTCCTTTTTATCCAGATGCTGCTTCACAATATCGAGAAACGGCGCAACATCCTCGTCATTGACGGGGCGGCGAAACGCCCGGGCGAGGAATGCGGGCAGGAGTTTTTTAGCGGCGGCGATTCCGTCGTCGGGGACGGGTGTTAATTTGTCGGAGTAGCGAAGCTGTTGAAGCGCGCCGAACGTCTGCACATCTTTCGCCAGCTGTTTGAACGTCTTGAGCGGCACGTCTCCAAACAATCGTTGCTGGCCAATGGGCGGCCACGTGTCGTTGATCGGTCCTTCAAATTCCATCCACTCGATTCCGAGCGCGAGGCCTTCCGGTTCTTTAAACGGCTTTGGCGGGTAGCGGCTGAATTTTCGTTTCGCGCGTTCGCGGTCCAACAAATAAGGAGCAATGATCACCGTGTCGCTGGTCGAGAACGTGTGCTCCGTTTCAACAACGCCAGCTTTGTCCGGGGGCGCGTCGAAGTAGCCGAGCAATTTTTTACTGCGTGTCGTTTTCAACGCGAATCCCAGCGTCAATCTTTTGGCATCAAACGTAAATGCCGAAATTCGGACTTTGTACCGACCGGGCATCGTCTTCGTGAGTTCAGCGAATTGATCGGAGTGGATCGGAACTTCAATGTGCGGCTCAGCAAAGAAGAGCAGATTACTGTCGCGAACGCGGATCATTGGCTTGTTGTTTCCGTGGCCAATATTCCCACCATTATCTTCTTTCGGGTCCGAAAACAAAAAGCGTTTCGTCTCGGACTTTGGTTGCGGCCCGCGACTAATCGCCGCCTTCAATGCGGTTTCTGCGGCCTCCATATAACGTTGAATATGGACCGGCGATATGCTCAGTGCCGACGACGCGTTGTCGAAACCGTCCGCAGTATCGTCGGCCGGAAGCAAATCCTGAAGCGGCGTTTCGATGCCGAGAAGATCGTGAAGTGTGTTCTCGTATTCAAACCGATTCAGTCGTCGAATGCGCGCACGACCATCGGCGGCACGACGCGATTTCGCCTCGACTGCCAGCGCCTCTTTCGCCCAATCAAGGACCGTTTTAAGATCCGCTTGCGATGGGCGCTCGCGTTTGGGCGGAGGCATTTCGCCGGACTCCAGTCGAGCCAAGATCCGGCCCCACTGCTTGGCCGATTCCGGCGAAGTCAATCCGAGCGGCAGATTGTCAACTCGGAATTTCCCCTTCTCCGAGTCGGCATCGTGGCATTGATAACAATTGCGCTCGAGAAACGCCTTCACCCCGCTTGCCGATGGCTCGGACGCAATTGCCAGCGCATTGCAGAACGCCCACGAGAGCACCAGCAACTGCATTAACCCCGCACCGAAACATTTAATGATGATTTTAAGTGTAAAGATCATGACACCGAATACTCCGGTTGATACCCAGTCGCAGCCTTTATTTCAAAACAACAACTTCCGAAGATGCGAAGAGAACGGAGCCGTCGTGCGCTTGGAATTTCAAAAATGTTTCCAAGTATTTCAGGGAATGGGTTATTCCGGACGGATGGGTGTTGACGGCCAATGGTACGAAACGATCATTCGGCGAAAAGTAGTTAACCCCCATTGATTCGATCGGAATTTTGATTTTACGCGGTGTAATTTCTTTCAAGCGATCACACCTGATAAATGAAATGTTCCCGTTTTTTGGTCATAGTTATCCGAGTCTTCAACATGAATCGTCTCACTCATTATCCCCGGCTGGCCAGTGTATTGATTTTCTTATTTGCAGGCGCAGGCGCTTCGGAATTGCCAAAACCCACGCGCGATTTCATTGCCGCGAATTGCGTCGAATGCCACGATGTGGACACGGCGCGCGCTGGTTTTCGCATTGATCAATTGACCGACGATTTCACGTCAGGCAACAACGCCGGGCAGTGGAAAGAAGTCATGGACAAAATCAATTCGGGCGAGATGCCGCCGAAGAAACGTACCAAGCGCCCGGACGCGAAAGAAGCCTTCGCCGTCTCATCGTGGATCGCGACGAAATTGCATGACACCGAAACAGCAGCTCAAGGCGCGGGCGGTCGGGTGCCGATGCGGCGCATGAATCGCGTTGAATATGCCAACAGCGTCCGCGACTTGTTCGCTCTCGATGAAAACTTCGCGCGGCGCATTGAAAAAGAATTGCCCCAGGACGGAAAAGTCGGTGGCTTTGATCGCGGAGCCGCCAGCCTTTTTATGGATGAAGGACAGCTTGATCAGTACCTCGCCGTCGCCGACATAATTTTGAACGAAGCCATTTTCAACGAAGCACCGAAAGTTCAAAAACTCGTATACGACGGCACGGTCGAGCGCTACGTCCACGGCTTGCAGGCAGCGTACAAAGACGAAACAGGCACGATTGTTGAGAGCAATGTCCCGGCCGTCATCGCGAAACAAAAGGAGCCGCTGGGCTGGGTGCCACAGCCGAACTTCGATCAATGGGGCTCGAAAGACCGCCGCTACATTCCACACGGCCCCTTCGATTGGGAAGTCAAAAACGGCGGAACAGAGTACCTCGCGTCCTGCAAATTCTTCAACGGTGACTTCGGCAAAAAAGGCGTCACACGCGACGGTTGGTACACATTCAGAGTCTCTGCGGGAGCCTTTAAAGGCGCGAACAAAGAGGAGCAGAAAGACGTGCGGCTGACAGTCAAATACGGTGAAGCCAGCCCGATTGAAGTCGTTCAAACCAAGGTCATCGACGCGCCATTAAACGCGCCCAAAGAATACGAATTCATGCTGTATCTGCAAATCGGCCCTCCCGGCATGAACCGGCAGTGGCGGGTGAGTTGGGATTTCGGTGAACGCAAAGAGGCCGTCATCGCGAACCCTTCTTATTGGGACGTGCAGTGGAAGCAGGTCATCGTCGGTGGCGAAATCGCACGCGCGAAGAGCGAGAAGAAATCGCCTGAAGAAATCGAGAAGAAAAAGAAACTGCTCGAAGACACAGTCGCCGTGGCGACGGAGAGCAGAAAGACATTTGAAGGCCCATATTGGGTCTACAATCCGAAGCTCGTCATCGCCGACCGCCCGCGACTATGGCTCGGCAAAATGGAGTTCGAAGGCCCCATCGAAGAATGGCCATCGAAGGGCCGCAAGATCGTCTTCTTCGACGGCGAAAAACGCGAAGACGACGCGTACGTCAAAGAAATCTTCGCGAAGCTTTTGCCACGCGCATATCGCCGCCCGGTGAAACCAGAGGAGCTGGATCGGATTGTAAACTGGACGTTAAAAACAAAGACTGAACGCGGATTGACGTTCGTTAAAGCGGTGCGCGAAGGCTTGAAAAATGTCCTTTCGTCGCCGCGCTTTTTGTATCTCGGATGCGAGGCATCGACGCCTCCGAACGATGCCGTCACCACTGCCGCACCGATCGATTCCTGGCTGCTTGCGAATCGCTTGTCATACTTCTTATGGAGCAGTGCCCCGGACGCGGAACTCGTTCGCGCGGCCGAACAAAATTCCTTGCGCGAACCGGCTGTGTTGCGCGCTCAAGTCGCGCGGATGCTCGGCGATCCGAAGGCGGCAGAGTTCGTCCGTAACTTCGCCGGACAATGGCTCGGCGTTCGCAACTTCGATAACGGTACGTCACCCAACCGCGACTTCTACAAGTTCTACGACGACGCCTTGCGTGACAGTTCCAAGCGAGAACCGCTCGAATTTTTCGCGACGATGTTGAAAGAAAATCTCCCGATCCATGACTGTTTGGACAGCAACTTTTTAGTCATCAACGAACGCCTTGCGAAGCATTACGGCATCGAGGGAGTCGAAGGCGATGCATTCCGAAAAGTGCCCGCTCCCACTGACGATCGTCGTGGCGGTGTGCTGGGAATGGCCGGGATTTTAACTTACCTCGCGGATGGTACGCGCACATTGCCGGTCCGCCGTGCGACGTGGGTGCTGGACACCTTGTGGAACCAACCCGTTCCGCCTCCGCCGCCAAACGCCGGCGATTTGCCCGCGAACAAAGACAAGAAACAACGCAGTGTCCGCGAACGCTTGAACGAACATCGTTTATCCGAGAATTGCGCGAGCTGCCATGTGCGCGTCGATCCCTTCGGCATGGCGCTGGAGAATTTCGACGCCACCGGGATGTGGCGCGACCGGCAGAATGGCGAGGGGATGCGCGGAGACAAAGGTTCACCAGCGCTCGACGTGAGCGGTACGCTGCCGGATGGGACTGCGTTCGCGACGGTGCAGGAATTTAAGAAGGCGCTACTTGCTCAAAAGCAGACGTTCATTAAAGGTTTCACCGAAAAACTGCTATGTTACGTGCTGGGGCGTCCCATCGCGTACGGCGATCATGTGACAGTGGACAAGATCATGTCTGACGCAGCGCAAAACGGATATCGATTGCAGGACATCATTCAAGCCACTGTGGCCAGTCAGTATTTTCAGACCCGTTAGTCTCGGCACAAAAGGAGCGAAGCATCATGCATTTCAACTCACACAAATGGCTCATGCCGCGTCGCACGTTTTTGAGAGGGCTGGGAGCCGCCGTCGCGTTGCCGTGGCTAGAAGCGATGAGCACCGGATCCAAGTCTGCTGCGAACGCCGGCGAGATTCCCGTGAAAGAAATTCCGCGCCGAACGATGTTCACGTTCTGGGGTTTGGGCGCAGAACCCTTCGGCTTTATCCCGACGGACACGGGCAAGAACTACACGATGACGCCCTCACTCGCGCCACTGGCCCCGTTCAAAGATGACTGCACGATGCTGACGGGATTGCAGTCATTCACCGGCGGGCACGGCGCATGCTGCTGTTTGCTGACGGGCGTCAACACCGTGCGCAACGGTAAGACGTTGTCATCGGTCGATCAACAGATCGCCGGGTACCACGGCAGCAAAACGCGCTTCCCGTCGCTCGTGCTGGGAACGGTACGTGAGACCGGTTTCGGTGGGCCGTTTCCGACGACGCTGTCGTGGAGCAAAAACCACACGCCGATCACGCCCGAGAATCGCCCGGAGGTTTTGTTCGAAAAACTCTTCGGCAGCGAAGACAACAACACGCTCGCCGCCGCCAAGAAAGCGATGGCCCAACGAGCGAGTCTGCTCGACTCCATTAAAGAGCAGGCAGCAGCATTGAAACGCGATGTTGGGACGAATGACCGTGAGCGCCTCGAACAATACTTCACCAGCATCCGCGATCTGGAAGAACGTATCAAAGTCGAAGGCGAATGGATCGATCGCCCGAAGCCGAAAGTCGATCGCCCGGATTTCGGCAAAGGCTCCCCGCGCGACCGCATTGCTGGCGACGGGCGCGGCTACTCCGAATACACACGCATGATGTTCGACATGGTAGCCCTAGCGTTCCAGACGGACAGCACGCGCGCGGTCAGCCACATTCCGCGCACCGAAGGCGACGAAGGAAAATGCTACGGATACGCCACCAAGAGCAAGTGGGACCTGCACACACTGACGCATAACGCGCAGGAAGATGAGAAACTTGACATGTGGCGCAAGGTGGACGCGATGTACCTCGCGGAGTGGTCGTATTTCCTCGGCAAATTGAAAAGCGTGAAAGAAGGCAACGGCACGTTACTCGACAACACCATGGCCGCGTGGGCAACAACGAACGGCGGCCCGAACGCACACGATTCAAAGAATCTCCCACTGATTCTGTGCGGCGGCAAAGCGCTGGGACTAAAACATCAGGGCCACCTTTCGAAGAAAGACATGCCAATCGCGAATGTGTGGAAGACAATGGTGACTCAAGTTGGCATGCCGATGCCCGAGAATTTCCAAGGCGGTTTGGCCACGGATATCGTCAAGGAGTTGGTGGGATAAACAACATGGCGAGCGAGACGATGCACTGGATAAAGCGATTTCAATTTCAACTCTCGACGACCGTTTTAATGATGTACATCGCTTTGTTCTGCTTCAGTCGGAATAGGACACTGAAGCAGAACAAAACCGATTCAAATCAATTCCTTTAAAACCCCCGTGCTGTCGCCGTGACGTTCCACTTTGATTCCAGAGCCCTTCAAAAGTGTCAGCCACGCATTGCATAGCGGTGTTCCTTTCGGCACCACAACATTCTGTCCCAACTTGATCCCCGACCCGCCGCCGGCCAGCAACGTGGGGCAGTTTTCAAGCGTGTGGGCCTGGCGAAGATTGCTTCCGTACACAACAGTGGTGTTGTCAAACAGCCGGGTACCATCTGTTTCTTGGGCCGCTTTGAGGCGGTCCAACAGTCCGGCCAGCAATTCGCTTTGCGCGGCGTCTCGTTTCTGCGATGCCTCCATCGAGGCGCCCCGACCGTAATGGCTCATGTCGTGTGCGGCGACCGTAACATCCAGACTCTTCAAGAGCGAGGCGACGGGCTGCCGATAAGTCACGACTCGTGTGCTGTCGGTTTGCAGCGCCGCGAACAGGATGTCGTACATCAGTTTAATTTCGTCTTTCCCCGATACGCCCGTCTTGGGTTCGGCTAATTCTGTCTTCGGCCGGGAAACACCGATCCATTGTTCGTCTTTTCCGATGCGCTTTTCAATTTCGCGCACGCCTTGAAAATACTCGTCCAGTTTGGCGGTGTCGTCTTTGCAAAGCCCGCGTTTCAAATCCGCGGCGCTCTCCATCACCGTGTCAAGCACGCTGCGCTTTTGTGCGAGCAACGCCTTTTGTTTTTCGGGCGACGATGCGTCCTTGGCGAAGAGTCTGTGGTACGCCTCGATCGGGGTGTTTTGTCCGCCAATGGGTTTCCCGCGAACGTCCCAAGCCATCGAAAGTCCGGGACCGTGCCCGTCGGACTCAACGTTTTGGCCACCATTCAATTGAATCGATGGGAAGCGCGTTTCGATTCCAAGCTGGTCCGCCGCGACCTGGTCGGCCGAGATGCTGTTGTGGAAATTCTGTCCGGGTTCCGAGTAACGATTGGCACCCGTCAGCCAGAACGTGCTTCCGGAATGTCCATCCATGGCGAATTTGTTCGCCAAACCCTGAACGATTGTAAAATCGGCCTTGTGTCGGGCGAGCGGCTGAAGTCCGGCAGACAGCGTGTAGTTCGCGCCCGGTTGGTCCAGCGCGGGAAACCACGATTCCTGAGTCACGCCGAATCCAAAACTCAGGAAAATAAAACGTTTCGGAGGCTTCACGGGCGCTGCTACGGCGGTGAACGGTTTGAATCCCAAGGACTCCAACACGGGCAGTGCGATCAGCGCTGAGCTGGAGGCGAGGAAACGGCGGCGTGTATTCGGCTTGCTCATGAAGCGGATTCCTATTTGGAGTGAAACGCCTTGCTATTAACGAGTGTATGAATGAAATCCCGGACGGCAAATTGCTTTTCTTTGGCGTGTTGAACCATGGTATCGATGAGCGGCTCGTCGCTGAAACCGCACGGGCGTCCCAGCGCGTATTGGATGAGTGCCGCGCCAAACCCACGCGCAAACGGTTCCCGTTTACTCGCGAGGATGTCGCGCAGTTCAAAAAAATTCTTGAACGCCGGCCCTTTATGAAGGCTTCCAGCAGGATCGATGGCCCATGTCTTGATCGCTTTTGGAATCGGCTTGCCCAAGGTATTCAACGCCTGGTAACTGTCTTCGGTTCGCCATTCTCCGACGGCGTTAAAGTTCTCCAAGCCAAAACCGATCGGATCGATTTTGCGATGGCAACTGGCGCATTGCGGCGCCTCCTGATGTGCCAGAATACGTTCGTGCGTTGTGAGAATTTTGTCGGCCAGGCGGTTGAGCTGAGGAACATTTGCCGGGGCTGGCGGCGGCGGATCGTTGAGCAACTTCCGCAAGACCCAGGCACCCCGTTCAACGGGGCTGGTGTGCTCACCGTTACCGCCCATGGCCAGAATCGCCGCCATACCGAGGAGCCCTCCGCGTGGAGAATCTATGGGCACCGTTACCTTGTGAAAATCGTCGCCCGTCACGCCCTCAAGACCATAATATTTGGCCAGTACCTGATTGGCGACGATGTAGTCGCTTTTCAATAAATCGCACAGATTCGCATTGGTTTGAACCAGATGTGACACCGTTTCGTAGACTTCTTTTCGCACGGCCACTTCGGTACCATCGTCGAACGCAGGAAAGAGCTTGCGGCTGAACTTGAAGAAATTGAGCCGATCCAGCACAAGCCATTGATGAAAGAAGGGTCGGACAAATCCCTGGCTGCGCGGATCGTCCAAAAGCCGTTCCGTTTGCACGGCCAATACCTCCGGCTTGTTCAGCTCGCCGTTTTCAGCCAGCTTACGCAACGTCGCGTCCGGCGGACATCCCCACAGGAAATACGAGAGCCGGGTGGCCAATTCCGCAGGCGACAGGGGGCGCGACGTTCCGTCGGAAACAGGTTCCGCCAAATACAACAAAGGTGGAGCAGATAGCACAATCGCCAGCGTATCTTTAAGCGCTTCGCTGTGCTTTTTTCCGCCCGACCGGTAACTCTGATACACGTTAACCAAGCGGTCCATAAACGACGGACGTGGTGCGGTTCCTCGGAACGCTTCCGTCGCAAACCGCTCCAACGCGGCCCGCAATTTTTCCGGAGATTGCGAGGGCGCTTTATCATCCAGCGCCAGACCTTCGAGCGCGCGCATTCCGGCAGCCTCTTCTTTGGCTGGTTTCCATTCAGCTTCGATCCAGTCCAGCCAAACGTTGAATTCCGGTCCGACGCCATTTTTTTCGAACGCGGCATCAAACACTTTTCTGTTGCGCTCCTGGGCGGTTCCAAGGTCATATCGGTAGTACCCGCCTTTTGGCCGGATGAAGAACGTGCGGTCGCCCCGGTCGGATGAAATTTTGCGGATACTGACGGGAACCTCGACCACCTGCGGATGCTCCATCGTTCCGGTGACCTCGTGCGTGCTGGTCGCCTCCCAACGTTCGTCAAAAAAAGAAGCGCCCACGCCAAATTCGATGAAGCGCTGTTCCGGTTTCGCGTGCTCGGTGGCGGCGATCCGGAAACGGATCACGTAGTCTCCAGCCGGAAAGTTTCCCGGAATGGGCATGTAAAACCGGCTTTTCAGAGTGACACTGATAATGCTTGAACCCCGTGCAATATTGGGCGTCGTGAAATATGCGCCATCCTCGAGCCTTGGCATCTGAAGGTACTTTTGATAGTAAGGAAAATAGCGGCTATTCTGATTGACAAGTTCAACGAAGTCCGCGAATTGCTCATCATTGGCGGTGGGGTTTTGTCTTTTAAAACCGAACGCGTCCGGCGAGGGTGCGCCCGGGATTTTATTCCAATTGTGCCTTATGATTACTTCATCTTTCTTGCCTTTCAACAAACCAGCAACGACCGTGCTGTTCTCCTGTTTTACAGCCACTTGGGCGACCGCCTCCGCCCAGCGTTTAAACTGTTCGTATTTTTCTTTTTCCTCATCAATTGTTTTCTTGATGTCCTTCAGGGTCGATTCTGCTTCGATGCGAAGTTTCTTTTCCGTTCCCAAAGCGGCATGGCGTTCAAACGCATCGTCCAACGCTTCTCGGCCCAGCGACAAATACTGTTCGATCTGGCTGCTGGAAACAAACAGGTTGCTGCCGACCGTATCGAAAATTACTTCCGGGCCGGGGGCGGCAATATCGCTGGGCAATTCCGCCACGTTGATATCGACTCCGAGAAGTGTACGCAACGTATTTTGATATTCCCGCCGATTCAGGCGGCGCATGGTGATCTGTCCGTGCCGGTCTCCGAGCGACTTTCGCGCCGCCACAAGCGCGCCGGAAAGGGCGTCGAGAAAATCCGTTTTCGCGACGCGGTCGGGCTGCTTCGCATCCTCCGGTGGCATCTCGCCCGCATTGAGCTGGCCGAGAATCTTCTGCCATCGATCAGCCTGTTCAATTGAATCAATCGTGAAGGAGATGGTGTCGAGACGCAGCTTCCCCTTCTGCTTCTCAGCATTGTGGCACTCAACGCAGTTGCTCGCCAGAAACGACCGCTGCGTCTCCGGCATGGACGCATCCGCCGCATGTGCGGACTGCAATACGAGACTCAGAAAAATGCACGTGCCCCAAAGCGGAATGCGAAGGCGCGCTTGAATGAAGGTCATTAATGAAATTCCAGTCCTACCCAATTGCGGATGATCTCACCTGAAAGTACGCCGACAAGACTGAAATTTGATATAAAAATGGAATTCATTTGAATGCTTTTTAAGCCTTCGTTCATTGGATTTCATTGGAGTCCGTTTCTTGAGATGCGGGAAAAATGGAGAGCCTCGACGGGGCACCAGTGCTCTGTCCGGTTTCCCCCAATTATAAATTCTTTCTAATTATTGGTTAATCTGCCGCTAATCAACGTAGCATATGCTTCATTCATTCAACGGGCATTGTGTCTGTTAAATCAACGTTGCTCGAAATGCTCGGCCGGATGGCTCGGCTGAAAGCACCTCGGGCGAAAACGACAGAAAAAAGGAATGAACAGATGAACAATCGCATGACGTGGGTTGGTATTTCTCTCTTTTTAATTTTCGCGTATGCCGTGGTACCCGATGCCCGCGCCAGCGAGACCCTGAAGTGGGACCAGGTTCCCAAGGCGGTGCAGGACACCGTTCTGGCCAACGGCGGCGCAGTCGGTCAGTCAGTGGACAAGGAGAATGAAAAAATCGATGGAAAGGTTGTCTATGAAGCACCGGTGAAGGGCAAAGACGGCAAGGTCGTCGACCTGGTGATTACGGAGGATGGCAAGCTGCGTGAATCCAAGAGCGACGACGCTGCCGATGCGGACGCGGAAAAGGCCGACCGCGCAAAGAGAGTTTTGGCGGGTGTAAAGTTCAGCCATCCACGGGACATCACCAATCCCTACCTGCCGCTGGCCTCTCTGAAACAGGATATTCTCGAAGGCACGGAAGCCGGCAAGAAAATCCGCGTGGAGCGCACATTGATGCCCAAGAAGCGCCGCACGTTCACCATCGGAGGCGAGGAAGTCGAGTCTTTGGTTATGGAAGATCGGGTCTTTTTGAACGGCGAGCTGGAAGAAGTGGTGCTCGACTATTTTGCGCAGGACGACAACGGCACCGTATATTACCTCGGCGAAGAGGTGGATGAATACGAGAACGGCAAGGTCAAGAACCACAAGGGATCCTGGATGCTCGGGAAAGACACCCCGATTCCCGGCGTGATCATGCCCGCACATCCAAAGGTTGGCGATAAGTTTAAACCGGAAGACGTGTCCAAAGACATCATGGAGGAAGACGAAGTGATGTCCATCTCCGAAACCGTAACCGTGCCCGCCGGAACCTACAAAGACTGCCTCAAGATCAAGGAACACCTTGCCGACGGCACCACGGAGTACAAGTATTACGCCAAGGGCGTGGGTGTGGTGCGTGAAAACCCGCCAGACGGCAATGAATTGTTGATTTCACACAACGGGGCGGTTGGCCGTTAGCAAGGGTGCCAAGGACCAGTACCCTGGTCCTTGCTGTTGGGCGCTCGATTAACCTGTGGCAAACCGGGACGGAGCACTCACTTTTTTATTTGCTAAAAGAGTGAATGCTCTGTCCCGTGCACGTCCTCAACACCCGCCCAAAATCTCATTGTCTTTCAACGCGTGGGAAAGAATTGCGATTTTATCCACGTCGCACGGCGCGAGCCCTATTTATTCGAACAAGTCCCCTTACTTAGCCGTCTTCTTCAACTTCGCCTTCACGTACCTCACGACCGCATCAAACCCAATCTTCTGCACGTCCCTTGCCAACCTGCCGATAATGTTTTCGTCCATGTTCGCGTCAATCATCAACGATAATCGAAAATGCGCGGATACAATCGCACCCGACACCAAAGGACCCGCACCCCATGCCCAATCCCCCCCGCCGCCCCTTCTTTCAAATCCATCTTTCGACGGCCATTGTGCTGATGTTTACGGCGGGAGCGCGCATTACGCCGTTGCTTGCCACCACCTTTAGGTGGTGGTTAGCGACTATTAAGAATACCTTGAGCCGGCTTCAGCCGGCTTGAAAGAAATGCAGGAGACTTTAGCCATACCCAAAAATAACAATGCCTGAAAGCTTGAAAAAGCAGGCTAAAGCCGGCTGGAGAAGTCGTAAAACTCTCTGTACCACCACCTGAAGGTGGTGGCAAGCAACGACCACAACAAAGGAATCGTAACACATGCTCTCCCGTCTGCGTCTGTCGACTTTTCTCGCGCTGCTGATCCTCAATCTTCCGCTGCTCTCCGCCGAGGCTCCGCGCGTGTTTCCTTTATGGGATGGGAAGGAGGCTATCTCGTCGTATGCCATGCGCGTGAATCTTCCGGCGACGAAGAGTATCGATCTGGGCGGGGGCGTGGCTTTGGAGTTGGTGCTGATTCCAGCGGGGCAATTCATCATGGGATCGGAGGAACCAGCGAAGCCAACGGTCACGGTCGCGGACGCCAATTGGCTGATCGCATTGGGCGGGGGAGGGGTGGCGCTGCTGTTGCTGGTGTTGGCGATCAAAAGTATCCAAAAGCGCAAGCTCTCCTTTTCGCTTCGCTTTCTGTTGCTGATGACAATCACCACAGGCGTCTGCCTCCGCGGCATTGCCCGCCGCCAGCTCGCTCTACAGGAGGCCGCGCGGTATGGAGCCGAATTGGCGGTGTTCAATAATCTTGTAGGAACAGAAAAACCAGCTCATTCCGTTACGATTACGCAGCCGTTCTACATGGGAAAGTACACGGTGACGCAAGAACAATATTCAGCAATCATTGGAGCGAATCCAAGCAGCTTTAAAGGCGCAAAACTGCCAGTTGAAAATGTTTCGTGGGATGATGCAGCGGCTTTCTGCAAGAAGCTAAATGAGTTACTCAAAGACAAATCGCTTGAAGTGCGCTTACCAACGGAGGCGCAATGGGAATATGCGTGCCGCGCGGGGACTCGAACGCGTTTTTATTCGGGTGATTCGGACAGTGATATGCCGACTGCGGGATGGTGCGAGTCGAATAGCGGAGGAACGACTCACCCTGTTGGACAATTAAAAGCCAATGCGTTTGGGCTGTACGATATGCACGGGAACGTGTGGCAATGGTGCCAAGATTCGTGGAGTCAATACCATTCGTCTTTGAACTCATTGAGTAATCCAGTCGGACCTAATAACGCAGACGCGCGCGTGTTGCGCGGCGGTGCTTGGAGTTACCTACCAAATGAGTGCTGTTCCTCGTTTCGGCTCATCAACTCCTCCGATATCCGAACCTTCAACTACGGGTTCCGCTTAGTTCTGCCCGGCCTGGTCGATTAGCCCTTTTTTCTTTTCTCTTTTCCACTTTTCAAGACGAAGCAACACCGCCCGGCATTCTCATGCATACCTTCCCTCACTTAATCCGCCCACGATATGCCACGGAATACTGACCGGAGACGTAAACGATATTCTGCTTCGCATCCCATTCCCAGTTGCCGCGAAAATGGCCGGCGTCGTTGAAATCAATCATCG
>JBAXUS010000136.1:0-17024 GCA_037129555.1 Planctomycetota bacterium
CAGAAACGTTTCGGCTGTGGCGAGGAACTTGGCTTTGGCCGCGTCGAGTGGCAAGGGAAGCGAGCAGCCCGAAGCGACGCGATGTCCGCCGCCGCCAAACGAACGCGCGAGGGCTCCGGCGTCAATGTTATGAGTCGAACGCAGACTGACTTTTGTGGCCGCTCCGCCGTCCAATTCGTAGAAGAAGAGCGCGAGTTCGACGCCTGCCAACATGCGCGGAATGCTCGTGAAATCTTCGGCATTCTGCGGCGTGGTGCCAGTCGCGATGAAATCAGAATTGCGTACGCCGATGCAGGCGATTCGTCCGTTAGCCAGCACTTCAAGCGAGGCGCGCGCGCGGGTTTCGAGGTCTAATTCGGCACGCGATTTATTCAGAAAAATGCGCCGCCAAATGGCGTCGCCATCCACTCCGGTCTCGCGCAATTCGGCGGCCATGCGCAACACGCGCGGGGTGGTGTTGGAAAACGCGAAATGTCCGGTATCCGTGACCAATCCGGTGTAAAGAGCTTCGCGAGCAAGAGGCGGTACGGGCCAGCGGCGTTCGGACGCCAGACGCCAGATCAATTCGGCAGCGGCGGCGGCTCGGGTGTCCACAAAATTGACGTCGCCAAACATCGGATTGCCGGGATGATGATCGATGTTGACGACTTTCGCCGAGCCAAAATCAGCTTGCGTGATTTTGCCGATGCGTTTCAAATCCGTCGAATCAACAACGAAAATCAGATCGGCTGGACGGTGCTGGCCGGTGACGGGATCGATGAGGCCCAGCGGTTCGCCGGGACGGTGTTTGACGATCACACCGGCGGGATCGAGATTCGTGTATTTCGGTGGCGTCGAATCGGAGTTCACGATTCCGGCGTTTTTGCCGATGTTGAGTAATATAGAGCAGAGGCCGACTTCTGTGCCAATGCAATCGCCATCAGGGCGTTCGTGGCCGGTGATGACGATGGTTTGAGCGGAATCGACCAAGGTTTGAATCTGGGACGCGATACCGGCATCTTCCGGTTCGCCACACACGGTGAAGACAGTGGAGTTGTTTTGTAAGGATGCGTCGGATTGGGAAGTCATACCTTGCGGATGCCTTTCAAGTTGTCGATACGGACGGTTCGCATAGACTGAGAGATGAGTGACGTGATCGAACGCGAACATATGCCCCTCTCTTTTAACGGAGTCGTCCGAAATTGCGAGAAAAGAGATCGTTTTTCGGAAATCTGAACGGTTGTGTGCGCGTGATCGGGTATAAGTGCGGCATTATTTGCTCATCGTTTTGCGACATGCAGTGAAGCACGGGATTCTTGCGATGGGTTTTTCTTCAGGCGGGGTTACGGACCGGAGAATATGGGTCTAAAAGGGAATCTAGCCGCCGTTAATTTGGCGGACGTCTTTCAATTGCTGTCGCGCGGCAAGTCCACCGGCCTCCTTCGGGTGCAGGCTCCGGAAGGGACACGTTTTATTGAAATGCAAGACGGCCATATTTCGCTGGCTGGTCGCGGGACGCAGTACATTGAACTCGGCGACCTGCTCTTGTCGCGCAAAGCCATCAATGATGAAAATCTCAGCACCGCGATGAAGATCCACAAAGAAAACGGGATGGTGCTGGGGCAGGTTTTGATCGAAATGAATTATGTCGTGCGCGCGGATTTGGATGAAGCGCTGCGCTTTTTGATTGAAGAAGAAGTCTGCGATCTGTTCACGTTGCGCGAGGGTGATTTCGATTTCCTGGCCATCGCGTCCCTCGACACGAAAATCGCTCCAGGCGGCGGTGCGGTGCGTCTACGCATTGAACCGGACAGTTTACTGCTGGAAGCCGCGCGCCGTGCTGACGAGTGGCACGGAATTGAGCAGCGTATCACGACCCAATCGCTCCTCTTTCGATTGACGGATGAAGGCATGCGCGTCTATCAGGACGCCGACGGCATTTCAGACGAAGGGCGCACGCTGATGCGCCTGATCCAGGCCAAGCATACGGTCGAGGGCATCGTCCAAAAATCGTGCCTCGGACGCTTGAATTCCAACCGCATGATTCTGGAGTTGTGGGACGCTCAGATGATCGAGGCGGTCCCGAAGACCGAGTATTTGGCGATTGCAAAAGCTCAAATGGAAGCCGGCCAGATTGCGGATGCACACCGCATCGCCGTGCAAGCGTCCAAAGTAGGTTCGCCTGAGACGATTAAACTGGCGATCAATCTGATTGAAACGCTGCGCAAACAAATGGCGACCGATGACAAGCCCATCATCGCCCAACTCGTGCCCGAAAAGAAGAACACGTCGTCGCCGACTATCAAGAAGTCGGCCAATACGAATCTAATCATCAAAAAAGACCGGCTCCCGTGGCGCAAAATCGGCATGTTTGCAGCGCCGATTTTGTGCGTGGCTGGAATGGCGGCATACATTTTTTGGCCCGGCCCGAACTTGGACCAGGCTGCGCGGTTGAAGCTCGACAGACTTCGCATCGAAACGTTCCAACTCGTTTACGCGAAAAAATATTTAGAGGCCTCTGACAAATCCAAGACATTCCCGACGACGAACGTGTCGCCTGAAATCAAGACACTGGCCGAAAAGCTCAAGAACGATACCCAAGTTGAAATTGAAACCCAATGGGTCCGCGATTTCGGACCGCTGCTGCGTTCTGGTGCGAGCGGGGGAGAGTTCACGAAAGCGCAACTTTCAAATTTCTCGGCGCTTCTCAAAGATTATACCAGCGTTGTGTTCTTGAGTCCGACGATCATCAAAGACTCTAAGAAGCTGGTTAAGATCATGAAGGACCTTAACGCGCGGATTGATGATGTCGAATTCCAGGTGCGGCTCGACAAGATCCGCCGCAATTCCTCCGGCCAGTCGTCCGATCAGCAAATCGCGAGTTATCGCGAATTTCTACGCGACGATCCGCCGGAAAAGTTCGCTCGGGATGCTCGGATAGAATTGTACAAGCAGTTGGTCCCGTTGCGCGAGGCGGAGCGGCAAGTGGCGTTGGCACGTGAGACGCTTGAAAAGGGTGGCTTCGATTCCGCACGGAAATTGAATGAAGCAATCCGGATTCAATACGCTGGGACGAAACTGGCGGCTGAAGCGGAGAAGAATCTTCAGGACTTGGCTGATCGCGAAAACAAGGCCGTGGATGCCGTCGCGAAAATCAGAAAGCTGAAGCTCCAGCGTTCGTCCGACGAAGCTCGCCGGATCGCGAAACAACTGCTCGATTCCAAGCCGCCTGCGGCGATCTACGCGGATGCGGTTCGTGAAATGCGCGAGTTGGAACCCGACATTCCAGAGAAAGATTTGCAGGAGAAAATTGCCAAGGCGAACCGGATGTGGGAGATCGATCCGAAGCAGGCGCGCGCCGCGATTCTCGAAGTCGTCAACGCGTTCCCCTATTCGGAAGCCGCGTCGGGAGCTACCTTGCGCGTCCAACTCACCAGCCTGCCCGATGGGGCACAGGTCACGCTCAAAGACCAAGTTATTGGCAAGACGCCTATGGTCGCTGCATTGCCCGTCATGGGGCCGCTCGCATTGACGTTTACGCAGCCGGGATTCGAGCCGTGTGAAGTGATCGAAAACAATTTCCGCAGTGAGCGCATCCAAGCCGTGTTTGTCCGCAAGCCTCAGATGTCCATCTTGACTCCCGTCGCCGCCAGCGCTGGGATGGTGGCGTTCAAGGATCTCGTGCTCCTGGCCGGTGGAAGCGAATTGGCCGTGTGCAATGCGCGCACACTGGAAGTGATCCGCCGCGTGAATCTGGAAGGATCGCCGCAAACAATAAAGGTGCTCGACAAGACGGAACAACCTGCGGCGCTGGCGAAGAACGAATTGGAGTTGCGCGGCTTGAGCGTCAACGAAGAAGATGCGGAAGCCTTCGCGTTTGTGTCGTGCAGCGGATCGTACTTTTTTCAAATCGCATCCAACGCAACAGGTGATTTCTATCGCATCCCGTGCCCGCCGGGTGCCGTGGGTGAGCCGCAGATGTACCGCCCGAAAAAAGCGGCTGCCGAGAAACTGATTTCGGTCGTCACCAAATCGGGAATCAGTGTGTTCTCCGATCAGCGCAAGATCCAAAAGACTGTCGCCTTCGACCCGGTCGGTGGCCCGGAACAGCCGTTTGGTTACGCGTTCGATGGAGACACTTATTACGTTCCGCGCGACAATAATTGTCTGTATGCAGTCGAAGGCTATCGCGGCGAATTGAAGTGGAAGAAGCAGTGCGATTCGCGCATCAGCTTACCGCCCGCAGTCACTCCGGAGACGAAAACAGTCGCGGTGGCCGACATCAAAGGCCGAGTTCTATTCCTCGATACCGATTCGTACGGCCGTGAAAAAGGACATTCCGATTTGGGCGCTGGCAGTTCGACCGGTTTGCGAGCGACAGCGAACGGATTCGTCGGCGCATTGGACGACGGCACACTGGTCCTGCTTCCGAACGCTGGCGGCGCTCCGGTGTGGACCACGCCGATGCCGGGAAAAGTCCTGTTCACGCCGCTGGTTCGCGGCCCGGACAAGAAGGACAAGAACTCAGTCGGCACAGCGATTGTATGTTGCGAATTGCAGAGCAACAATTATGTCCTGATCGCCGTGAACTTGAAGGACGGCTCGTTGCTCTGGCGCGGACGGCTTTCATCCAAGCCGATCACCGGCGCTATCGGATCCGATGCGGTTTACATCGGCACAAGCGATAACGAATTGATGAAATTCGATTTCACGATGTCAGGGAATTAAGCGGAGTCGGGTGCCACGGAGCAGTACTCTGCTCCGTGCTTGGGCTCATGCAATTTTAAAATACATCTATGCATCCGTTGATCGAGCGCCTAACAGCATGGAGCAGAGTACTGCTCCATGGCACCCTCTCGAATCGCAACTTCTTACTTACATTCAATGCTGATTACGTGTCAAAACCATTAAAACCCGACTTGAAAATTCAACACGAATTGGTTGTTGCGCGCATCGCGAAGGCCGAGCGCGTGGTTGTGCGGATCGATCACGATGGCGTAATTGGCTTGAAGTTTGGCATCGTTTCCTTTAATGAAATAAGTGACGCCCGCCGTATAGACCTGCGTATTGAAGCGTAGAGACTGTTCGTCTGGATTTGAAGGACGCTCGGTGACGACGTTTTGAAACGTCTCATACCGGAAGGCGACTTCCAAACTTTTCGCCGCTTTACCTACGCCACTTTGATTCAAACACTCGGCGAAATACGAGTCGGCGAGTTTGTATCCCACCGCTGCGTAGAACCCGGAAAGTGACAGCGGCTGCGGATTGGATTGCGAGAAGAAACCGGGGCCGAACGTGTTGTTACTCGAGAGTTCCCGCACTGACGGCGCAGCGAACGCGTTACCGCCGATTGCGAGCAGATTCGTGTTGTTCAACCGGTCGTGCGACGAACCCCATTCCGCGCGCAACCACACTCCTTTTGCGCAGCCGTTCGGAGCATACGACGCCCACGCAGACTGACGCGTGATCGCGTTCTTGTACAGATTCAATCCGTTTAGAAGCGGATGCGTCAGGCCGCCGATTCCACCGGGGCCGGAGATGACTTGCCCGTCTTTTCCGCGCAGACCGTCCGTGCGCGCGTATCCGAATTCCAATTTGCCGATCCAGCATTCATCTTCCCACACCGGTCGCGCCAGGAATCGGCAGGCGAAATCTTTTTGATAATTGTCGTCCGAACGGTTGCCGCCTTCCTGCAATTCAGGATCGGTCAGCACCGTGCCATTCGTGCCATTGAACACGCCGGCCCAATATTGAATCCTCCCGGTATCGAGGTTGTCGGCCTTAGTCTGAAACCACGCGCCCTGCATCATCACACCAATATCGCGAACGTTGTTGCGTGAACTCACGAGCGAGCGGTCCACAAAATCGAGATTGCCACTGGCCCGCCACGACTCTTCACCCGACGGCTGCTTGAATTGCCCGATGCGGAATTCGTGGTGCGGAATGAAGTCGTGGAATTCAATGAACGCGTCCTGCAGCAACGACGGGATGCTCAATTTATTGCCATTGACGAACGTCCCGGTGTTGTTGCCGCTCGCGAGTTGGCTGTTGTTGATGTGTGCGTTATGCAGCGGGAACGTCGGAAACGGCGTGTACGTTCCGTTCGCCTCGCGCGATGGATCGATCATGACGTACGCGAAAATATGCTCGCTGACTTCCATGCCAAATCGCAATTCCATGCGCCGGACGCGGAAGGTGTCGTTATCGAGTTTGTGCCCGGGTTCGGCATTAATTGAAAACAAAAGATTGCCGGGAGCGCCGGGTTGCGTAATGCCCAATCGGTCGTTTTGAATGTGCTGATACCAGACTTGCATCAGTCCGCCGATGGTCAGACGACCGGTGTGTGAGGAGACCGTTTGAGCATCGCCGAATTTGTCCGCGACCGAGATTTCGACATCCGTGGCTGACGTGCTTTCGGGTGTGGCGACAGCCTTGATCCGCTTTTGCAGCGCATCCACCATCTGCTTCAGTTCTTCCGTATCCGACGCGGGAGCAGGTTCGGCTGACGTGGCGTTGACGAACGAAAGGACGCATGCAACCGCCCCCGCTATCGTCAATTTCAGTGGTGCCACGCGACCTCCCTGTGTGCCGGGCGAAACATGTCGAACCGATCAATCATAAATGTTAAATTTACGAAAAGTTTAAGCCAGCAGAATTCAATGTCAACGCGAAATGAATTCGGGCGAACACGCAGTCAAGAGCCGCGCACGTCAGTAATCCGTATGGGTTCTCACACGGCGGCAAGAGTGCCGCCGCTCCATTATTAACATTAAATCGCATCAGCCCTCTCGCGCAAGAATTACGCAATGAGACGAGAACGACTACGGCTTTTCGATGACCCAAATATTGCGATAGCGCACCTGATTTCCGTGGTTCTGGAAGTGGAGCGGGGCCGGTTCCGGGCCATCCTTCAAAGGTGACGATGTGGTCGAGTGCGTCAATTCCACGCTTTCGTGGATCACCACGCCGTTGTGTTTCACGACTGCGGTGGCGTTCTTGAGTTTCTTGCCACCCTCATATGTCGCGGCTGTGTAATCGATGTCGTAAGTCTGCCACGAGAGCGGCGGGAAGCACATATTCTGGTCGGGTTTGCGGATCGTGTAGAAGCCGCCGCATTCGTTGTTCTCACCTTTCAAACCGAACGAATCGAGGATCTGGCATTCGTAGCGCGATTGCAAATAGCAGCCGCTGTTGCTGCGGCCCTGCCCGCTCGCTTCCGGCATGTAAGAAAGTTTGAATTCCACATGGAGCGTGAAATTCTGGAGCGGCTTCAGTGTGTTCGCGCCTTGTTCAAGGAGTTTGTCTTCGGACATCTTCGCGCCTTTTTGGAACTGGTCGAGGTTCGTGCCATCGAAGATCACCAGCGCGCCTGCGGGGGCTTTTGCGCCAAGCGTCGGGCTTTCGCGGACTATGCGTTTTAAGTCACTGGCGGTGCCGCCTGTGGGCGTGAGTGTCATTTTGCCGTCTTTGATTTCAGCGGAACCCATGGCTCCGGTCAGTGTCGTAGCACCGTCTTTTGTGATGCCGTCGAGTGGACTTTTCGCGCCTTTATCCCAACCATCTCCGGGCAGTCCACCTGCCAGGAATTCGGCGTGGAACTTTCCGTTTCCGCGCGCGATAACCTGCACTCCGGCCTTCGCTTTCTCTTTGCCCGGTAGCGTCACCTCGCCGGTGTATTCGCCTTGCACCGCGAAATCAGCGTCTACTTTTTCAATGTCGATGATCGCAGTATTCTTCTTTGCTTCACCTGCCGCGAGCACAAACGAAGCCAACATAACCACCGCTAACATGGGCCGACGAAGCGCCTGAAATGTCATAACCACTCCCCCTTATAAATGAAATGAATTCCGACTGAAGTCTGCCTCATATTACACCAAGCAGGGCGTTTTTGTGCACGCGTGTTTGTCTGAGGATTAAAGAAAATACAATAAAACACTTGAATGTGACACCGTAGTGTTGTATTGTGTGGGTATGGAGAATGGGCGAGACAATGAACCGATGTCGATTGGCGACGTGGCGGACCGCTCGGGCTTGAGTCGGCGGACCGTGCGCTACTACGTACAACGCGAGCTGATCGATCCGCCGGACGGCTTGGGTCGGGGCAGTGCGTACTCGGCAAAGCATCTCGACCAAATCGCGCGGATTGTGCGGTTGCAACGTGAAGGCATGCCGCTCGAAAAGATTCAGGACGTACTGGCCAATGGCGGAGAGCCTCCGGTAAAAGCGCCGCGACACGGTGCGCCGAATTTGGTCATGCGTATTCCTATAGCACCGGGCATTCGGATAGAAATAGATTGCAGCGAAGCAGTCCCAACACCAGACGAACTCGACAAACTCGCCGCCGCTTGCGGGAAGATTTTGAAGCGGAATTCGTAACAGACGTTGTGACGGACGCAGTCGTTTCACTCATTCAGCGCGAACTATAAAAGGAGGCGGTCATGAGCAAGCTTGAAGCGGGCGGACTTTTCAGCCAAGGCAATCGGGTGCCACTGAAGGGCGTGAGCATCGATGTCAAAGCATCGGGCGCGGCGGCGACGGTCACGGTGTCGCAACGGTATAAAAATTCCGAGAGCGTTCCGGTTGAAGCCGTGTATTCGTTTCCGCTGCAGGAGTCGTGCGCGGTGAATGGGTTCGAAATTGAAATCGGCGGGAAGCGCGTGGTGGGAAAAGTCGAGGAGCGCGAGAAGGCGTTTGAGCAGTATGACGACGCGATGGCTCAGGGTCACGGCGCGTTTCTGGTTGATCAAGATCGTCCGAACATTTTCACGGCGAGCGTCGGGAATTTGTTGCCGGGGCAAGAGGCCGTCATTCGATTGTCATATGCGACCGAGCTTGAACAAAATGGCGACACGATCCGGCTGATGATTCCGACGACGATTTCTCCTCGTTACATTTCGCAAGACGAATTAAAGAAGATGGACCCATCGGAACTCGATCACATCACCCCGCCGACGGTCGCAGGCGGTGTCCCGTATGGATTGAAACTGACTGTGGACATGACAGCGGCGGGTGACGTGCGCGAGGTATCGTGCCCCTCGCATCCGGCCACGGTGGCGATGGACGGGCGGACGATTCGAGTTGAATTGGCGGGGCAGGATATTCAGCTCGATCAGGATTTTGTATTGAACGTTCGCTTGGCGAAACCGCATGAAGCGTATGCCTCGGTGGCTCGCGATGGCGACGGTGCCCGGGCGGTGATGGTGAATCTGTTCCCGGATTTGAAGTCATTCAAGCGTGGTCCGTGCGAATTTATTTTCATAGTGGATCGATCCGGTTCGATGGATGGCGAAAGCATCACCCGCGCTCGGGCGGCCTTGTCGCTGGCGCTGCGCTCACTTGAAGAAGGTGACCGCTTCAACGTGATCGGTTTTGGCACTACCTATGAATCGATGTTTCCAGAGAGTGTCGTTTTCGCTCAAAAGACATTGGATGAAGCGACGTCAAAAATCGATTCCATCGCAGCGAACATGGGTGGAACAGAATTGTTCGAGCCGTTGAAATTCGTGCTCGAAGCAAAGGCATCAGGCGAGATGCCGAGACAAGCGATTCTTCTCACGGATGGGCAAGTCAACAATGAAGCGCAGTGCATCGAACTGGCTGGCGAACATGCGGGGCATTGCCGCATCTTTACGTTCGGGATCGGAAATGGCGTCTCGGAATTCCTTGTCAAAGGCCTGGCGCGGGCGAGCGGCGGGCAGGCGGAATTCATTCAGTACAACGAGCGCATCGAACCGAAAGTGTTGAAACAATTCGCGCGGATGTCGTCAGCGTTTTTAAAGAATGTGCGCGTCGATTGGGGCTCGTTGAAGACGGATATTGTCGCTCCGAGTTCAGCGCCACAATTATTCGACGGCGACCGGTTGACATTGTACGCGCGTGTCATCGGTGGGACGGGTGGCGATGTGTCGGTACTCGCCGATGGACCGAACGGCGCGTTCAAATTTCCGGTATCCGTTGATCTGGAACGCGCGGACGACAACCGCGCGATACCGGTGTTGATGGCTCGCAAAGCGATTCAGGAAATTGAAGAAGGTAGCGGTGTCACGCGCGGATCGGCACAAGCGGATCGCAAAGTAAAGACAGCAAAATCGAAGGTGCTGGAACTGGCATTACGCTATCAGATCATGTCGTCCGAAACGAGTTTTGTGGCCGTCGAAGAACGCGCGGCTGGAGCACAAACGAAGGCGGCAGAATTACGCCGCATTCCAGTGGCGTTGACGAAAGGTTGGGGCGGTGCGCCTCAGCAAATGCCGCAAGCCGCAGCGTGTGCGGGAGCAATTCCGCCTCCTTCGCCCGTTATGTGTGCAGCACCGTTCATGTCGCTGACCCGAAGCGCACCTCCCGGCACGGGCATGTTCGCACCACCACTGCCCGTGAAATCGGGTGGGCTTATCAAGCGCGCAAAAAAGATGTTGGGCCTCAAAGATTCCGACTATGACACAGTAGCATTTTGTCTTCCGCCGACGCCTCCAGCGTGTGCGCCGGGTGATGACTTCGCGACGCTTTCGGACGAATCGCAGAAGGACGTGCTGCTCGATGTCGTGAAAGCTCAACAAGCGGACGGCGGATTTGAACTGACGAGCGACGTGCAGAACGCGAGTGGTCTGGACATCGCACACATCGAAAAAGCGGTCGGAGAATTAAGCTGCGACAAAGCGCTTGCTCGGCGCATTGTTGCGACGGTGCTGGCGTTGAAAACATTTGAAAGTCAATTCAATTCACGCCGCGACGAGTGGCGCATGATCGCCGACAAAGCGGAACGTTGGTTGACGAAACGCGCGGCTGAAACGCCGAAGGGTTTTGCGGATTTAAAGACGTGGGGAGAAAGCGTGTTGAAATAAATAGTTGCGGGGTAGTGAGTGGTGGGGCTGCCGTGCGCCTCACCATTTCGGAGGGCCGCACTGTGTCTCGTGACTCTTTTTTTCAATCATTAAAATTCACACCGCTGCTCTGCGTGGTTGCGTTTTGGCTTACAGGTGAAGCGCGCGCGGAGGAGCTCAAAGCGTATAGCGGCGCGGCGTGTTCACGCGCGGTTGATCCGCATTTTCTCAATGAAGTCTGGGCCAAGGTTGGGGCGCTGTCGTGTTTGAAGTGTCACAAGCCTGGCGGCGAAGCCGCAGACGAAGACAGTACATTTACGCTGCAGGATCCGGACCGAAGTCTCGGCGAAGCTCGTGACAATGCGCTGCGTCAGAATCGCGATGCGTTCGCTCAATTTGCCCGAGCGAAAGAAGGCGACCAATCGAAGCTGCTTCTCAAAGCCACCGGCCAATTGAAACACGGCGGAAAAGAAGTGCTGAAAGTGGATTCGGTGGGCTACAAAATTCTCGCTGATTTCGTCCGGAAGTTGAACACGCCTCTGTCGCCTGAAGCGCTCGCAAAAATGGCGGCTGAAGACAAGAATGCGCCTCCATTTTTTGATGGCATCGCGATGCTGGATGACGCACGCTTGCTGCGGCGTGTGACGTTTTCACTCGCGGGGCGGTTGCCGACTGAGACAGAAGAGTCTGCCATCAAAGCGCAGGGGCGGCGCGCGCTTCCGGCGATTGTGGATGCGGTGATGAAAGAGGACGCGTTTTACGCCCGGATCAACGAGGGCTTCAACGACATTTTTTTGACTGTCGGCGTCACAGATAATGCTGAAACAATTTTGTCGTATGATCATTTCAGCACGACGCGCGGCTGGGCTGAGAAGCATGATTTAAGCCACATTGCCGACGAAAAAGCGCGGACTCAAGCGCGTTACAAACTCTACAACGATTATCGAAAAGCGATGTTGGGCGAGCCGATGAAATTGATCGAATACATCGTCCGCAACGAGCACCCGTTCACGGAATTGGTGACCGCTGATTACATCATGGTCTCGCCGTACACGTCGCGCGGGTACGGAATATTTGAGGAGATGAAATCGAAATTCAAGAATGTGGACGACCCGTTTGAGTACGTTCCGGTGCGATTGAAGAAACTCGTTGGGCGGAATCGGAGCGAGGATGAAGATTCGGAATCGGGCTACTACGCTCACGCCGGGATGCTCAGCATGTTCCATTATTTGACGCGTTATCCGACGACGGAAACGAATCGAAACCGCCAGCGGGCTCGCGTTTATTTTTTGCATTTCCTCGGCGTTGATCTGCTGGAATTGGCAGCGCGCGTTTCCGACGCGGCTGCCGTTACAGCGAAGTACAAAGTTCCGACCATGGAGGCTGCGGAGTGTGTGGTCTGTCACAAAACGATGGATCCCGTCGCGGGACTGTTCCAGGACTATTGGAAATTCGCTGACATGGGCGTCTATGGAAAACGAAAAGGCGGATGGTTCAAGGACATGTTCGGGCCTGGATATGAAGGCGAGGAGCTTCCGGAAAAAGAGCGCTGGCGGGCGTTGCAGTGGCTGGGCGAGCGGACGGCGAAAGACCCGCGCTTCGCGGTCGCGATGGTCGAGCATGTGTACTACATTTTGACCGGGCGCAAGGCGTTGCTGGCTCCGAAAGATTTGGACGATCCGATGTTCACGGCGAAGCGGCGCGCGTATCAGGAGCAGCGCAAGCACGTCGAAGCGATCGCTGTGCGGTTCGCGCAGAACGGATTTAATTTGAAGCAAGTTTTCAAAGAGTGGATCGCGTCGGATTTTTATCGCGCGGACGGAATGGCGACAGCGGTCGCAAATCCTGCTCGGAAAGTGGAACTCGACGACATCGGACTCGCGCGGATGCTCGCGCCTGAGCAAGTCGAGCGGAAAGTGTTGGCGGTGTTCGGAAAGCCGTGGGGCCGATTGAAACATGGTGACGGCGGCCTCGACATGCTCTACGGCGGCATCGATTCGAAGGAAGTGACGGAACGAGCGGCCGATCCAAGCGGCGCGATGGGTGCGATTCAGCGCATGCTGGCCAACGATGTGGCGTGCCGACAGACGGCGCTGGATTTCAGCCGTCCACCGTCTGCGAGGCGGTTGTTTCCGGAGATTGAACCGAGCGTGTTGCCGGGATCGTCGACTGAGGCGGACGCGGCGATTCGAAAGACGCTGGTTCATTTGCATCATCTGATTCTTGGGCGAAACGATGCGGCGAATTCGGACGAGATTGATCGAAGTTACAGACTTTTCGCCGGGATTGTTTCGGACGCGGCGGGAAAAAAGGCGGACAAGGACGAGATTTATTCGTGCAGGCAGGGGCTGGAAAAGCCAGTGCCGGATCCGAAGTACACGGTGCGAGCGTGGCGGGCGGTGGTGACGTATTTATTGAGACGCCCGGAATTTTTGTACGAATAGTCGTCGCACTGACTAACATGACGCAGACGTGAGTTTGGGTTTACGATTCGATCAGTCGAGAAGGAATTGAATTGATGTTTGCAATCAAGGGAGTGGTCCGCAACGGGCGGATTGAAGTTGACGGGCCGTTGGGGCTGCCGGATGGGACTGAGGTGTTGATTCTCAATCCGAACGCCGCGAAAGAAGACGAAGAAGGAATCGACGAATCACCCGAAGGCGCAGATGCGTGGGCGCAGTGGCATGATTCGTTGAAATCGGCGGATACGGGCGGTGAAGACGCGAAGGCGTAAGGGCGAACTGAAGCGTCTGCCCTCCTATTACGGCGCATAATCCCCCAGCGTCCGCTTATCCGTCAATGGCGACCGAGTCCACAAAATCTTGTCGGCCACCGAATCATAGATCGATTCCGTGCGCCGCTCACCGATGATTTTGGAGGTGTAAACGGCACCCAAATCACCCGTGTTGATCGTCGCGACAAGCGGCGAACTGAGCGTCAGCGTGCCTCCAGAATACGACTCAATCGTGTACACGTGCTGCACGGGAGGCTTGCCCGGAGCCGGAGCGCTGTTGACCGCAAAGAATTCGCCGGGAACGATGGCGCCTGTCTTGCTCGAATCTAACGGTACAAACGTAACCGTATTGGTCAGACTCCCTGGCGTCACCGTCACCGCACTCACAGTCCCAACAATCGGCTGCGTAACAAAACCTTGAGCCAGGACATACGTTTCGAAGAAACGCGAGCGGAAGCAGATGGGGGGGGACCATGCGACGTCGCCATTGGTTGTGCCTGTGTTAAATAACGTCGCAGCGGAGGGTCTCTGGTCGGGGCTGAATTGCTGGTCAATCGAACGCTGAGACGCGCGAATAGGGCCCCAGACAAATGATTCATTATATAAATTCGGACCTACCGTAATACGATCCAGAGTCCGCTTATCGTCGCTTACTGTACTCGTCTCGCATTTTCCGTTTCCACCATCCACAATAACAAACGTTTGTCGGTCCACATCTCCTAACAATGGATCACCCGCAATGTATGTCGATTTGAGGACGTAGGCGTTTGCCTTCTTGGCGATGATGTACGTGTAACCATCTGTCGGATTCGTGTACGACATATCATTCGGAGAAACAGTACTGGTGCTGGCCGTTTTCCCCAGCCGTATGGCTTCAACAGCCCGATCATCGCCAGGCGTATTGGGCGTGGCAATAGAAAACGGAACGCTACCCGCCGATGTTGTCAGAGTGCCTGACGGTCCGGGAATAACCAGAACAATATCAGGAGCCGTCACGTCGTCGCCCAAAATAATAATTTGCACATCGGTTGAGGTGGCGTCATTGACTCCTGTCTGAAAGAGTTTTCCAACCGGCGCGGTGCCAGTCGGAAATTGAACGGATATTGTGTCTTTCGCGCCCGGTGGGGGTGCTCCTCCACCGGGATTTGGAACGCGCTCGCCTAATTCCATAAGCATTTGATCATAGAAATTGAAGTACATATCGTAGTAGCCAGACAGCGTCCCGTCACCGATACAGCTCCACAGTTTTAAATCAGCGAGAAAATAATTCTTGAATTGAGTGTTCAATGGAGCGATCGGCATGAGTGGGTCTACATCTGAGATGCCATATACGAATTTGCCTGCATTTTTGGGGTTCGTGCAAAAAGCCACATCATAAGTCGGATCTTGGCTATTAAATCGGATCGGCTTATAGGCATTCTGTGGGTTACTCGCATCGTGACTATAATAGCTAAATCCTGCAATCTGCGTTTCGGCAATCCCGTTGACACCGGTATTAATACCAGTGACTTTATTGCTCGCGTCATAAATGAATTCATCGTCTCCACCCAGCGGCACATACTTGAGCGTATCATCACCGCTGATTTCCAATTGCTTTGACGCGCCGGTCGTTCCTGCAGCTTTGACTTGTGAATAGTTATAAACATTCACGGACGGCCCAGGTGATGAGGATACTGAGTTCAACAAATTATTGAATGCTTTTACGGTCAGTTTGCACTGGTCTCGTGTGCCAAGTGTAATTACTCCACCACTCAGGTCCGAATCCGTTAAGAAATAATTGAACCGTGCGGTCATATTAACAAGTGTATTCGAACCCTTGTAGGGATTGGCTGTCCCGTCACCATAGTCACCTTCAGGCAATCCGGGTATTTCCATAAATTGGGCCACCGAAATCTCTTTGTCGATTCGTTTCGATAACGCGTACGTGATTGCTCCGAGTTCTGTATTCATGTCAGTGGTTGTGCCGGGAAGCAGCGTCGCCACAAAATCTTCAAAATCCATCCGGCTCAAAAACGGTCGCTTTGCAATGATGCGTTTGGCGAGGAGTTCTGCGAAATTGTTTGCTGGTGCGATAGTTGGGAAATAGGTACCAAACGGGACGATGGTTGGCGTGTCCGAATAAGGTATCTGTGACAACATCGCCTGCAATATTTCTTCCGGCACCGTGTTGATATTCATCGCCGCCGGAGCTGGCTTGAACGTGGCATAAGGCTGCCCCAACGAGTTGGCCACAATATTTCCGTTCACATCACGGCGAGCGTCTAATGTTGTTGAAAAGTAGCTTTCAATATCGCTGCGCCAATACGGATAATTTGCGCTGGTCGAAGGAGTCATCGCCTGCAAGACGGTCGCCACGTCACCGATGTGTGCATAGTCTTTTGGCGTCAGGGCTGCAATGTTAGCCATGTTTGGTGCTGTCCAGATATTATTAGTGGACATTCCCGACCCGGGCGTGGTCATGAGGTAATTTAAAATACCGGTAGCAATAGTTTGTTCTAAATTCGTATAGTTGACTGACGCATTGCCCGGAGCACGCAAGCCCCACATCGATGGTATCGCATAAAACAGAGCATCCAAGTCACGCACCCACACAAAATGCCGGCCTCGAATTGTCCCGATGCTGCCGGTTTGTGTACGCGCCACATGCAAGTTGGATGATGTCGAACCTTTCGCCGTACCCGCAGCGAACACCGGATTATTGAACTCCGCGAATCCAGCTCGAATGTAATACGGCGTCGCTCGATCCGCATCGTACGGAGCGTTCGTCAATTGCCCTTTCGCCAAAATACGCAGCGGGGCGGACGTGTAGTACGGCGTGGATCTCACGATGCCTGTCGAGGGGTTGCCATTTGATGTGTGTGGAAACTGGCTGGAGAGACACGCAAACGACGGATGCACGATTCCCGGACCGGCAGGATTCGACGCAGGTAATAAATCGAATTCGGGATCGTGTCGAAAGAAATGTGCCAGACTCGTGTAATCCGAACTGCTTAATCCCTGCTCGCCAACTAAACCCGTGACGGTGCCGACGCTTGTTGCGACTGTAATTTGATCCTTGGGTAGAATCAGGTTCATCCCGGTCGGCCCCATCGGATCGCCGCCAGTGCCTCCCGCAATCACGCCTTCCGGTGTGCTGATAATCGCGCGTTGGGATGCCGCTTTGATGACGGCGGTCGCTCGTATTTCAGCCGCTTCAGCCGCCGCTACAGGTTGCGTGTTTTGCACACCGGACTTTGCCGCTTGGATGGCGTGGCGGACGACGATCAGGAACGCCGTGCTCAGCATCGCCAGGATTGCCAGCACCACCACGGCGAAGATCAGCACACTGCCGTGTTCCGGGTTTGATTTCTGTTTCATACCTTCGACTCGTTTCTCGTGTTCGTCGTTCTGCCTTCAAGCGATCCCTGCATCAACTGTCTGTAATCGGAACGATAAACTGACTTACTGGAAGCTCGTTGGTAACTGAAATATTTTTGAATAGGTGCGCGTTA
>JBAXUS010000137.1:0-16919 GCA_037129555.1 Planctomycetota bacterium
TAGGAGTAAAACAATGCGGTCTTTCATGGCTGGAATCGGGTTGGCGCTGCTCGTCATGTGCTCAGCGACACATGCGACATCCGTCAATGATATCGTCCTCGGCAAGCGCGAATTCGGTACGAACCTCGCGCCAAAGGACTTGAAGGGCAAAGTCGTCATGGTTGTTTTTTGGGGGACTCACTGAGGACCTTGCGTCGGATCGCTGCCCAGTTGGGCGGCACTCTACAAAAAGCACCAAGCAGAAGGGTTGGAAATCATTGGGATGGAATGCCAGGGTTCGTCGCTGGAAGAAATTACCACACTATGTAAATCCAAAGGTGTCGATTTCAATATTACATCCGGCGGTACAATCAAAGGCTCAAATGTCACCGGCATCCCGCACGCGTTCCTCTTCGGTGCGGACGGCAATTTGATCACGGAAAAAGGCCTTCACGGCGCAGAAGCGGAAAAGACCGTCTCCGCTGCGCTCAAGGAATGCGGAGCTGCGTTGGCTGGCCCCGGTCCATACACGAAACTCGCACCGCTGGCCGCGCAGATTAAATCCGGTATTGGTCTCGGTTCCATCATGAAGACGCTGACGACGAAGACGTCCAGCAAAGATGCTACCGAAGCCGCCGAAGCCACGATGATGCTGACCGCGTTGCAAACCGGTGCGAAGGATCAGTTGGAAGGCGCGATTGAAAAGAAAAAGGAAGATCCGCTTTCGGCGTTGCTCAAGTTTGATCATTTGTCGCAGCAATTCGTCGGCGACGACATCGCCAAAAAAGCGTCCGAACAATCCGCCACGATGCGCAAAGATCCACTAATCAAGAAGGAACTTGAAGGCGCCACGATGTGGAAGATGATCGAAGGCTGGAACGATAAATTGAAGCCCGTCAAAGGCATCAAAGACCCGAAAGACCCGGCGTTCGTGAAGCTTAATTTGGAAACGCTGCAAGGCCTCGTCGCAGGTTGCCGCACAATCATCCAACGTTGCCCGAACACCAAGGCTGCTGAACACGCCAAGGAATACATCGAAAATTACGTGCCCGCCGGTAAGTAACTGGCGGTAGTCGACGTGTGTTGCAGGACTTTAATCCCGAAGGAATGGCAGCGTTTTTCGCCACCATTCCTTCGGGATTTTTTATTGCATGAAACATGTTATTCGAAACGTATGTCTCGCACCGCACGCCACATGTCCGCGAGTGACTTCGCAGCGATGTCCGAACGCTTTTTCAGCTCCATCAATCGGCCAATATTGAACGGATTCTTGAGCACGAACAGCGCAATTTTTCCGATCTGAACGTCACCGCTCTCTGTCAAAAATTCGCCAACCTCGCGCGGTAGTTCGTCGGTGACGGCGTCGCTAACTGTTCGCATGGCGATCACGCGCGTCGTCGATCCATCAACATGGTCCGCCAATGCGCGCGATTCCATATCGACCGCAATCGCTGTACAGCGTTGTCCCAACGCGCGTTTTTCGGCAGGCAAAAAAACTGCGTGGCGTGTGCAGACGGTTCGGCCAAATTCCGCGTGTACGCCGCAGCGTAATCGCTCGACAAGTGCTGTGCTTCCAGTGCCAGCGTAGACCTGCCCGGATTCTGCGTCGGCAATTTCGGAACTGATGATTGCATCGCCAACGCGCAGCGAATCCGAAAGCCCACCACAAAATCCAGTCGAGACGATCCACTGCGGCGGTGCCGAGCGTGCGGCCAATTCCTTTGCCACGCGAGCCGCCGCATTCGGCCCGACGCCCGCGCGAATCAGTTCGAAGCGCTCGTGATTCGACGTGCCAAGCCCCGCGATGACGGCGGCAGCCTCTTCTTTCATTGCGCAGACGATCACTATTTTCGGAGACGTGGGTGCTGAATTCATGTCTCGCTTTTATCCGAAAAAATGCCGCGATGCACTTGCTTTTTCGATCTCACTTCCGTTGTTATGACAGAAACACAGCTCCGAATTCACTGTGCAAAAGCAGGTGGTTCAAATCACAGGATTGAAATGCACAAACCATTGCGTTTCTTGTCGGCATGTTCATTTTTCAACAGGCTTATGCCGGTACATCGCACGCATCGAATATGTCCTAAAACATTTTTTTCATAGGAGAAGTACAGCTTTTCACATCGCACGAGAGCATTGGCATTCACTTTGTTTACAATACTTATGTAACAAACGGAGATGATCATGCCAACCACGACGAAGACGGTACGAAGCGCGCGATTGATGGTCGTGGATGATGATCCGGGTGTCGGATACGCCGTGACGCGGTGGCTCCAGGATCAAAGCATCCGCAGTGTCCTCGCGGAATCGACGGAAGAAGCGTTGCAGATGCTGCGCGATATGGTCTTCATTGAGTCCGAATTTGACGGGCTGCTCGTGGATTACAACTTGCCCGGAGCAACGGGTTGCCGGGTGATCGAAGAGTTTCAAATGGATTTTCCGAAGATGCCGGTCGCGTTGATGACCGGATCAAATGACATCGGACTTGAACTGTGGGTCCGCGCCAAAAAGATTCCAATTTTCCGCAAACCGCTTGATTTGCGCGAGCTGAAAGACTGGGTGGACAAGCTGGGCAAAACCGCTTGATCACTTGGGAGGGGAATACAAACAGATACATGCTTCCCGAAGCCTGTGGGGGCTTCCGGAGCGACATTCAGTGGACCGGTTTGAAAGGAGGTGGGATGTAGAACTCGGCGAAACTCGTGTCTGTACGCATCGAAAACCCTGACAATGAAGATGAGCATTGTCAGGGTTTTCCTTTTTTTTGTGCCTTATTCTGCCTCCCTTTAAAAGCGATCGCACAAAGACTCAAAGAACACAAAGCATCACAAAGAACAGAAGGGTAAATGAATAACATTTTTTACTCCGTGTTTCTTGGTGTTCTTCGCGTCTTTGTGCGAGGTAGTTTGAGGGAGAGTGAACACTTACGTCTACACGTACTTGTTCTCGCGATACCACGCGACTGCGCGCGCCAATGCCTCTTCCGGCGGCGTCTGCGGTAGCCCCAATTCCTTGATCGCTTTATCGCACGTCACCCACATTTTCTTCTTCGCCATCTTCACGCTCTCAAGCGAAATCGTTGGCGTCTTCCCCAGCAGCAGCGAACCCTTCGTATTAATCCACCCAGCCAAATACGCGACGAAATACGGCAGATGCATCTTCGGCCCGGGTAATCCAGAAACCTTCGAGAGAATCTGTCCGATCTGCATCAACGTCAGATTCTGGCAGCCTAAAATATAGCGCTCGCCGACGCGCCCTTTTTCAGCCGCGAGGATGTGTCCTTCCGCGCAATCGCGGACGTCGATCAGATTCAAGCCGGTGTCGATCACGGCGGGCATCTTACCCTTCAAGAATCGCACCGTCATATCGCCCGTCGGCGTCGGCTTGGAATCCAATTCGCCGACCGGCGCCGTCGGGTTCACGATCACAATCGGCAGGCCTTTGCGCGCAAGTTCCAACGCTTTCAACTCGGCCTGAAATTTCGTGCGCTTGTACGTGCCGATCATCATGTCGAGCGACACCGGCGTGGACTCATCCGCGAGCGCATCTTTCAAAAATCCGATGCAGCCGACGGTCGAGGTGTAGACGATCTTCTTCACACCCGCATTGCCTGCGGCCTCGAGCAGATTCGCCGTTCCTTCGACATTCGATTTGAACGTATCGACGGGATCGGCGACATCGAAGCGATAATCCGCCGCGACATGAAACAACATCTCGCACCCCTTCACCGCGCGGTCCAGCGAAGCGCGGTCGCGCAAATCGCCCTCGGCGGTCTCGTAAGGTTCGAGGACCTTCAGAAAATTCAAATTGCTGGTCTTGCGTACGAGCAGTCGCACGTCTTGCCCGCGTTTTTTCAGCACACGCGCAACGTGGTTGCCGACGAATCCAGTCGCTCCGGTAACAATTATCATAGGCGCGGAATTCTAAGGAGAACTCCTGAAATGAAAAGTTAAAAGACAAATGCGTTTGCATTTTGGTGGCCGCTCCTCCTTAATGGAGCACTCATTTTCATACGATCTACTTCATCGAGGTTGAACCCATGCCGGCCATTCATTCCAGCTTTCGTGCGCTCTCTGAAAAATATGTCGAGGACCTGTTCGCCCGCTTTCCCACGCGCGGCTCAGCCGAGGGCATCAAAGAATGCAACGATGCTCTTGAAATGCCGAATGCGAAAACCTTCGAAGCGCATGAAAAGCTGCTGCGCAAAACCATCGCACGAATCGAGAATCTTCCCGAACACGATTTCACTGGCGACGACTGGCTCGACCGCCGCGCATTCCTCGCCCAGCTTCGCACGGAACTCGGCTACATCGAACTCGAATGGCACCGCCGCAATCCCGACGCGTGGGCGTCCGGCGCGATGGATTGCGTCTACCGCCTCGTCGTTCGCAACGCCGATGATTTGACGCCGGTCGCCGACGCGATTCTGTCGCGCTTGAAGAAAATTCCTGACTACCTCGACAACGCAGAATCGATGCTTATCCGCCCGGTCCCACTCTGGAAAAAACTCACGCAGCAAACCTGCGAAGGGGCTCCCGCACTCTTCGATGCACTCGCCGAACCGCTGAAGAAGACCGGTAAAGCGAAGCCTGAAAAAGTGGACAAATTGATTTCGAAAGTAAAGGACGCATTCAAGTCCTACGCCAAAAAAGTGTCGAAACTCAAGCCCGGCGCGCCCGGCTCATTCGCCATCGGCACCCAACGGTTTGAAGCGCTGATTCGTGAACGTTTGGGTTGGGACCTCACCGCCGCCGAAGCCGAATCCACCGGCCGCGCGTACGCCGCCCGCATCAAAGAAGAAATGGCTACTGAAGCGAAGAAGCTCCACCCCACGAAAACAGCCATTGAATTGCTCGAAGAAGCCGCTGCCGAATGGACCCCGTCCGTTCCACTTATCGAAGAATATAAATCCCAAACGCAGCGCGTTGCCGATGCGTGTCGTGCCGCCGATCTCGTCAGTTTTCCGCCCGGCGAAAAGCTGCTCGTCAAGCCCGTCCCGGCATTCATGAAGCACCATTTTCCGACCGCCGCATACAGCTCGCCCGGCGCGTTCGAAGACGATCAGACCGGCATTTTTTGGGTTAATGATCTGAGTTTGGACAAGACTACTGAAGCCGAAAAGCTCGCCGAAATTCGTCAGCATTTCGGACTCGAATTGACTTCCGCGCACGAAGCCTATCCGGGCCATCATCTTCAATTCTGCACGGCCAACCGTCATCCCAGCAAATTGCGCCGCCTCTTTTCACACGCGATTTTCTACGAAGGCTGGACGCTCTTCTGCGAAAAAATGATGGTCGATTTCAAGATTGTAGAATCGCCAGTCGCGCGTCTCGGCCAACTCCACGACGCGCTGTGGCGAGCACACCGCATCATCATCGACGTCGGTCTGCACACGGGCAAAATGAGCTACGAAGACGCCGTGAATCATCTGATGCATAACGTCGGCTTCACCCGCGCACGCGCCGAGGGCGACATCAATTGGTACACAAGTTCGCCGACGGTCCCGATGAGTTATTTGCTGGGCCGCACCGAATTGCTTCGCGTCAAACAAAAGAAAGTCGATCAAGGCGGCTGGACGATCAAGCAGTTTAATGACTGGTCGCTCTCGTTCGGAACAATCCCTTGGCGCTGGATGGAATTGAGCGGGCTGTAATTAGTGGGGCGGTTCATCGCTTCACCGCGATTATCGCCGCCATCCGCCCCGTGACACCATTCTCGCGGCGATGCGAGTAAAATTCAGCCGCGTCGCGATGCGTGCATCGATCTGTTGTATCAATGTTTTGTTCGGGCACTCCCGCGCGCAGCAACATAATTCGAATACTCTCGCGAATGTCCGCATAGCCTTTTTCGTCCGCCCGTCGACGAATCGGCGCATCCGCTCCCAACATGCGTTCGAATTCGTCGAGCACTTCCGCGCCGATTTCGAACGCATCAAAACCGATGCACGGCCCAATCGCTGCGACGATATTTTTGGGTGCAACTGACAAGCCGTTCGCGTCTGATTTCATCAACTCCGTCAGCGCCACACCTGTCGCATCGCCGACCGTTCCACGCCAGCCTGAATGAATCGCCGCTACACGCTTGCCATCATTGGACGCCAGCAACACCGGGCAACAATCGGCCACGCGAACCGATAACGCGAATGCAGGATCGCTCGTGACAAGTGCGTCGCCCTGGGACGAATTGTCGTGCGGCGATTTGCTCCCAACACGAGCGACCACAGCACTGTGAATTTGATGCAACCAGCAGCGTTCGCGCCCGGCGAAACCGGCGGAATCTTCGAGCAATCGATAGTTATCAAGAATGCGCTCGCGGTCGTCACGGATGTCACCGGCGGGATTGCCGAGGTTCAGCGAATCGAACGGCGCTGGGCTGAGTCCACCGAGCCGCGTACTGAACGCGTGCGGCACACCGATCTCGCGCAGGCGCGGCGAGACGAAATACACGGGGCCGTTGGAGTGGCTCACTCGTTCAAGCTGCATGGAAAAAGTATCGGCAGTTTACCAGCCGAGGACGTACGCAAAAATCAGCGGCGCGACAATCGACGCGTCGGATTCGACGATAAACTTAGGCGTCTCCGGACTCAATTTGCCCCATGTAATCTTTTCGTTCGGCACCGCGCCGGAGTACGATCCGTAGGAGGTCGTCGAGTCGCTGATCTGGCAGAAATAGCCCCACACCGGCACGCTCGTCCGCTGCAAATCCTGATGCAACATCGGCACGACGCAAATCGTAAAATCGCCAGCGATGCCGCCACCGATCTGAAAAAATCCAATCGTTCGCGTGCTCTGCTTCGTGTACCAATCGGCCAACTCAATCATGTATTCAATGCCCGTCCGAACCGTGTGGACGTTTTTGATGTCGCCGGAAATGCAGTGCCCGGCGAACATGTTGCCAAGCGTCGAATCTTCCCATCCCGGCACAAACAGAGGCAGATTCTTTTCCATCGCTGCGTAGAGCCAACTGTCTTTTCGATCGATTTGAAAGTTCGCCTGCAAAGCTGGATTCTTTAAAATTCTATAGAAGAATTCATGCGGAAACATCGGCGTCCCGGCGCGATCAGCGGCTTGCCATTCGGCGAGAATAAAACTCTCGATCCGCCGCATCGCTTCGGCTTCAGGAATACACGTATCGGTCACGCGGTTCATGTGTCGGTCGAGCAGCGCTTGCTCGTCGGCGGGCGTCAAATCGCGGTAGTTCGGAACGCGGTGGTAAAAATTGTGTGCGACGAGATTGAACACGTCTTCTTCGAGATTCGCGCCCGTGCACGCAATCGCGTGGACCTTCCCGGCGCGAATCATCTCGGCGAGCGACAGCCCGATCTCAGCCGTGCTCATCGCGCCGGCCATCGTCAGCATCATCACGCCACCTGAATCGATCAACGTGCGATAGCCTTCCGCCGCGTCCACCACCGACGCTGAATTGAAGTGTCTGAAATGGTGGCGAATAAACGCTGTGACCGGAGCTTGCGACATTGATTAAATTCCTGTGTTGATAAGCTATGGACTGTAGAGCCGAATTCCATTCGGCTCTTGCGTCTCAACAAGCCGATTAAAAATCGGCTCTACTTTTCGTACGGCACAACCGTCGAAGGGGTCGGCGATTCTCCGCTCTTTTCAGGCGGTATCAATTTCCCGGGATTCATAATCCCATCGGGATCGACGGCCGCTTTTAATCCGCGCAACAGCGTCAGGCCTGGGCGCGTGACTTCGCGTTCCATCCATGGACGATGTTCGTAACCCACCGCGTGATGGTGTGTCAACGTCCCGCCATTTTGCATGAACGTTTCGGTGATCAGCCGCTTGAAGCGGTAGTACTGCTCCAATTCTTTGCCCACAATCTGCTGCGCCGCGAACGTAAAATAGAGCGACGCGCCGTCCACATACGAGTGCGAAATGTGGCAACCGATGTAGCCCGCGTAACCTTCTTTTTTGAACTGCGCCTGAATCGTGTCACGCGCAGCGCGGTACAACGGCATCAGCTTCGTCCACGATGCAGCTGTCTCAGCAACATCGACCATGCAGCCGTGATTCATCAAAATGTCGCGCAGATAGGGCACCGCGAATTTGTTTTTCTGGAAAGTCTTCCCAACGCTGTTGCCGAGATGGAAGCCGTGATTTTTTTTCATGATCGGCAGCACTTTGCGCTTCATATCCGCCGCGTGATCCGGCTCGCCTTCGAAGCCTACCATCATCAGGCACGGCGTCGCGTAGCCCTTCGCTTTCAGATATTTTTTGAGCTGCGCTTGAACGAATCCGGAGAATCCTTCGGACGGCTTCTTCATGCTGAAAGCCAGACCCGTTTCAGCGATGTCCTGCAAGCGGAACATTGTCGGCGACGCGTTGCGACTGATCGCTTCATGAATCGCAGCTGAACCCGATTCAAAATCCGGGAACAACACGCCGTGATAATCTTTGACCGGCGGAACGGGATGGACTTTCATCACCGCTTCGGTGATGACCCCGAGCGTTCCTTCCGAACCGCAGATGATCTGATCAATGTCCGGGCCCGCCGACGATTTCGGTGTCACCTTGGTCTCGATCGTCCCCATCGGCGTGACGAGTTTCATCGCGACGACCATGTCTTCAATTTTGCCGTACGCATCCGACTGCATGCCCGCCGAACGTGTCGCGAGCCAGCCGCCCAGCGTTGCGAATTCAAATGAGTCGGGCATGTGTCCGAGCGAATAGCCGAGCGCGTTCAAATCCTCTTCAAGCTTCGGCCCCGGCGCACCGGCTTCAATCGTCGCGGTCCACGTGTCGCGGTCGATGCTCAGCACCTTGCTCATGCGCCGCATATCGAGCGTCACGCGCATCGCTGAGTGATCGAGATGCTCAACACCGCCGACGATATTCGTTCCGCCGCCGAATGGCACGAGCCGCACTCCGAATTGCTTCGCGGCTTGAACGATCTTCTCAACTTCGCTGTGAGACTCTGCGAACAAGACCATGTCTGGTGCGTTCACCACGATGCCCTGGCGCACACGGAACAAGTCCGGAAAACTTTTGCCGTAGGTGTGAATCAAGCGTTGTTCGTCGTCCGCCGCGACCTGGTCCGCTTTCAAAAACGCGCTGACCGCGCTGACGAATCCGGCGTTCATATTCTGCGTGGGAAGTTTGACGCTCGCACGATCAATCGGCGGCGTCTTGCGACAGTTGTCGCTCAGTCCCAGCGTCTTTTGAATGAACGGCCACAACAACGGCTTCTCGTCCATCGGAAACGTAAACGCCGGATCGCCCCAGCCCCACCACTTCATGTCTTTGATCATGCGGACTCCATTTTGACTTTTGAGACTCATTGCTTCAGTGCTTTTAAACGACCATTCAAACCGGTTTCACATTCCAGCCGGACGCGATTACGATGGATTCTTCCCATGAAGAATCAGTATCGCTCGCAGCATCGTTCGCTTGGGACCTGATATTTTCCGGATATGCTTAGACACAAATCGAAATAGATCGAGCGAAATTGAATCGAAATAGTGGCATGGAAATCACTTTTTTGCACTCTCAAGTTCTACAATTTCGCCTCCCGCTCGTCAAGGGTAAAGGGGCGTGTTTAAGATCAGTACTAGGACGCTTTTCAATTACATGACACTGGCGGCGTGAAGGATCTTTTCTTGGGTTGCTCCCTTGGCCGGGAAAATGGCGGCGACTTCGCCCCGATGCATGACGAGAATTCGGTCGGCCATCCCGAGTATTTCTGGGAGGTAACTCGACGCCAGAATCACCGCGCAGCCGCGTTCGGCGCATTGCGCGATCAGCTTGAAAATCTCGTGGCGGGCTCCAACATCGACTCCGCGCGCGGGTTCGTCGAGGAGCAGTACGTCGCAGCCGCGCGCGAGCCATTTCGCCAAGACGATCTTTTGCTGGTTGCCGCCGGAGAGCGTCCGAGCTTGCGCGTGAACCGTCGGGGTTTTGATGGTTGCAGCGTCGCGTTGTGTTTCAGCGAGCGCTGTTTCGCGCGCGGTGCTAACAATCGAACCGGTCGAAACTTGATCAAGGTTCGCTATGGAAATGTTCCGCGCGATACTCAAGTCCAGCATCAAGCCCTGGACTTTGCGGTCCTCCGGGACGAGGCCGATTCCGGCATCAATTGCTTCCGTGACCGAACCGCACGTGAGTTTTTTACCTTTGATTGCTATGCTGCCTTCGGTTGGTTTTTCGAGCCCAAAAATCGTGCGCAGCAATCGCGTCCGTCCGCTTCCGACCAGTCCGGCCACGCCGAGAATTTCGCCGGCGTGGAGTTTGAACGACACGTCGCGCAAGCGTTCGCCCTGGGACACGCTGTTGAGTTTCAGAACCGTTTTGCCCTTGATCCGTTTGCGAACGGGGAAGAGTTCGCTCATGTCTTTTCCGGCCATTGCGTTGACGAGGCGGCGGATCGAGACGTCTGCAATCGGGAGTGTTTCGATCCATTTTCCGTTGCGCATAACCGTGACGCGATCGCCGATTTCAGCGAATTCTTCGAGACGGTGCGAAATATACGCGATGGTTTTTCCGGCGGCGCGAAGCGACTTGATCGTCTTGAACAGGATCGACGTTTCGCTTTCAGAGAGTGCGGCGGTCGGCTCGTCGAGGATCAGAACACGGAAGTCGCTGTTGAGCGCCCGGGCGATTTCGACGAGTTGCATTTGTGCTGTGCCGAGTGTCGAGGTGATGTCGTCCGGCGAACAGTGAGCACCGACGCGTTGCAGCAAGTCAGCGGTGCGTTGCCGCATCTGTTTCGTGTCGATGAAAAAACCGCCCGGTTCGCAGCCGAGAAAAATATTCTCAGCGACGGTCAGATGCGGGCAGAGAGCGAATTCCTGGTACACAATCGCGACGCCAGCTTTCATGGCATCGATGGGCGACGTGAAGACGGTCGGAACGCCGGCCATCTCGATCCGTCCTTGATCCGGCATCACAGCTCCGGCGAGCACTTTCATCAACGTTGATTTGCCCGCGCCATTTTCACCGGCGACGATGTGAACTTCGCCTTCGCGAAGATCCAAATTCACCGCGTCCAATGCGACGACGCCGGGATAGCGTTTGACGATGCCGCGCAATTGAACAACAACGGAATTGTGTTGGGTCGCGCTCATGCGTTTCATTCAATGATGGAGCCAGAAAAAAATAGAGCCGAATTCACAACGAATCACCAAGGGCGGGTGCCAGGGAGCAGTACCCTGCTCCGTGCTGATGCGCGTACAAATTTGGAAATTTAAATTGATTAAGCAGTAATCGTGCGCCGAACAGCAAGGAGCAGAGTACTGCTCCTTGGCACCCGTTCGATTTTAAAGCACGTCACGTCTACTTCTTATTTGCTTTCTCTTCGGCTTCAATCTTCTTGCGTTGTTCTTCCTGTTTGTGGTCGAATTCTTCCTTCATCTTCTTCAGTTCGACGTCGCGTTTTGCGTCGTCTTCCTGGCGTTTGGCGACTTCTTCTTTGTACTTCTTTTGAGCGTCTTCGATCTCTTTGATCTTCACCGCGTTCTGAGCGTCGTTGGCGTCTTTCAATTTCTTGATCTCGTCCTCGCGTTTCTTTTCGTCGGCTTCCTGGCGCGCCAGTTCGGCTTTAGATTTAGCTTGATCTGCTTCGAATTGCTTAATCACTTCGGCGTTTTTCTTGTCAGCTTCTTCCTGATATCGCTTGAGATCAGCCTCGCGGGTCTTTTCCTTTTCGGCCTGCTCCTTCAATTCCTTTTCGAGCTTGATCGAGGCTTTGTCTTTGATCGTTGCGGGGATGACGATGCTGGCATCGATCTTTTTATGTTCGAGCGCGTTGATGGCTTGGGCGACTCCTTCGAAACCAATCAGGCGCGGGTTTTGTGCGGCGAGCGCTTCGATTTCACCGGTATCTATCGCGTCGAGCAAGACTTTTGCCGTGTCGAATCCCACGAACTTCACTTTTCCGGCGAGACCTTTTTCACGCAACGCAGTCAACATGCCGATGGCGCTGGATTCATTGCATGCAAAGACGCCTTTGAAATTCGGATTCGCGGCGAGCAATTCGTTGGCGCTTTTGATCGCATCTTCGCGCGTGGCTCCGGCGTATTTTTCCTGGATGATTTTCATCTCCGGAAAATCTTTTTTGATCGTTTCTGCGAAGCCTTCTTCGCGGTCTCCCGTGCTGGCGCTGCCTGGAAGGTAGCGGAACAGGAGGACGTCGCCTTTTCCACCAAGCGCAGCGGCGAGGGCCTTTGCGCAACGCGCTCCACCGTCGCGATTGTCCGTGGCGACGTACGCGGTATAGCGCGTGAAATCGGCGTCCACACCGGAGTCGATGATCACGAGCGGAATCTTGGCGTCGAAGCATTTGTCAACGGCTTGAGCCAGGAATTTGGCATGTACGGGCGCGAGGACGATGGCGTCCACTTTTTGGGCGAGCATCTGATCGACGAGCGTCAGCTGGGCTTCGGGCTGGTCGCCTGGATCGCCAGCTTTGAAGACGATGGTGACGTCATGGCCCTTCGCGGCATCCTGAGCGCCGTCGCCAACATCGCGCCAGAATTCGTGGGCTGTGCTCTTGGGAATGACGGCGATCGTTTTCTTACCATCTTTTTTCACCACTGGTGCCGTGCCGCCCGTCGGGCTGGTTCCGATCGGAGAACCCGGAGCACTGCCCGTTTTAGAAGCATCTGTAGATGGTGTACTGCCTCCACCACAACCGGCGAGGATGACGAGGGATGCAGCAACGAAAAATGAGTGGGCGATCATACGAAACATAAATTCTCCAGCGAGTAAAACGGTTGTTCCCGGTCCGTCCTGTTAGTTCCGGTGCGGCCAAAATAATAGTCAAATTCAGCGGATTGCAATGCAAATTCAGAGACGCTGGAGTGCAAGTTGCCCTTCAATCCGATGAATCGTGCGTCCGATAATAATTTAAAGCGTTGCTTTTTTAAAAACAAGATGCGCGGAAAACGCACTTCAAGTAGGATTCGGGTATACATGATATCTAAAAAGGCACACGTATACGAAGAAGTTGACTTTGGATGTATTGGAATCGGTATCGATTGTCAATACAGACATATACGTTATGAAATTGAACTGAAGCAGCAGCGGATCGACAGGCTGCCGCACTAAATCGGGATGAACGTCCTATGGAAATGTCGCGAATACGAACCGTGAAGTGGTGGCAATTTCATCACGCCCTGCTTCGTTATAAGTTTATCGTGGCGGCGATCGTCATCCTCGGCACCTTTGGTGCCATCTTTTACACGTCGAGAATCCCTAAGCAATACCGCGCCTCGGCAAGCGACATGGTGGACAGTTTTTCGACGGCCGCGAACCAGGATTACAGTGGCAATTCGGCTGCGGATTTGTCGCGCGCCCATAAGGTTCTCGCCGAAAGCAATCCCGTGCGGAATCGCGCGTATGAACTGAGCGGTCTTCCTGTGGAACGCGCAGGGCAGGCCACTTTTGAAGCTCGTGTCGATGGGCTGTTGATCAACTTCAATGTCATCGATGGCGATTACAATACGGCCAAGAAACTGGCCAACGCGTGGTCCACAGCATTCATTGCCGAACTCGAATTCCGCGCGTCGTCCAGCGTGAAGAACATGGAGATATTTTACAACGATAAATACAAGGACTATCAAAAGCAGTGGCAGGACGCTACGCAGAATATGAGCAAGTTCTATTCCGAAACAGGTTTCAATGCCGAGCGCTTCGGTGCCGATCCGATCCATGCGACGGTTAGCGGGTACAAGAAAAAGATGCTTGAAACTGAATCGGCGTTGGGAACGCTCGACTACGAATTGAAGATGGTGAAAGATCGACAAAACGATCCGGCAACGCTGATCTTGTTGACGTACATTACGACCGACGTGACGTTCCTCGAACGGTTGAAAGCAGTCAAAGACGCTGACACGGCTTTAAGCAAAACGAAAGTCACGTTCCGCGAAGGGCAGGAGTGGCGTACTGCGGAAGACGTGCTGGCTCAAGCCAAGAAACTGCTGGACGATTCGCGAACGCATCTACTAGGTGCCATGACGTTGAAGCGTGAGGAATTGAAGGATGAATACGCGAAGGCCGAAGAACGCTATAAAGAAGAGCGGAAGAAGTTGGACACATTGACTTCTCATCAAGGTCGTTACAATTCGCTGAATTTCGAAATCGATAGTGCCAAGCGCGGGGTGGACCAGATTACAGAGCGTCTGCACGAATCGAAGATTGTGGACCGAGCGAATGGCAGCAAAGTGATCAAATGGGAAGAGGCGCAGGACATTGCGAATCCGATTCCGTTCAAACCGAATTGGCAGCAGAATATCATCACTGGATTGCTGATGAGTTTTGCTGCGGCGTGTGCCCTGGTGTTTGCGCTGGAGCAGATTGACGACACGGTTCGGACGCCTCGGGATATTGAGCAGCGCTTGGGTGCAGTGGTATTGGGAGCGGTTCCGGCTTGTGGCCGCAAGAGCATGGACCGTGAAGGCTATTTTCTCGCGAAGCAGCAAACGGGGTCCATCGCGGTGGACAGTTTGCGAGGCATTCATATCGGACTGGAAGTCAGCAGAAAAAACGCTTCGCCCGGGAATGGCGCACTGGTGATCACCATCACCAGTTCAGTGCCTCAGGACGGAAAGAGCTTTATCACATCCAATCTCGGAATCCTCTTCGCGAGCCTCGGTCGACGTGTATTGGTTGTGGATGCCGATTTGCGAAAAGCATCCTTGTCGAAAGCCTTGGGCGCAGACGATCAAGCCGGGTTCTTTGAGATTGTCAAGAGCCAGAAGTGGGACCCGAAGATTGTCGTCCGAGGAAAAACGCATGGATACGATCTGCTCGCTGCCGGGCACATCCGCGATTCGATTTCAGAATCTCTGCATCCTGAAAATGTCGGCGTCTTAATCGAGCAGATGCGCAAAGAATTCGATGTTATTATTTTCGATACGCCGCCCGTGTTGGCTTTGCCAGACGCGTGTGTGCTCGGACAATTGTCCGACGTTACCTTGCTCGTGACGCGCAGTCGACACACAAGGTTAGCACAAGTGGAACGCGGAGCGGCGTCACTTTTGGGCGCGAAAGTCAAGGAATTGGTGTTCGTCGTCAATGGTCTTGATGCCTCTGACGCCGCGACGGACACGTACGGTTCCGCATATGGCTATGGTTACGGATATGGTTCGGGTTATGGTTACGGCTACGGCAAAGGCTATGGCCGGGATGAAAAGCCAGGCACAAAAAACGGCGGCCCCATCGCGAAGCCACCATTGCCACCGATGCACGACGATGACGACATTGATGAGAACGATGATGAAATCGAAGACGTGAAATAAGTGCGGTGCGGGGTATATAAAGAGGGCGGCAAAGCTGTGCTGTCTTCTTTCAAGTCGGTTATTGAAAAATGCGGTCGGCAGGTGTTCAGTCACTTGTCAAAATGTCGGTGTAGAGTTCGTTTTATCGAATCGACGGGGACGGAGTATGCCCAAAATTCCGAGTAGCGACGAAAGTGAGGCCATCGCCGCTCCGTTCCCTCACGTTTCGAATTGGGCGGTCGCCTGGACAAAGCCCCGATGCGAACGCAGTGTTGAAGACTATTTCGGACAGCGCGGTGTTGCGTGTTTTCTTCCGCTGATTTCAAAACGGCAGGTATATAAATCCGGTATCAAAAATTGGGCCGCCCCGCTGTTTTCGAGTTATGTGTTTTATGACAGCAATTCGATGGATCGGCACAAAGTTTTCGAGTCGCGGAAAGTCGTCGATATTCTGATTCCGCCGGACCCCGTGACCTTGGGGCGGGAACTATCGCAAATCGCTTTGGCGCTGGACCGCGATTCGAGTTTGCGGGAAGCACGGTTTGGCGAAATCGGTCGGCGTGTCCGAGTCGTGCGCGGACCCATGAAAGGACTCTCCGGCGAATTGCTACGTGTAGGCCCTGCGTGTCATTTGATCCTGCGCGTGGATTTTCTCGGCAAGGCCGCTGAACTGGCCATTGACGAATCCTGTGTCGAACCGGAATTGGACTAAGCCTGAGATGAGTGACACGACCAGTACGTCCATTGCATCCAGCACAGCCGAGACGGAAATCGTCATCGAAGCCGGGCGCTCGGATTTGCAATATTGGCACGACGTCTGGCGCTACCGCGAGTTGTTGTATTTCCTTGCGTGGCGCGACATTTTGGTCCGATACAAACAGACCGTGATCGGCGTGTTGTGGGCCGTACTTCGTCCGCTCCTGACCATGATCGTATTCTCCGTCATTTTTGGGCGCTTGGCGAATCTCGCGAAGCCAGGCGACGCGCCGTATCCGATCATCGTCTTTGCCGCCATGCTGCCTTGGCAGTTTTTTGCCAATGCGTTGTCCGAATCTGGAAACAGTGTGCTGGGTAACGCGAATTTGATTTCCAAAGTGTACTTTCCGCGCCTGATCACACCGGCGAGCGCGGTCGTCGTCAGCTTCGTGGACTTCCTGATTTCATTTGTGATCATGGCCGGACTGATGCTCTGGTATCACTTCGTCCCCGACTGGCGCATCGTGTTCCTGCCGATATTCACGCTGCTCGCGTTTGCATCGGCGATGGGCGCGGGGTTGTGGCTCTCGGCTTTGACCGTGAAGTATCGCGATTTTCGCTACATCGTTCCATTCATCGTCCAATTTGGGTTCTACGTGTCGCCGGTTGGATTTAGCAGCAGCATCATTCCGAGCGAGTGGCGATTGCTGTATTCAGCCAATCCGATGGTCGGAGCGATCGATGGTTTTCGCTGGAGTATCCTGGGCGAATCGCAGCCCATTTATGCGGATGGCATGATTTTGTCGGTGTGCGTATCAGTACTTTTATTAATGAGCGGTATCTGGTATTTCCGCAGCACGGAACGGCAATTCGCTGATGTGATTTAAACGCTGGTTTGGGTCGTTATTGAAGCACAGTTGGAATTGATCGCTGAACGGTATGGACGTGACACTTATCAATTATTACCCAGATCAATAATTGTCCGTCAATGAGAATCTCAAACTACTATAGT
>JBAXUS010000138.1:0-16911 GCA_037129555.1 Planctomycetota bacterium
AAGAACCACGCGAAAACCATCGCGGGAACAAACAGGAATCCGGAGTACAGCAACGTCATTCGGAAGTCGCCCACTTTGGCAAACAATCCGAAATACACTGTGCCCGCCGCTGCCGCGATACGCCCGATGTTATAACAAAATCCTGCGCCCGTCGTCCGCAAGAGAACTGGAAACAACGGCGGCAGGTACATCGTGAACAACCCAAAGACGCCTGCGAAAAATCCGACAAACGGGATGCACCACAGCGTCGATGTATGATCGCGCGGTATCAAAAACGACACGCATGTCGCGATGAAAAAGCCCAAACAGTTCAAAGCGATCGCGCGTCGGTAGCCCAGCTTTGATGCCATCCAGCCCGAGAAAAAATTGCCCAGTGTGGACGCTGAAATCACCAGAAAAAACGCGGTGCTGGCCAACTGCTTTTTCTCCGCATCAGTCCAGCTTGCAATGTCGGGGAGGCTGCGCATGTGTTGGATGTGCCAAAACAAAAACGCCCACCACGCGGTCAATGAACACGCGCACACCAGAATTGTCAGCACCGTTGTACGCAGCACACTGCCCCGGAAAAGTTCAAGAACGCTTGGCCCTTTGCCGGTCGCGGCCAATTTCGCAGCGTGCCATTCTTCCGGCTCCGGAACGGCTTTTCGAATCCAAAACACGAGTAACGCGGGCAACAGTCCGACCAAGAACACGTAGCGTTCCGGATAGTCCGCGAGCACATACGTCGTCAGACACGCCAGCATCACGCCAATGTTCACGCCCGTTTGCAACACCGCCGCAATCCACGGCCCCCATTTCTTTGGCCATGTTTCCGACAACAACGCTGAACCCACCGCCCACTCGCCGCCGATACCCAGCGCAGCGATAAATCGGAAAATCATCAGCTGCCACCACGTTTGCGCGAAGAACGATAATCCCGTGAACATAGCGTACGCCAGAATCGTCATGCTCAGTGCACGGCTCCGGCCGATGATGTCACCCAAGCGTCCGAAGAATGCGCCGCCGAGTGCCCAGCCGACCAAAAACGCAGCTTGAATGATCGAACTTTTTTCGCGAACGTCAGGACTGGTCTGATCAGATGTGTGAAGAAGCTGGGCCACAAACGGCATCGCCACCAACCCATATAAGTGCATGTCCAAGCCGTCGAAGAGCCAACCCAGCCACGCCGCAATGCCTGATTTCCATTGGCTGGACGACAACTCGCTCAATGTTTTTGCTTCGATTTTCACGGACGCTTCAGATGCCATAAAATGGGTACCAGTTCAATCGCGGGTTGCGGTGATGAGGACGAATTCGTGGCGAAGCTTTTAACCACAATCTGAATTTTTCGCCACGCACTTTTTACACCGCGAAAATGAGTTATGATCAGAATTGTGTCTGACACCACCAATTGTTTTCAAAGACGCGAGCCGATGCCGGAACTCCATCCCAACACGACACCCCTGCCGCCTATCGAGCGGCTCAATATTCTCGGCACCCACATCGCTTCCGTCACCTACGTCGAAGCGGTCGAGGCCGTGCTGGCGCGCGCGTCCGAACGCAAACCCGGCGCGTACGTCTGCGCCGCGAATGTCCACTGCGTCTCCATGGCCCGCCACGATCCGTCGTATCGCGCCGTGTTAAACGAAGCGCTCCTGACCGTCCCCGACGGGATGCCGCTCGTCTGGGCGCACCATATTTTGGGCGGACGAAAACTGCCCGGTCGCGTCTACGGCCCGACACTCATGCTCGAACTCTGCGCCGCCGCCGCGCAACGCGGAGCGCCCATCTATCTGTACGGCGGAGCGCCCGGAGTTCCCGAGCAGCTCGCCAAAATATTGCAGCAAGGTCATCCCACTCTTCGCGTCGCCGGAGTCTGCGCTCCGCCGTTCGGAGAACGTCCCGCCGATGATCCAGGACTGCTGCGTGAAATAGAAACGATTAATGCAAGCGGTGCTCAGATCGTCTTCGTCGCGCTCGGAGCGCCCAAACAAGAGCGCTTCATGGCGCTTCATGCTCCCAATATCGTGCCCGTCCAAATCGGCGTCGGAGCCGCGTTTAATTTCCACACCGGCACTGTTCCGCAAGCGCCCGCGTGGATGCAGGGCGCGGGCCTCGAATGGCTCCACCGCTTCTGCTCCGAACCGCGCCGCCTGTGGAAACGCTACGTCTTTCACAACTCCCATTTCGTCGCGCGCCTCGCCCTGCAACGCGCCGGGCTAGACCGCACCGGAACGGAGGAGCGAGTCCGTGATTGATCGTGGCATGACCCTTTTGACGACCGCCGCGCGCGTCATCTTTCTCGTGCTGCTCGCAGGCCTATTGATCGCTCGCCGCGAATTCGCTCATTTGAATCTCGGCGACCCAGCGATTTGGAAATGGCTCAACTCCACCTCGCCCAAAGTTGCGTCGTATTTATTCGTGACCGAAACCACGCTCCTTGCACTCTTCCCCATCGCGCTACTCGAAGTCCGAGCGCAGTTCCGTTGCTCCTCTGAAATCTCGTGGAACAGAAAGTTCACTGAAACGTTCGGCCGAGAATTTTATCTCCCGCTCGCGCTGATCGCCTGGGGTGCTTTGCATGCGCTCGTCGCTGCATTCAACAGCGGTGACACGTACCTCATTTTCCGCCAAAGCGCGCTCGCGATGTATCCGATTTTCTTCATCTACGCGGTCATCTTTTTCGGTCAAAGTAAAACGCAAATTCGCGTCGCGATCTGGGGCGCCATCGCCGCTGCGATCCTTTGCGCTGCTGCCGATACGATGGGCTGGCTCGACCCGAGACTCGACGCCAATGGCCGCCCGGAATATGGCGAATGGATGCCAATCTATGGCCAGCAAACGCTGCCCATTGCGATCCTTGGATTAATATATTTTTGTGTCACAACGCGCTCGTGGATCGCACGCGATTTTGCAATCGTCGGTCTGTGCCTTGTCGGTTGGCGGCAGGGCGTTCGACCGATGCAATCCGTCGTTCCCGTCGGCATCCTCGGAGCGCTCGGCCTCGCGCTCTTCATGGGCCTCGTGCTTGCGTACTTCAAACAACGCGGCCCACTCAAACGCACCGCACTCGTCGTCGCGATCTTCGCCGTCCTTGGTCTCGGCTTCATCGTCCTGCGCACCGCTAATAAAAAACCGGAACAGCCCGGCACCGAAGCGTCCAGCGAAGTGAAGGCGTGGCGGCTCGGTCACTATGCCGATCTCTTCGCCCTGTATAACCGCACCGAAATGCCCACTGATCCTGCTCTGCGCCTGACCTCCACACGCCCGCCGATGACGCGCGTCGATGATCCCGAAGTCCACAAACTTCAAGCTGTTTTCGTCGCGACTTCGACTGTCAGCATCCGCAACAACATGTGGCGTTTTCTCGTGTGGAAGCGCATGGCCTCGGATTGGAGCGAAGGTCACCAGATCGTTGGAGCTGGCGTGGGAAAACCGTGGTTTTATCGAGCACTTTATTCGACAGGATTTCATTACGGCAACGACCGCGAAGGTCTCGACCCGCACAACAGTTTTTTGAACACGCTCTACCGCTACGGCATCATCGGATTCGTGCTGCTCGTCGCGATTCTCATCGCCACGTTACGTGCCACATTTAACGCGTTGAAATCCTCCGGTGGAGACCCGCTGCTGGAAGGACTCCTTCTATATTTCGGCTACACGCTGGTCTTCGCGTTTTTCACCGTGAGCCTCGAAGGCCCGCCATACTCAGCGCCGTATTGGATCACGCTTGGTTTAATGTACGCGCGCTCCCGGCAATTGGTGCGTAGCGTTGAATAAGAAAGTTCGTGCGTGTCAGCGTCAAACGATTTTCTCACACCCAATCCCAGCGCGATCATTCAGTATCAGCTTGGCCTTCTTGTCCAATTTCACGCTGCTAAATGGATCGTCCGCGATCAACACATTGCCATCCAAATCCGCGTAGTCCGCGAGCGGCGATAATTGCGCCGCAGCGCCGATCAACACACTCGATTCGATCATGCATCCCAACATAATTTTCAAACCGCACGCCCGCGCGATGTGGATCATTTTCAAGGCCTCGCGCAACCCGCCACATTTCACCAACTTGATGTTGATGCCATCCACGCAACCAGCTAACGCGGGAACGTCTCCGGGCACGAGACTCGATTCGTCGGTCATCAGCGAAATGCCAATCGAGTTCTTGATTTTTTTCAGCGCGGCATTGTTTCCAGAAGGAATCGGCTGCTCCAAAAACTCAACGCCGAGTTCCTCCAGCACCTTCGCATTTTGAATGGATTCTTTGACCGTCCATCCGCAATTTGCATCCACGCGCAGCACTTTTTTGGGAACAAGACGCCGGACTTCGCGCAGTATTTCCATGTCGCCCGCGACGCCCAATTTGATTTTCAGCACCGGATATTTCTGCGCTTCAGCCACTTTCGCGACGACCTTTTCCATAGAATCAATGCCGATGGTAAACGAGGTCTGCGGCGTCTTTTTTGGATCGAGTCCCCACCATTTCCACAGTGGCAGATTCAGCTTTTTTCCAAGCAAATCATGCAGCGCAATATCGACTGCGGCAATCGCGCTCGGCTCGCCCGGAAAGCGCGCGCGCAGATCGGCGAGTATTGTTTCGAGTTCAAATGGATCGCGAGTGACGAGTCGCTTAGCCATTGTCGTCAACGCGCGAATACAGCTCGCTTGTGTCTGATTATAGATGTGCACCGGCGACGCTTCGCCACGCCCGATCAGGTCGCCGTCGCGGATTTCCAGCAGCACATTCTCCGCGACATGCTGAGTAGAACGCGATGTCGAAAACGCGTGTCGGAGTGTCAAATTCAAAGGCGATGCAGTGGCAATCATGGTGTGCTTTCTACATTTAAAAAAGGTGAGCCGAAAAGGGTCGCGTCCATTTTAATGTGAATGAAACTGGAATGCGACACGAGTATAAGTGCTGCACCGAAAGGTTCAACGTGCCGAACTCAAGCCCAGGATGTTGATCGTGAATTCAACCCCCATTATTGGCCGCCTCGCCCCGTCGCCGACGGGATCTTTGCATCTCGGAAACATCCGCACCTTTATGTGGGCATGGCTCTCGATCCGCGCTCAAGGTGGCAAGATTTTAATGCGCATCGAAGACCTCGAAACGCCGCGCGTCAAACCCGGCGTCGCCGAGAAAATGCTTGATGATCTGCACTGGCTCGGCTTCGATTGGGACGGCGAAACGAGTGTTCAAACCCATCGTCGCGCGTATTACGAACATGTTTTCGCGCGCTTGAAATCCCAGGATGCACTCTACCCGTGCGCCTGCACACGCGGCGACATGCTCGCAGCATCGCAAGGCGCTCCGAACGAAGGCGATTACGAATTGCGTTACCCTGGAACGTGCCGAACTCGAAGCGAGTCTGAGATCCAAACACGCGCCACAGAAACCGGTCGCGAACCGGCGTGGCGGTTGAAGACCTCGCCCGGCGACATCGAATTCACTGACTTGCTCAGCGGCGTTCATCGCAATGATCCGCATATGGAAGTCGGCGATTTCATTGTCGCGCGTTCGCCCGGGAATCCAGCGTATCAGCTCGCGGTCGTTGCCGACGACATCGCGTCGAACGTGACCGAAGTTGTGCGCGGCGACGACCTGATTCCCAGCACTGCGCGACAATTGTTGATTTATAATTTACTCAATGCCCCTCCCCCGCTCTATGGGCACGTCCCACTCGTCGTCGGCCCGGATGGAAAGCGCTTGGCCAAACGCCACGGCGACGCCCGCATCGCATCGTTTCGTGAACAAGGAATTCGCCCTGAGCGTATCGTCGGTACACTGGCGAAATGGTCGGGCCTTATCATGGAAAACGAAGCGACGATGAGCGAGCTGATTTCGCAGTGGTCGTGGGAAAAATTGAATCGGGAGCGGGTGGTGTTGACGGGGGAGATGCTGAAAGCGTTAGAAGTAACGTAACCGTTATTTCTCCAAGAACGCTAGTATCTCCGCCACCATTTCTTCTCTCCACGCCTTGCCGTAAAAATTATGATTCGCTCCGGGTACCGTGTGAAACCGTACACGTCCCGGCGCACCCAATCCTGTGGCGTGTAGTTTCTCGTAATGCGTTCGCGCGGGTGGCGCTTCTTCGTCTCCCCCACCCCAAATGAAGAGCGCGGATCCTTTCCATTGTTGCAGTTCTTTTTCGATGTTGCGCGCGCTATCTTTCAAATTTCGGGTGCCAGCTGTTGCGTCCGTTGCGGCGACATTTTTCTTTACGCGATCCACGTTGATCTCGCCTTTGATCAAGCGCAACCATGTGGCCGGAGAAAGCGCTTTCGCGGCGTATCGTTTGAGATTGTTCCAGCGGCGCAGGCGATCGAAATTCTGTGTTCGCGCAGGTTGAAAGGGAAACGTCGAGATTGCGATAACCGTGTCGATGACTGCACAATTTTTTAACGGAGCGGCACCGAGTGCGACGTTGCCGCCTGAACAAATTCCCAGCAACACACGCCGCTTGGATTTGAATTCGGACACGCCACCGGACGCTGCTGCGATCATCCCGTCGAGATCAACCGGAGCGCTCGCTGGCGCGTCGCCTCGTCCGGGCAAATCCAATCGCGTGGCGGTCCATCCGTTTTCAGCGAGTCGCGTCGCGATAAAAACAAGCGCGTCAGCAGGACCTGTGCGCGGCCCGCTCCATCCCGGCAACAACAACACATCACCCTTCGATTCGCGACCGAACGGACGGTGGATCGTCACCGGACCAGCGGATGTAAACACGACGTCGCGGCGTTCAAGTTCAGAGAACTCGGCGGACGATGCCGGAGTGAAATTGTCGTCAAGTGTGCAATCCATCGCGAACCTATTTGCTCCTCTTATTGCCGCTCTTTGCGCCTCTGCGGAACTTTGCGTCTTTGCGAGGAAACCATTTTAACAATCCAATTGAAGCCGACAGCCAGCGCGATTATACTCAGTGTCTGTGCGGTCTCACATATTTTTGGAGGAAGTAATGAAGAACGTTGGCATTCTCACGGGCGGCGGCGATGCCCCTGGCTTGAACGCGGTGATTCGAGCGGTGGTGATCCGTTTGGCGCGCGAGAGCAAGGACTATAATGTTATTGGTTTGATCGACGGCTGGGCTGGTTTGCGCGACAAGAACACGCGCCCGTTGAACAAAGTGAACGTGGACGAAATTCTGCATCAAGGCGGCACGGTGCTCGGCACCTCCCGCACGAATCTGTACAAGGCCGGCAAGGAAGAGGACCTCAAAAAAGCGATCGCTTCATTCGAGCAACTGAACCTCGACGCTCTGGTTGCCATCGGCGGCGACGACACGCTCGAAATCGCGCACTACCTAAACCGCGATCACAAGCTCAACATCGTCGGCGTTCCGAAGACGATCGACAACGACGTCGAAGGCACGGACTTCACGTTCGGATTCTGGTCCAGCGTCGAACAGGCCACGAAGTGTATCGACGATTTGCGCGTCACCACGGCGAGCCATCACCGCGTCATGGTGATCGAGTGCATGGGCCGTCACGCAGGTTGGATCACGGCGTACACAGGTTTAGCCAGCGAAGCGGATTACATCGCCGTCCCGGAAAAGCCGGTCCATATCGACACGATTGCGAACGAAGTCAAAAACTGTCGCGCTCATGGCAAGCTCCACAGCATCGTCGTCGTCGCTGAAGGCGCGTCGATTCAAGGCATCGATTTGAAGCCGCGCTTGAAGAAAGGCCCGGCGGGCGAATGGGTCATGTCACAGGAAATCGAACGCGACGGATTCAACAATCCTGTGTTGCGCCCGGGCGAAGTCTGCGACGCGGTGGCGGAAGCCATCGAAAAGAAGACGGGTCTCGAATCGCGCGCGATTGCGCTGGGACACTTGCAACGCGGCGGTTCGCCGTGCGCGTATGACCGCATCCTCGGAACGCGCTATGGAGTCAAAGCCGCCGAAGCGGTCATCGCCAAGAACTACGGCCACATGGTTGTGCTCAATGGCTTGGACGTCACGACCCTTCCGATGGCCGGAAAAGTCCGCGACAACCAGACCCTCAAGAAGGTCTACAAGCTGCTGCCGAAATCGTTCCTGGAATTGGCGGAAGTGTTCTACGAATAAACGCGTTGTTCTTATCGAGTCTACAAAAGTGGGGCGGGCTTTTTAGCCCGCCCTGTTTTATTTTGTAACACCACCGCAGTTGCCCAAACGCGCTGCGTTGTCGTGGCCGAAGTACAGGATCAAATCCGCGCCGCCGTTGACCGCAGCCTTCAACGCGTCGGTCACTTCAGGCGAAGTCTGGTACGTGCGCAGTAAGAGCTACCCGAGCGCCGCACACGGCTTGGCAACGACGTGATCGTTGATGCCGTTTCACGGTGCGTGCGTGGTACGTGAACCTGAACGACGGCGTCCTAATTGCCACATTTTCGTTATCTCGAAACTGAGTGCTTTTCAATGCGCCATCTGTACCGAAAGTTCATTGACTTAAAATCCCTTTCTTAATTTATTCATGTGACTGCTGTTTTTTCGAGTTGTGCAATACTCGAACTCAGTATCATGCAAAAAATTTTAGCAACGTCGATTCTGACGATTCAAGACAATGATGTGAGAAGCGACTTCTAAAGAGGGGGGAACTTGGGTTCATTCTTAAAGATTTTGACGTTGAATCTCGTCATGATCGTTTCGATTGGAATTGCGGCGCGGGCCCTGTGTGGCGAAGGGGAGCGGGCAGAGATTCTGGTTGAGCAGACCAACTCGGCCGTTCAATCGGATCGCCAAGTGCGCCTGAAACACGCCATTGATAATCGCACGAGCCGACCGGAAGTGACGGTTAGTGCGTTAAAGGACGTCAAAGACCTCACCAAGCTTTCGCTCAGTGACGCCATTTCAATCGCGACGAAGTACAATCGCGACTACGCAGGCGAACGCGATAATAATACGCAAACGGCGCTGAGTTATATTCAAACGCGGCACCGCTACGATCCGCATTTGAGCGGCGTGTTGGGCGTGCTTGGAAGCAACACGCCTTCTGCCCGGGCACTCACCGCGACTGGATCGTTCGGCGTGGATGTCGAGACTGAACTTTCCACGCATTTGAATCTGACCTTGAATACATCCGGGAACGCGACGCTTCGTCCGGGCTCGGACTCGTATTCAAGTTCGGCGCTCTTCACGTTGACCCAGCCGCTGCTGAAAGGTTTTGGCAAAACCGTAGCGCGCGAACCGCTCACTCAGGCCGAACGGAACATGACGTATCGACTGCGCAGCTTCGAATTATTCCGCGAGGATTTTACAATCGAAGTAATTCGCCAATTCTACAATCTGCTCCGTGAGGTTCAGGTCGTCGAGAATAACAAGCAGCGATTTGCGCAGTCGGATTTCCAGTATCGTCGCGCGCAGGCGTTATTCAAAATCGGGCGTCAATCGGAGCTGGATGTGTTGAGCGCTGAGCAGGAGCGCTTGCAAGCTGAGAACGATTTTCGCGATGCGACCGAATCGCATAAAGACTCGTTGCTGACGTTCAAAACGTTTCTGGGTATTCCTGACAACGTACCCCTTGACATTCGGACTGACGAATTGCCGAAGCTCGTGCCAGCTCAGCTGAATGCCGAATTGGCGATCCGGTTGGCGGTGGAGAATCGTCTCGACTTGGCCAATCTTGAAGACCAATTAGCCGATGCGGAGCGCGGCATTGCGATCACGCAGAACAGCTTGTTGCCGGAATTGAATTTTCAATTGACCGCAGGGACTCAGGCTCAGTCGCGGCAGTTCGTGAATCAGCAATTCAAAGATCGCTCAGCAACGGCAGGACTGACCATGGTTTTGCCGCTGGATAAGGTGAACGAAAAAGTAAACGCGCGACAGGCCGAATTGAATCTCGACCGAGCGCGCCGCGTGACGTCCTTGTTCCGCGACAACCTTGCAGCAGAAGTGCGGCGACTGCTGCGCAATTTGACCCGCATCGAACAGTCGATGGAAGTTCAGAAGAAGATTCTGGTGACATCGGAGAAGCGTCTTGCGTATGCCGAAACACTTTTCCGCAAGGGCGTGAAAACGAGCCGCGATGTGACGGATGCGCAACAGGCGCTGTTGAAAGCGCGTAACGACAACATTCAATTCATTGTCGATCACGCCATCGCCGATCTGCAATTGCGCCGAAGTTTAGGCGTGTTGGATTTACAGGCGAATGGAATCCCGAAGGAACGCAACCTCGCGGACTTGACCGCCGACGAAACTGACGCCGCTCCAAAGGAGAATTAGCCCGTGAAGATATTTTTTGTGCTCGCGGCGCTTGTATGTGCGGCTGCGGCAGTTTGGTTTTATGGATTGGGCGGCAACAAACGCGATGCGGTGGTGAAACTGATTCCCAAAGAAGTCGTGGCCAACGTAACGCGGGGTGATATTCGCATCACACTGTCACGTACTGGCAGAATCGACGCCAAAGAATCGATCAAAATTTTCCACAAAGTTCAAGCCGAAAGTCTGATGATCGCCACGTTGGTATCGGAAGGTGCCTACGTGAAAAAAGGCGAAGAATTGGTCACGTTCAATAACACCAAGCAATTGACCGACCTCACCGCAGCGGAAGCGGAATGCAAATTCGCTGAGTCAGAAGTCGAAATCGCCCAGCAGGTCGTGGAGATTGCGAGGCGGGAAAACGCTGAGGCGCTGACGCAGGCCCAATTCAAATTTAAAGCCGCTCAAATGGAATACGAGAAAGCCGAGAACGGCGAATTGCCGCAATCAGAACGCAAGATGAAATTGGAAATCGAAAAGGCGGAATCCGAAGTCAAACAGGCCAAAGAATCGTATGAATTGATCACGGATAAAGACGTGATCGCCCAGGGCTTCGCGACACCAACGGACATTGAAAAAGAGCGCATTCGTTATCGTTCCTCACAGATTCAAATGGAAGTTGCGACAAGCGAGCTCGAGGTCTTCCGGAAGTACTCGCGACCGGTGATGTTGAATTCGAAAAAAGCGGACCTCGAAACAACTCGCGCCGCCGTGCTGATGATCGAAAATGTAAACGCCAATAAGTTGCGCCAGAAAACGGCAGAACTCGAATCCAAACAGGAGAAGCTAAGAGGACATAAGACACGCCTCGCCTTTGTCAGAGAGCAGCTCGATGGCACGACGCTCAAGGCTCCCAACGACGGACTCGTGCTCTATGGTGATTCGAGCAATGACGAAATGCGCTACTACCGAGGCGACGGCGCACCGATCCGCGTCGGCGGGCAGATCTACATGAATCAGACCGTGATCACGCTGCCGAAAATGGACGAATTGATCGTCAAGACAACGGTGCCGGAAGTGGACATCAATCGCGTCAAGAAGGGCCTGCGGGTCATCATCAGTTCCGACGCGTATCCCGAACTCCATGAAATCGGCACCGTTGAAAAAATCGGAAACGTGGCCAGTCGAAGCTATTTCGATGCCACAAACAATTACGAATTGGTCGTGCATCTCCGCAAAGGCGATTTGAAAATCAAGCCTGGCGTGAGTGCCAAACTGGAGATCGAAATCGCTGAGCTCAAGCAGGTCCTGCTGGTGCCTGTCAACGCCGTCTTCACGCACGAGGGCCGTAATTTCGCGTACGTCAATGGAGGCGTCATACAGATCCGTGAACTCAAACTCGGCAGCAACAACGACACGCACGCCGTCGTGCTGGAAGGCCTGAAAGAAGGCGAGTCCGTTCTGCTCTACGAGCCTGAGCACATCCCACTTCCTGCAAAACCGGATCAACCTGCAACGACGCCTGCGGCTTCGAACAAACCGGGAAAGGAATAGGTGGGCGCGATGATTCGTTTAGAAAACATCGAGAAAAGCTTCCCCATCTCCACCGGCAAGTTGACGGTCTTGAAGGGCATCAATCTGCGCATTTCCAAAGGCGAATTCGTGGCGATCACCGGTCCGTCAGGCTCAGGCAAATCCACGCTCATGGCGCTATTGGGTTGCCTCGATCGCCCCACGTCCGGGCAAGTGCTCATCAATGGCACCGACGTCAGCACGCTCTCGGATAATGACGAAGCCGATTTGCGTTCCCGGACCATCGGATTTGTGTTCCAGGCGTTTCATTTGATCCAGTCGTTGACGATTCTGGAGAACGTCGAAATCCCGCTTTTTTACGCCGGCGTTCCTCACCGTGAACGCCGTACACGCGCCTTGAAAGCTTTGGAAAAAGTCGGCCTCGGACCACGCTGCGGACACAAGCCCCCGGAATTATCCGGCGGTGAACAGCAGCGCGCGGCCATCGCTCGCGCGCTGATTCGCGAACCCGAGATTCTCCTGGCCGACGAGCCCACTGGAAATCTGGACTCTAAAACCTGCGCCCAAATCATGACGATTTTCGAAAGCGTGCGCGACGCTGGCAAGACAGTGCTGATCATCACACACGATCAGAGCATTGCGGCCAAAGCATCGCGCCAGATAAAACTCAACGACGGCCTGATCGAAAGCGATTCAACCCTCACCTTCCAACACGGTTCCTGAAAGGCACGATGTACCGATTTCTCGACTACCTGCTTGCCGGCATCATGGGCGTCTTGCGGCACAAGATGCGCAGCTTCCTCGCGGTCCTCGGCATCGTCCTGGCGATCTCCGCGTTGCTCAGCATGCTGGCGGTGGGCGAAGGCGCGCGACGCCAGCTCCTCAACGACATGGAGCATCTCGGACTTCGCAACATCATCGTCACGTCGCAAAAACCGCAGCCGAAGCCGAGCCCGAAATCGTCGGACAATTCGGACGCGTGGCGTATCGTCAGCTACGGCATCACACGCAAAGACGCGGCCCGCTGCAAAGCGCTGTTGCCCGGCGTCCAACGCGTCGTCACCGTTCACGAAGTCACCCGCCCCGTCGTCATACGAGGCCACAAAGTCAACGCCCGCGTGCTGGGCGTCAATCAGGACTATTTCAAGTTGCACTCCTTGGCCGTACAACGCGGTCGACTGCTGTGCGCGCTTGATGAATTGCCGCAGTCGCAAAGTTGCATGATGGCCGCGCCGCTTCCGCAGGATATCAATCAGGGCCGCGACCCGTACGGTTTGGAAGTCGACATCGGTGGGACCGTCTTTAAAGTTGTCGGAACGGTGACACCGGAGTCCAATCTCCTGGATACCGGAGCGTCAGGAAAGGACTCGAAATCGGGCGATTCAGCCACGAATGCCGTCGTCATCTACATCCCCTTCGATCTCGCCTTTTCCCGATTCGGTTCCGCGTCGATGAAACAGGAGGCCGGTTCGTACGAATACTACAAGCTCGAAATCAATCAGATGATTCTCGAATGCGAAGACCCCATCGCGTGCAAGAGACCGATCGAATCCATCATGCGCAAAGATCATAAAGAGGTGGACTACGAAGTGACCGTTCCGGTCGAATTGCTGGCGCAGCGACAGCACACGCAGGAAGTCTTCAATCTGGTGCTGCTCCTCGTCGCCGGAATCACGCTGCTGGTCGGCGGCGTCGGAATCGTGAACATCATGCTAGTCTCGGTCACGGAAAGAACTAAAGAAATCGGCATCCGCCGCGCACTCGGCGCCCGACGTTCCGACATCATGATCCAATTCCTGATCGAAACACTGGCACTGACAATGAGCGGCGGAATCATCGGCGTCCTGATGGGCTTCGGCGGAATTTACGCAGTCGAAGTCTACACCGGCTGGCCGGTAACCGTCACCGTCCCCGCTGTCATCGGCAGCTTTATGCTATCAATCATCTCCGGCGTCATCTTCGGCATGTACCCCGCACGAAAAGCCGCATCAGTCACTCCTATGATCGCATTGCGATACGAATGAGTGGCCGAATGCCACAGGATACTCTGTCGGATGAGTTCGATAATAGATAATCGACGTCTTCAAACGCGCTACTTCGGTCCTTCGTTTTTCAAGCGCTGAATGTATTCCGCGATCCCTTGTTCGATGTCGATCTGCGGGTTGTAGCCGAGGATGCGTTTGGCTTTCTCGATGCTGAGCGTCCCGCGTTCCGGGCGCGAGGTATCCGGTGGCTTCTCGACGAGTTCGGCGTTCGGGAAATACTTTTTCACTTCCATCGCAAAATCGAGGATGCTGCGTGCATTGCCGCGCGTGATGTTGAAGGTCTGATTCGCGGCTTCCGGGGTCATCAACGCGCGCGCGAAACCGTCCGCGACGTCGGTGATGTAGGTGAAATCGATGCGTGAGCGGCCACCGTCGTGAAGGATCAACGGCTTGCCCTTCATCGCGTTTTCGATCAGAATCTGCGTGACGCGGCGGTTGCAATCGCCGAATCCATAGACCGCTGACGGACGAATGACGACGTACTCGAAACCATGCTGCTTCGCGTAGGCTCGCGTCAAAATTTCGCCGGTCAATTTCGTCCCGCCGTACACATCAATCGGATCGGTCGGATGTTCTTCGTCGGCGATGGGGCGCTTGAAATTGCCGTAGACAAAACTGGAGCTGGTGAACACAAAGCGCTTGACGCTGCCGGCGGCTTTGACACCTTCGAGCAACGAGAGCGTTCCGTCCACGTTGATCTGCAACGCTTCGGTCGGATACATCGTCGATTCTTTGGCGCTCGGCAACGCGGCAAGATGGACCACGGCATCGGGTTTCCAGTCGCTGAGTAATTGCTGCATGCGCTTCTGGACGCGCAAATCGCCGCGCTCGATTTTGACCTGCCCCATGATGTCGGCCAAACGCGCTTTCAGGAAGTACTGGTAGTTGCTCGTGAACGGATCGATGTAATTCAAAAACGAATCGAACAGCATGATCTCGCAACCCTGCTTCAGCAGATGCCGGGCAAGGTAAGAGCCAATAAATCCGCAACCACCTGAGATGAATACCTTCTTGATTTGCACGTTTTTTACGATCTCCTCTAGCGTCGTTCGGCACATCGCCATTCTGTCGATTTAAAAGTCGAGCGGGTCATTTTAGCAACTTATCGGCGTTCGGCAATACGTCAGCCGACAACATGTCGCAAACGTCATTTATCGTTATAGAAACCTAGTTTAATACGCTTCTTACAGCGTAACAACTCCGGAAATCCGGTCAACGCTTTTCGGAAGGCGCTGTATTTTGACGAGCCATGTTTGCGGGCTTCGTGCCGGGTGCTGGCTTCGCCGATTCGCTTCGGGTCCATGCCGCGATGGACGAAGATCGGAATCACATAGCGGTGATCGTTTTCGACGAGTGTCAGGTTCTTGGCAAAACTGGATTTCAACGCCGTAAAATTGCTCGCCGCATCGCTGACGGGGCAGACCATCAACCAACGAATGAGGTAGTTGCCCAGTTTGGAAATCGCGATCAATGAACTCGCGTGCTGGCGACGCGTTCGGATGGCGTTGACCAGATCGAGCGAGCCTTCATCAATCGGCTTTAAAAGAAGCGGAATGTCTTCGGGTTGGTTCTGCAAGTCGGCGTCCATCGTGACGATGACATCGCCGGTCGCATGACGGAAACCAGTTTCGAAGCCGCCGGTTTGGCCGGAACGTTTGGGATTCAAAACGGGGCGCAAACGCGGGTGCGACGCAACGAGCTTTTGCAGCAGTTCAAGGCTGTCGTCAGAAGAATGATCATCACACGCCACATGCTCCCACTCGCGCCCGGGTCTCTCGGTGCGCCAAGCCTCCATCGTCTTTTCGATGCGCTCAACCAACTCCGGGATGTTCGACGTCTCATTGTGGATCGGTGTGACAACGGATACTTTCGTTATGGACATGGCGGCGAATTATAAATATGAAACCGATTTACGCATGGACAGATTTTGAATTTGTGATGAAAAGAATACTGTGTGTGGTTGAAATCTTGACTCACTCACCTCCGGGGCCATCTGTGACGGGCTGAGCGATTTCGACGGCGGTCGGTTTTGTGATTCCACCCACTAAATAAACGATGCCACCGATCAGCGACGAGACCAGCACAATCCCAAAGAAGTACACGACCGCCAATGCGAGCGCTTCGTCTTTGAACGCGGGGCCGAGTTTGCCGACGACGACGGATGTGAAAATCGCTTCCCGAATTCCAACACCGCTGAAGGTGATCGGCAGTAGCGATGCGACGGCTTGAAACGTCATCATCGAACAGAACGCCCAGATCGACAGGTTCAATCCCATGCTGCGCCCGAGGACACAGATCAGCCCGGCTTCGCTGGCTTGATACACGAGTGAAATCACGAACGGCCACATGAAATACGCGAGCGGCAAGTGGTAATTTTTAACGGCATCATGAAGGGGTTTCAACTTATCCACGAAAAATGAGAGATGTAACGTCTTAAGCGTTGATGTGGCGAACGCGTAAACCGTTTCGTTGAACAAGGCGATGTTGACGAGGACGTAGCCAATAATAAGCACGAGAAACGCGGGCCAGACTTGGAACTCAAAAAGCCGCTCGTAAATCGTCGCTCGGACAGTTGTCTGTGACATGACTGAACCGAACAAACCGACCGCAAGCAACCCGCCCAAGCCGACATTGCGGTCCATGAAAACTGATGCGAACGCGGCGGTTTTACTCCCCGTCTTGCGCCCCAAACCAACGACGCGAAACACGTCTCCGCCAATCGATGTGGGCAGACAGATATTGAAAAACATGCCGCAAAAATAAACGTTCAACGCGTCCAGATAGCGCACGGGACGCCCGCCCATTTCGGAGAGTGTGCTCCAACGAAATGCGGACAACGCCTGCCCGGCCAAATTAATTCCCAGCGCAAGTGCCAGCGTCAGCGGCGGAATTTCACTCATGCGCTCAATGATCATCAGCCAATTCACCCCGTGCTTATGCAGGAGCAAATAGACCAACAAGCCGCCGACACAGAGGCGTGCAATCAACTTCCCAATGGACATCCTGCACCCTCAGCCGAGCGAAACACGTGGAGCGTGCTCAAAACACGCGACGATTTTTTAAGAACGACAGATTACGTCACGCAGGGGTAAAATCAAGGGGAATCAAGCGGCTCAAATCATCGCGGGTGCATCTACGGACTTGCAGTTGCCGTTCCCTCTCCCCTTGAGGGAGAG
>JBAXUS010000139.1:0-16595 GCA_037129555.1 Planctomycetota bacterium
CTCAGTAAATCGAAGCCGAGTCCGCATCCATGCCCATCCGCTTCCGTCCTCGATTCTCGCTGCTCACGTTGCTGCTGACGTCGCTGCTCTGCGGGAGTGGGGCGTTGTTGTGGATGCATCGTGAGCCGTGGCAGGTGCGGATGACGATTCGGGAAAAGGATGTGCTGGAGTACGCCGCGTACGCAGATGGAGACGCGTATATTTACACGGTCAGCCATGCGTTGCGCAAAAACATGGATGATCCGATGCGACCTGTAATTCACATCTATGACCCGAATACGGGACGGTTGTTCACTACGATTCCTTGCAGAGAAGTCAATTCATTTGGTTTTGGACCTTGGATTACGGAAAAATCCTACATCGTCACATCATACATATATATACCAGACCCGTCCAAAGATGTGGGCTGTCAAATCTGGCTGATAGATACAGGAGTAGAAATCATTGTTCCAGAAATGAAATCCAGTGATTTTCACCTTTTCCCCGTTCCATCAGGCGCCACCAACGCACTTATCTATTCGGACGGAAAATACAGGATCGTTTCATTACCCGGCTTCAAACGGAACCGAGAATTGCCGGACTTGCCAAGCGCCAAAGAGTACATTCTTTCTCCCGATGGGAAATGGGCCGGTGTGCTCCTCGAAGAATCCGATGAATCCTTTGTCCGCCTAATTCCAACAATCACCGACGCGAAGGTGAAGTTGATCGCAATTGCGAAGCACGTTGAAAGTGAAGAACCACTCGGACGTTATGACCAAGTTTGTTTTTCACCGAACAGCAAATGGATCGCCACCAACGTGTTTGGCCAAATCCGCACCATCCTTTTTGATATCGAAGCCGAACAGTCAGTTGGAAATTATGAAGGTTCTTTTTGCACATTTTCCAACGACAATACGATGATCATGACTGCTGAAAATCACATCAGTCCGACCGGTTCGAATCAAACGACTTTCAGGGTTTGGAAGATTGGGACCACATCGCAGCCGCTCTGTTTAGTCGAAACGTCCGGAGCGAACGAACTCAAAATAGCCAACAGAAGTGTCATGTGTAATTCCCCGTTCCACATTTGGAATCTCGAAACAGGAGTCACAATTCTCGCCGATTCGAAAGCAAGTGCCAACTTTTCAGACAACGGCAAATTCGCGTACGTTTGGAGTCAGGAGCGGCGATTTCTGTGCGCTACAAATGGCACCATCTTGCACACGTTTGAACCGGTCACTGAAGGTCAATTCGGAATCAATTTCGCCAAAACGCAACCCGGATGCGTGTCCTATCTCGCGCCCGTCGATGAAACTCCTCCGCTCGACCATTGCAACGAATTTCACATCTGGTCCCAACGCCGACCTGAATTTTGCTACGGGTACGCGTGGCTTTGGGAGTTCTGGTTGTTCGTGGTTATCGCCGGGGCGTGGGTTTGGAGTGTGGTGCAGCCGGTCACGCGTGGGCAACCCGCACCAACACATTCTTAAACGCCGGAGTCTTCGACGCAGGATCGACATTGCGCGGAACCAGCACGTTCGATTCCGGATAATACATCAGTGCATTGCCTGCTTTGATGGTGTCGAATGCTCGGACGATAATTCCCTTCATCGCCCCCGTCTCGTTCGACACCGTCACGCGCGATTCCGGAACCAGTCGTAGCCGCTCGATGTCGCTGGGGTGCAGCAGAATAATGTCCCGGCGATCCTGGCCGCGATACAAATCTTCCTCTTCGTACACGACCGTGTTGAACTGCCCTTCGCTGCGCACCGTCATCAAGCGTAGCCACTCGCCACCGCCGGAAAGTTCCGGCAGGTCAAACGTTTTCAGTTGCGCTTTTCCGGACCGCGTTGGGAACACCGGCGAGTGCAGCGTTCGCCCCGGGATTTGAAATTCTTTCTTCGTCCGAGCGATGTCCGAAACCGGTTCCCATCCCGGCACGATTTTACCGATGGCCTCGCGGATGCGGTTCGTGTCGCCCATTGCCGGCCAATCCACAGGCCCTGCATCGCCCAACACGCGGCGAGCCAGTTCGCTGATGATCGCGATCTCGCTCATGGGTCCAGGAAGTCGCGCCGGGCCGCCGTCGCTCAAGCGTACAAAATTGAACATCGACTCCTGCGTCGTCGCCTGCGGTTCTTCATCACGCGCGAGCACCGGCAGAATGATCGTCTGGGCTGCGAGGCCATGCGCGTGGCCGGTGTTCAGCGTCGTGTTGAGATAGACCAATTGATCGAGTTTCGCGAGCGCCGCCTCTGCGTACGTTGAATCCGGATTCGAGCCGTACAGATTTCCGCCGAGGCAAAATCCGGAGCGAAGCGTTCCGGCCATCGCCGCGTCCATACAGCCCATCGTGTCGAGTCCGATGTCCGTCGGCAGCGTCACGCCGAAATGTTTTTCGAGCGACTTGAACACCGCGTCTTTCAACTGCGGTGTCACACCCATCGACCCAATGCCTTGGACATTCGAGTGCCCGCGTATCGGCATCAGCCCCGCGTTGGGCCGACCGACCATGCCGCGCAGCAACGCGAGATTCGCAATCGCTTGGACACTCTGAACGCCGTGAACGTGATGCGTAATGCCCATCGTCCAACTGAAAACCGCGTTCCGAGATTTCGCATAACGTACCGAAATCGCGTCTATCTCGTCGCGCTCGACGCCGGACTTCCGGACGATTTCGTCCCAGGGCAAATCGGCTAGACGTACCTTCAACGCGCTCCAACCGTCACAGTGCTTTTCGAGAAAGGCGACGTCATGCGCGTTCATCTCGACGATACGTTTTGCGATGCCGGTCAGCAACGCGGTGTCGCCGCCGATGTCAGGCTGAACATAAAGACTCGCGATTTTGCTTCCGAACAACAGGCTCCGCACATCGCTCGGCACCGCGAATTGAACCATCCCGGTTTCGATCACCGGATTGATCACAATCACCTCTCCCCCGCTCCGCCGCACGGACATCAGCGTGCGCATCAAGCGCGGATGGTTGCTCGCCGGATTGCCGCCGATCACAAAAACGCAGTCGGCCTTTTCGACGTCATCAAGCGTCAACGTCGCAGTGCCGCTGCCGATGGAACTGGACAGCCCGACACCGCTGGCTTGATGACAATAGTAGCTGCAATTATTGACGTTATTCGTGCCGTACAACCGCGCCATGAGTTGAAGCAAAAATCCCGCTTCGTTCGAACTGCGCCCACTGAAATACCAGAACGATTCGCGCGGATCGATGCCACGCAATTTCGAAGCGATGCGTTCGAATGCGTCGCTCCAGCCAATCGGCTTGTAGTGGTCCGAACCGCGCGTGAGAAGAAGAGGCGTCGTGATCCGTCCGCACGATTCCAATTCGCGCGGCGAAAAACATTTCAATTGGGCGAGGGAATACGTCTTGAAAAAATCAGCCTTGATCGCGCCCTGCATGTCCGACGTCATCGCCTGCAGCGACTTCTTGCAGACTTCCGGAAAATGGCCCGCTTCGTTGACCATCCCTCCGGCTTGCCCGCCCATGCCCAGCGCGCACGTCTTGCACGCATTCTTACTGCGCATGGCCTTCCATAATTTTAAAAGCCCGCCAGCTTCGCGGGCTTTTCGCCACGTATACCACACCGCCGGCCATCCGCCGCCCCGATCCACTTTGCGCATGATAGCCTCGTTGTTTTCCGGTCCCCCCTCTCCCCTTGCGGGAGAGGGGTTAGGGGTGAGGGGTAGCCGTTCGATTTCACCGAGCACATGAAATTTATCGTGCGCCCTACCCCTTACCCGCAAGAGAGAAGGGTGAACTTCCACTCTACTTCTTCAACTCCATCCCGAAATAATTCTTGGCATTGTCGAAGCAAATATTGCGCACCATTCCGCCGATCAACTTCATGTCGCGCGGCAGTATTCCGCGTTCGATTTCGTCGCCGATGATGTTGCACAGCAGACGCCGGAAATATTCGTGGCGAGTATACGACAGGAACGAGCGCGAGTCCGTGATCATCCCAACGAAGCGGCTCAGCAGGCCGATGTTCGAGAGCGATTCGATCTGCTTCGTCATCCCGTCGAGTTGGTCGAGGAACCACCAGCCGCTGCCGAATTGCAATTTGCCGGGAATCGTGCCGTCCTGGAAATTGCCAGTCATCGTCGCCAGCACGTCGTTGTCTTTCGGATTATTGTTGTACAAAATCGTCCGGGCGAGTTTGTTTTCGCTGTCGAGCCGGTTCAGGAATCGCGACAATGCCTGTGCAACCGGCCAGTCGCCCATCGAATCAAATCCCGTGTCCGGTCCGAGCGCTCCGAGCAACCGCGTGTTGTTGTTGCGCAGTGCGCCGATGTGGAATTGTTGGGTCCAATTCTTCTCGCAATCCATGACGCCGAATTCGTACAGCATCGCTGATTTGAATTTCAAAATCTCGCACGATGACAGCTCATAGCCGCGCCGGATCTTCGCAAAAATGTTGCGGACTTCCCACTCCGTGTAGTCCTCCGCGTATGCCGTTTCGAGACCGTGATCCGAGAGCCGTCCGCCCAGCGAATGGAAGTAATCGTGGCGCTGGCGAATCGCGTCGATGTACGATTTCCAATCGGCGATATGCGTGTTGCTGGCGGCTGCGAGTTTGTCCACCCACACGTTGAATCCCGCCGCGCTTTCAACAGCCATACCTTTGTCCGGACGAAATGTCGGGAGCACTTTGATTCCGAACGACGGATCGGCAGCAATCTTGACGTGGTGTTCGAGGCTGTCAGTCGGATCATCGGTCGTGCAGGTCAACACGACATTCATCTGCTTCATGATGCCCCGGCACGAAAAATCCGTGCGAGCGAGCTTGGCGTTGCATTCGTCCCAAATGCCTTTGGCGGTGTCGGGACTCAACAGCCGGTCGCTAATTCCGAACGGGCGTTTGAGTTCCAAATGCGTCCAGTGATACAGCGGATTTCGGAACGTGTGCGGCACGACCTCCGCCCACTTCTGAAACTTCTCCCAATCGCTGGCCTTGCCCGTGATGTACTTTTCGTCCACACCATCTGCGCGCATCCCGCGCCACTTGTAGTGGTCGCCGTACAACCAGATCTGAGTCAGATTTTCGAACTGATGATCGTCGGCAATTTCCTTCGGAGGAAGATGACAATGATAATCAAAAATCGGCGAGTCCTTCGCGTAGTCGTGATACAGCGTCGTCGCCGCCCGGCTTTCCAGCAAAAAGTTTTCAGTGATAAAAATGTCGCTCATGTGCTCTCCATGAATTTTAAAATGGTGAACCGTAATTTAAGCTCGTTCTATTTCGCCACAATCTCATACAACATCCGCGCGCCTTCGTCCGGATTTCCGTTGACATTCGCCGTGAATTTCAATGTGCCGCCGTTGCTCGTCGCGTCCACTTTCCCCAAGCGCTTGCCGCCGGTCGAAAGCGCCCACACGTCGTACTGAACGTTCCCGGGCAATTCAACGGACAGGGTCGCTTTTCCATTCCGAACGAGATGCGGCAGCTTACCCCAATCGAGCAGCGTCTTGCGCGCGGATTCTGCGTACTTGATCTCTGTGTTTTGCAAATCGGTCAGATGCGTGACCAGCAGCCGCTTGCTCGTCTTGATCGGCTCTTTGTCCAGCGAACTGATCCACGCCGTCGCATCGGCTCCTTCGATCGTGATCGAAACGCCATTTCCAGTAATCGTCTCGCCAGCCTTCGCATATCCGCCGATGGTCTTCGGAGTGTTTAATGTCATCTTGTCCTTCGGAGCATCAATCGTGATCTCCCCTGTTTCGCTGTGATAAATGTTCTTTGCCGGGTCTGATGGATTGTCCTTCGTTATCGCTCCAAACGTTTGAATTGCGGAACGAACTTCTTCTGATTTCGCGCCGTAGGCATACGACATATTCATTTCTAAAAAATTCATTCTCGATAACATAGGTAGATCGTCTTTGCTGCGATTCTCATTGCTCACACTCGTTCCAATGCGCAATATCCACGCCGCCCAATGCCAACTAGCCGCAAGTTTCGGAATCTTCGCGGGTGGATTTTTCAATTCATCTACATTCATCTGAATCACTGCCGAATGCGGCGCCATCTTCATATCCCCTCTAAGGAACAAACACAGCGACGCGCGTTCCGCCGCCTGGCCCAGCGGATCACCGACCATGTCGAAATAATCCATCCGCACCGGCGAGAATAATTTGCTGTGATCGTGCGCGTAACCGAAGCGCCAGATGCCCGACCATCCCTGCAACGATCCCATCGCGCCGGTCAGGATTCCGCCGACGCCACGGAAGCGTCCCGGCCCGGAGAAATTGTATTCAGTGATCGTGAACGGCTTGCCGAAGATGCGCGTAAAGGCACACGTCCGTCCGCCCGAGGCGCCGCTCGCAATCGGGCTGGTATTGTCGCAGAAGCTCGGCAACCGCCAGTCGCCTTGCAGGAACTTCGGATGATCGACGTAGAAATGATCGTCGATGTAATCGTAAACTTCGCGCTTGTACTGGTCCGTCGCAAAATTCGTCCACGCGTTCGAATTCGTGATCAACGCGCCGCAATGAATTTCGTTATGAAGAAAGTCTTTCATCTTCAACACCATTTCGCGTTCCTTCTCGCCGAGGAACAAAATCTCATCGCGCGCACGGGCGTTCCCTGCGTAAACATTGTTCGGCGTCGCGACGTTGCCCTTCGACGCGTCTTCATCGGCCTTCATTTGATCGCCCCACGCTTTCGCCAGTTCGTCACGCGTCGCATATTTCTTCGCGAGCCACTCGTTCCACAGCGTCTTCCATTCCGGGATGCCCTGCATCTGTTTTGTGAAGTTCCCAAAGTTGCCTTCATTAATCATCGAAAGCCATGCCAGAATCGGGTCGTCGGCGTAGCGCTTGCCTGTGTATTTATTCACATGCGTCAGCAGCGTCGTCGCAAATGCCTTCCAATTTTCGTACGCAACCGGGCGAGCCGGAATCATGATTTTGAAATCATCCATCCCAACATTCCCAGGCTTGTCGATCCCAACATCTTTGTACGGAATCGGACGTGAGACGAACAAATCAGTCGTGACATAAATGCCACGCTTGCCCAACGCTGCGAGCAGGTAATCGAGTTGGTCGATCTTCTCGTCGTTCAACTCCGTGCTCTTTTTACCCCGAGTCAATTCACCTTCATAGTGGTGGATGCGCACGGCGTTGTAGCCCAGCCGCGAGAATCGGTCAGCGAGTTTGTCGGCTTCGTCATGCGTCATGTACTGTCCAGAGAAACACAGATTCACGCCATAAAATCGGCGCGGCGTCTTCTTATCGTTCTCAAAAACAAACTGCCCGTCGTCGCGACAAATCACGCGCCCATATTTTCCGGCAGGCGCTTCCGTCATGCCCATCCCGGAAAAATCGAGCGCGGAACCCGCTTCAATATCCAGCTCCGTCTTCAATGGAATCCAATCCGGACCAGCGGTAATGGTGACGGGGCCGTCCTGAATCAGTTTTATCGGTGTGCCAACTGCTTTGACGAAAAATTCGATCGTGATCGGCTCGCCCTTCTTGAACGAGCCGCCGCGTCCGATACGCAACGAAAAGGACTGCGTGTTCCATTGGCGATTATCTTGAAGGAGCACCTCCACGTTGTCTTCAAACTCAATTTCAAGCGACGGTCCGTTGTTCGGATGAAGAGTCAGTGAATTGGACTTCGAAGTGTGCAGCCCGGTGTCCTTGTGTTCCATTGGAAACACGCCTTTTACAACAGCACCTTGCCATTTCCTTGTCTCCCAATTTGTGCCGACTAGCATGGCCACCGGAAAATCGGCAGTAACGTTTAGGCTGGCCAGTTTCACATCAGCACTTGGCGTAAAAGTGTAACTTGCGCGAACAGCCATTGGCGATTTCGTTACACCTTCAACAGTTCCCTTGATCGGTATTCTCTCCGAGAATGCCGCTTCCCCCGTGATCACAACACCCGACGGCATTTTGATCGAGAACTTCTTTTCAGGAGCGGCGACGGCACTGACGCTTTGCCAGTTTTCGTTGAACGCGCCAACGACGAAACTACAAATGGGTTTGTCGTGAGCACTGAGCGTCAGCGCTCCATTTGTCGACGCATTTGCTTCGATCGTGTCAGCGGACCAACTCGGAGCTGCAGTCAGTATCAATAAAACGAGCGCAAAACACTTTTTCGATATCACGGGTGACTCCTGCATTTTTCGTTGAATGTGCCAACCAATTCGCGAATCGAACCGAGCTTTTCTTTTTCGCACCACGCCGTCAATTCGCCCGGCAATCGGTTCAATAAATCCGGATCAAAATAATTCGTCGTACCAATCTGCACCGCCGACGCCCCGACAACGAAAAACTCCAGCGCATCTTCAAGCGAGCGAATCCCGCCGATCCCGACAATCGGAACTCCCGGACACGCCTTCGCGACTTGCCACACGCAGCGCAGTGCCACCGGTTTCACGCAGGGCCCCGACAATCCGCCCGTGATGTTAGCGATGCGCGGCCCGCGCGTTTTCAGATCGACCGCCATTCCCAACAGCGTATTAATCAGCGACAACGCGTCCGCGCCATTCGCAACCGCGACGCGCGCGATCTCGGCGATGTCCGTCACGTTCGGAGAGAGCTTCACCATCAGCAACTTCTTCGTGACCGGGCGAATTGCTTTCATCAAGCGTTCACAGTCCGACGGATCGGACGCGAAGCGGCAACCGTGTTTAACGTTCGGACACGAAATGTTAATTTCAAAACCAGCGACGCTCTGAATCGAATCGAGCCGCGCGCAAACCGTCGCGTAATCCTCGACGCTGTTCCCAACGACATTCACGAGCACCTGCGTCGGGAGCTGTTCAATCTCAGGAACGCGCCCGGACACAAACGCGTCGAGACCGCAATTCTCCAGACCAATGGCGTTTAACATCCCCGCCGTCGTCTCCCATATGCGTGGCGGTGGATTGCCTTCACGCGGAAGAACGCTCAAACTTTTCGTGACCACCGCGCCCAGATTGCGCAGGTCCACAATCGCGCTGTATTCACTGCCGTATCCGAATGTTCCCGACGCGGCAATAAAAGGCGTGGCCAGTTTCAACGCGCCCAACTGCACCGAAATATCAATCATCTCTCTGTCAATCCCACTCGTTAAAACGCGCGTTCCGGAACGTTCACCACGTCGCCGTCTTTCAAATCGACATCCAATTCCCACTGCCCTTTTTTCAGAATCGACGTTACATCGATTGTGCGCAATGTCCCTGGCTCGCTGGGACGGTTGATAGTCACTTTGCTACCCTTCGCAAACTCAGTCAACCCGCCTGCCAACATGATCAATTTGCTGAGCCTCAGGCCGCCCTCTCCAATTGGATACAGTCCCGGTACTCGCACTTTTCCGGAAATATAAACGCTCGTCACCGGGCCGCTCTCTTTCGCACTTTGCTTGGCCGGAACTTCGACAATGTCCTTGTTCTGCAACATTAAGTCCTGCGTACCCGCTGCATTTTCGAACGGCGCAATGACTTCGCGCGTACCGTCCGGCTTCACGCGCAGAATCTTCAGCTTCTTGACGTCTGCATCTTTTTTCCATCCGCCCAAACCGGCGATGACGCGCGACAGAAGTGGTTTTTCGCCTGCTTCCATTCGCAAATCTCCCAACGAAATGACGCCGACTTTATTGAACTCCCCACTGAACGTGAAGTGATCGCAGCGCGGCACTAACACCGTGTCGCCTGCGAGCAATTTTGGGCCCAAATCAGCGCTGCCCGGCTGGGCCAATTTCGTGATGTCATACGTACTTCCCGAGCGCTTGCCATCGACGTCTGTGTGCACAACATTCACACGCGTCGCGTCGCCTTGTTCGTTGACTCCACCTGCTTCTTGCAACGCGCCCAACAAACTCAGCGGCACACCCGGCGTCAGCACGATCGATTTCGGCATCCTCACTTCGCCTGCCACGTAAATTTTGCGCGGCGGATAATCCAGAATCAACATGCGCACCTGCACATTTTTGGCGCTGGTCTCTTTGACCATTTGCTCTGCGATCAGCAACTGCGCTTCTGCGGGAGCCTTGCCACGAATCTTCAAACTCGTCCCTGACGGCAGACTGATATTGCCATCATCGCTGACGATCTGCTCGTTCACTGCGGCCACGCCTTCCGGCTGGAAGCGCAGCTGGATTTTTTCACCGCCGATAAAGCGGTACGATTCGGCTTCACCGTCAGCCGCACGGCTTGAGCCCGTCAGACCCGCGACGCAAACCATCAAAGCCGCACAGAAACACATCATCATGAAACGCATCGTGACCATCTCCCCACGTTTGTTTACCAGTTCAAATTGATACCAAATCTCAATTCATTAATCTGGATATGCCGGTGCAAATCGCTCGACCGCCGCAGCGCATGATCGTATCCAAATGTCGCCACCCCGGCGCGATTGAATTTGTACGAGTATCCCGTCGTCCATCGATCCGTCGTCTGCCGATGAATCACACCAAATAAATCTTCGTGATAATAATCCACATCAGCCCGTCCGCGCGATTGCAGTTTGAACCCAATCCCAGACGATCCCGTCCACGTCGTTTCATAATTTGAGCCAGCGGAACTACTCAACGAATATTTCATTCCCAATCTCGGCTCAAGCCATCCTAGAATTTTGTGCCGATACGACAGTGCCGATGTCTCGATTTGTTGGTCCGAACCCGTCAATCGAAACGTATCCTGCCAAACATGCGAGAGTGTCAGTGTTCCGCGCAACATCGGGCGGATGTTCACCGATCCGCCATATGAATCGACTTTACTGCCCTCCGTCATCACACCCGTTTCAAGCGAGCGCGTTCCAATTGCGGTGACATCAAAATGTGGCGAGTATTCGTAGCGCGCTTCCATCGACAGTAATGGCCGGCCTGTGATCGTCCCCGGCCCAAGCGCGTCATAGGCGCTGCCGCCCAACTTCACCTGGTACGTTAGATGATCGAATTTGCCGCGAATGCCGACATACATGTTCAGAAAATCAAAGTCCTTCCGCCCCGAGCTCGGATACCGTGTGTACTGAAAACTGGTCTCACCGAAAACAGTGCAGTGACCGGGCGAAATATCGTATGACCCGCCGAACCGTCCCGTGTGTTGCTGAGCGTCTAACTCTTTATTGTTCGTCCCAAAATAATCGACGATGTCATAGGCATATGCAGCTTCAAGATTCAAATTGCCGGTGCTGTATTTGAATGTCACAGGCAACGAGTTCATCGCGTATCGTGAACCGGTTTTAAATTCAAGATTATTCGTATCAAACGTGCTGGCCAGTGGATTCACAATCGTATTGCCGATCTGCGTGTATAAATCGCTGATTCCGAAACTCAGCCCCTCTATTCCAAAGTGCTTGATGTTGATTGAGACACCACCCGTCTCATCGTAATAATCGCGTTCAACGGACGATGAAAAATCATGCAGCGTCGCGTTATAAAATGCGCTGACATTCGTTTGTTCGTTGGGTGTGTAATTGATTTTGATTCCCGGCGTATAGTTGCGCAGCCACGATGTTCGCGCGTGACCGGGCGCACCGAAAAAGTTGTCGCTCAAATAATTATCCAGCGACATACTCGCACGAAATGCGAAAGGTCCACTGTGCAGAAACGGCACATCCCCCGCAAGTGGAGTGGAATCAGTCGCTGCCTGTTGTGGCCCGCCCCCTTGAAGGAAAACGCTCTCATTCGCAGAATCACGAACCAGCGCGTTTGCGACCGCAGACGTCTTGTTTTCAACAACTTGAAACGCGGGCCTGAACGGAGTCGAAAACAACGATGAGGTTTGCAGATAATCGGTGAACGTCGCAGGACGCGGAGCGACGACTGATTCTCCCGGCTTCGGATCGGTCGTCGTTTCAGGTTTCGGTTTTGGCTTGGTTTCGTCGTCGTTGGGAGTACCCGTATTGACGTTCGAATCGTCGTCATCCGGATCGGTTTGCACGGGCTCTGGCAACCTCGATTCGCCGCAAAAAACGGAGCATCCTGTACCCAAAAGGATCACGATCAAAACCACGCGTTGCAGGACTGAACTCCATTGATTCACAAACGTACGCGCGGCGTCTTGAGACGGTCGATGCGCGGCAATAAACACCACGCACTCGCACACCCCAAAACAGAGCCAGCCCCCCGGTCTGCCGTGGCCAAAAATGCTAAGCCACAATGCTAACCGAAAAGATGACTAAATCAAGACTGGAATGACGCTTATCGCGATTCTAGATGGAATTCATTCAAGCTTGATTCCTGCCGTGCCGATATTCGTTTTTGCGCAGTGCAAAGGGACGCCATTGCTAACGTTTCAACTCGACAAAAATATCGCGCATCTCCCGCCCCAGCCGCTCGCGAGAAAAGCGTTCGAGCGCCGTCTGCCGAGCGTTCGCTCCAAGCCGTTCGCGCTCGTTCGGATCACGCAAAAGTTGCTCGATCAATCGCGCTAGTTCAGACGCATCATTCGGCGGAGCGCCCAGTGCGTCGATCCCAGGTCGAAACAATTCCGCAGTCCCGCCGGACAACGTCGCTATCACAGCCCGTCCGCACGACATCGCTTCCGCAATCGTTCGTCCAAACGGTTCCGGCTCGGTGCTGCAATGAACGACAACATCAAGAGCGCGATACACCCGCTCCGGTTCGCTCTGAAATGGAACGAATGCAACACGGTCTGACACGTTCAATTCATCAGCACAACGGCGCAACTCATCAAGCGAAAACTGCGAGCCTTGCGTCTTAAACACCGGCCCACCGACAATGTAAAATCGCACGTTTAAATCCGGCCACGTTTCGAAGAGGATCGACGCCGCTTTCAAAAATAACTCCTGCCCCTTCCACCGCGCGAACGACGCCACCAAACCGACCCGCAACATTCCAACATTCGCGCGCGTCCGCCCCGCCGCATCGTCCAACCACTCGCCGTTCGGCGGGCCCGGCGCGAATCGTTCGGTATCCACGCAATTCAAAACCGTGCGGATCGGAAGTCGCTTGAACATTCCGCGCGCCTCCTCGGCAACTGCGTTCGAATTCGCGATGGCCAACGTCGCCGCCGGTTCAGCCCAGCGCAATGCCCGACGCATCAATCGTCGCGCCCCGACGAAATCGCGAAGGTGCCACACGATCGGAACACCCTGCAGTTTCAACATCCGCGACAACACATGAAATCGCGAACCGTTTGAGTGAATGATGTCTGGATTGAGTGCTTCGATTCGTGTGTGTAAATTCGACGTGTAACGGGCGCTACTCATCGATGCCCGCACGGCCCGCCACGCTTGCCGCAATCGTGTGCGAATCGTCTTTTTTTGTTTGGACGACTCGCCCAACACCAACATCTCAGGACTCATCGGCTGGATTTCCACCGCAACGCCCAGCCGCTCCGCCTCTGTCCGCAACGGTCCGTCTTCGCCGAGAATCAACCTCATTTCCCACGCCGGTTCCAATACGCGTAACGCGGCGAAGATGTCCAGGAGGCTTCGTTCCGCCCCGCCCAGCGCACCGATTGGATTAAGAAAAAGAAGTCGCATGGCCACCGATTGAAGGAGAAATTACGCGCCCATTCGATTCAGGCCGACCACTATATCGTACAACGCATGACTCGCCGCCGCCACGCCGAACGAGCGGGTGTAATACAGCGTCGAAAAATAAAGCCCACACAACAACCGCTGTAAAAAAACGTTCACTTCAAATTTGTCGCCCGTCGCGCCGACATGATGATACGCCGCAAAAATCACCGCGCCCAGGAACACCGCCCACGCCGCCGCATACGCGTGTTCCATGTGCATAAACTTCGTCAGCACCAGCATCAGCAGGCCCAGTAAAATCACGCGGAAAACCAATTCCTCATACACGCCCGCGCCGCAATACAAAACAAAGTCCCGCAAATCTGTCCCGGATTCGCCCGTCGAACGCGCCGCGCATACGACCTCGCTCGGAACCCGCTCGACCATCATCGTGTGCCGCTTCATGACCGGCGGGCGCGGATCTTCAGCAACGTAATGCACAAACGCGCGCAGCACCAGGAACAACAGCACCGCGTAAAATAGGCTCTCAAAAAACATGAACGACAGCACCGGCCACTGAACTTTCCACGTGCCTTTGCGTCGGAATTGCCAGACGAAAAATGCGGCGACAATAAAGACAATCGAAATCAATCCGCCCGACACGCCGAGAAACTGCACCACCGGAGCGCCCAAATGTTTCAGTATCGCCTGCCCGCCGTTGATCACGTCCGAGCGCAACACCACCAATCCGACTTCGTAGATCATCAGAAACGGAAGCACCAGCAGCGCGGAATAAATCGGTTGCCGGCTCTCGGACCAATAACTTCGCGCCTCGCCTGATGGTGGCGTGGGCGAAAAGTCAGCAGGTTTCGGTTGAGTTGCTAGTGCCATAAATTGATTTCGTTTTCGCCGTTGATTCGAATGCCACTACATGCTGCGATTTCACTTCTTATTAATCGACTTTTAAAGCCATAAGATCAAATCGAAATTGCGTGAACTGCGCGATCACTACTCATCCGCCTTGTTTCGGCCCGACGCATAATACCGTTTCGCGAGTTCTTCCGGCGTTCTTTTCAAAACACTAAATTCAAGCATCATCCGCCAATTCATCAGCATCGTTTTCAAAACGCCGTGCTGAATCCAGCGTCTCGCATCCGTCACCAACACCGGTTTCAAGATGCGCGGCGCACTGCGCTCCGCCAGTGCTTTTGATAGCATCACGTCTTCCATCAACGGCACCACTTGCATTCCGCCGACCGCCCGAAAACAGTCCGCCCGAACAAAAATTCCCTGATCGCCATACGGCAATCGCATCACGCGCGCGCGTAGATTGTCTGCCGTTTCTATCACTCTCAGCCACGGATTCGCCGCGCCAATTCGATGCCGAAAGCACCCCCATTCAGTCCCTGCATCCAACTCCAAAATCGCAGCAATCGCGTCCTGGGCCGGAACACAATCCGCATGCAGAAACCACAGCCATTCTCCAGCCGCAACCGCCGCCCCAGCATTCATCTGCCGCCCGCGCCCGCACTCCGAGCACACATACTCCGCGCCGTATTCCTGAGCAATCGCCTGACATTCATCCGACGCTCCGCCATCAGCGATGATGATCTGATTGAAGTCTGATTGCGTACAACCGCGCAACGCCGCCACACAACGTCGCAGTGCAGCGTTGTCGTTCAACACCGGAATAATGGTGCTGACCGCGAACTTCAAACGCCGCTTTCCTGGGACGCGAGAATTTTATCGACGGCCTCAACTACATCGCGCGCGACGAATGTCGGAACGTCTTTGCCCGGACGCCGGTGCGCCGAAAGTGGATTCGACACCGCGACGGTTCGACAACCCGCACGCCGTCCGCACTCCACATCCGAATCCTGATCGCCGATCATCCAACTCGCTTCCAATTCCAGCCCGAACTCATCGCGCGCATCGAATAGAAATTGAGGCTTCGGTTTCCGGCAGCGACACGCCCCGGCATACGGCGGAACCGTTCCGTCCGGATGATGATAACAATAATACGCGCGCGAAATCAGCGCTCCCGCCGCGCTCACATTCGTCTCAACGAAGCGACTGATCGCCTGGATATTTTCTAGCGTCGTCTTGCCCTTCGCAAAACTCGGCTGGTTGGAGACGATGAACAAAGCGTAGCCCGCGTCATACAATTTCTTCGCAGCCTCAGCCACGCCCGGCATCATAACGACCGACGCCAGTTCGTGCGGCGATTCGTATTCACCATTTTTGGGATTTAAAGCGAGCTCGTTGAGCACACCATCCCGATCCAAAAAAACCGCCCGCTTCATTTCAGTCCCCGCCGATTTCCAATTCGCTCTGCAACAAACATCACGATGCGCGTCGAGCGAAATAATATAAGAATATCTATTGCCAGCCAGAACCAAAGAATTTTGCGAGTCTGGTACAGTCCTGTTCCGTAGCGTCCGTCAAAATAGCTAAATTCTGGAATGTCTACATAGAAGATGAATGGAAAACCGATTGAAACTTTAGGATCCATCAGCCTGGGTCCGGTCTGGCCATTTTGAAAATTTAATACAAGGAACGTGTCCACAAAGAGCATTCCCACAATCAATGTTGACAAATGATATCGAGTTAATCGAGGCAGTTTATGTCGAACGAATACCCATAGAAACAGAATCCCGATCAAAATCGTGAACGCCGTCAACTCCGTCGCACTGGACTCAATTCCCACGACGCGTCTCCACTACGTATACCGCACATTCCGGTGCTCAGGCAAGAAAAACTCGTGCAGCAATCGATCAACGCGCAACAGTCCCGCGCGATTCAATAACACCTGCCCATTCGCAACCGACAAATAGCCCCAACCCTTCAACGTCGCAAACGGCACCGCAAATTCCGCTTCCACATCCCGCCCGAATTTAGCGCGGAAATACTCGATGCTCACCCGCCCCAACTTCAGTTGCAAAATAAATTCGCGGATGAACCGCTCCTGAGCCGTCGGCGTGTACGCGCGATTGATTGGCAATTTTCCGGCGTCACACGCTTCGATGTACGGTAAGAATCCATCGAGATTCTGGAAGTGCGTCCCGCCCACATGCGAGAACGATGCCACACCCAGACCCATCAAATCCGCGCCGCTCCACAGCATGTCGCGGTACAAAAATTTCGTCTTCGATTTGTCCTTCACAACCGTGTACGCGCTCGCGACCGTGTAGCC
>JBAXUS010000014.1:0-56185 GCA_037129555.1 Planctomycetota bacterium
TCTATATTATCGGCACTTCATGCTTACCGCTTTAACTGTGCGCGAGTCAATAGCATTCTCCAAAAACAGGTTTTCAACGATTTATGGATTGAACGTGTCGTGACTGCTTTTAAGGAAGAAGTTCAGCGTGCACGTCAATCGGTAGGCGAAGTTCTACCAGCATTTGAACAGGCTTTGAAGAAAACGGAGGCGCAGATCGCATCAGCGGAACGGCGGCTAGTTCACGTCCCCGAAGATTCGATACCGGTGTTCCTGGATGAACTGCGGCGCCTAAAGGCAGAGCGGGACGAGCAGAAAGCACGACTTGAAAACGCGCGCTCCAAAAACCGGCGATGTGGTTTCAGCGGATGTATTGGAGGCGCAACTACGGGAATGTGTTGATTACCTGCCAGCGCAAATTCGTAATAAAGATGTTGTGAAGGGAAGGGATTTTCTTTCGCACGTACTGAATCGGGTGGAGGTCACACCCAGCAAGGACGCCATCCTATATGCGACAGACGGCATTCTTGCGATGGGTGGGAGACCGTCCATATCCCCAGCGGGATTTGAACCCGCGTCGACAGATTGAGAACCTGTTGTCCTGGGCCGGGCTAGACGATGGGGACTGAGCCTACTTTTACATCACAACCTTCTACTCACCTTCTATACTTCAATTCGCCAACTTCGCAAGAGCGCACTCTTACTTTGAGTCGATTTGCGCCCCTCTTTTTTCATCGGGGCGCAATTCTCATTCCTAGTCTTATCGTCCGCCTTTTTCCCACGGCCGCGTGTTATTGCGGGTGGGTTGCGGACGCCGGGCTGGGCTTCGTGACGGGCTACGGCTATAGTCGCCACCGCTCGATTCTCGCGGAGCTCGCGCCGGCGGGTGCAATTCGTTGCCTGGCTCCGGTGCATCGCGTTGAACGGGCGCTCGCTCCGAGGGCGGTGCCGGTCGCGCGGTGTTGCCGATGTCATCTCGCGGCGCACTCGGCGCGCGAGGAGTGCGCTCCTTGTAACCGCCTGATCGTCCACCGCCACTGCTTCCGCCACTATTTCCACCGCGATAGCCGCCGCTGGATCGCCCGCGATTCTGGCCGCCTCCGCGTCGTTGTCCACCACCGCCACCACTTCTCGGTCCGCCGCCTTCGCCGCGTGCGCGTTCGACAGGAGCGTTGAAATATTCGAATCCGTCCAGCTTCTTGCGTTCAATCGGCTTCCCGATAAAGCGCTCGATCGCCGCCACGTACTTCATATCTTCCGAACCGAAGAGCGACAGCGCGTCACCCTGATTCGCCGCGCGTCCCGTGCGCCCGATGCGATGCACGTAATCTTCCGGATGCTGCGGAATATCGTAATTGACCACGTGCGTAATCGTGTCCACGTCCAGACCACGAGCCGCAATATCTGTTGCAACCAGCACGTCATACAAACCGTCGCGGAAGCCCTTCAATGCCCGTTCGCGTTCGCGCTGCGTGCGGTTCGAATGCAGAGCCGCAACAGCGTGGCCGTTTTCTTTCAGCAATTTCGCGATCCGGTCAGCGCGGTGTTTCGTGCGCGTGAACACCAGCATCGAATCAAAATTTAATTTCTCCATCAGCGCCAGCAGCAACTTACTCTTCTGGTCGCCGTTAACAGGATACAACGCGTGCGTAATCGAATCTGCGGGCGAACGGCGATGCCCGATTTCGATGACTTTCGGCGTCTTCATCGCCCACTTGACGAGGTTTTCGATCTCGGTCGGCATGGTCGCGGAGAACACAAACGTCTGCCGATTCTTCGGGCAGCGTTCCAAAATGCGTTTCACGTCCGGAAGAAATCCCATGTCCAACATGCGATCCGCTTCGTCGAGAACGACGTTGCAGATGCTGTCGAAGCGCACCGTCCCGCGTTCCAAATGATCGAGCAAGCGACCCGGCGTGGCGACGAGAATATCGACACCGCGCTTCAGTTCGCGTACCTGCGGCCCGAAACCCGCACCACCGTACACGGATGTCACGCGCAGATCGGTGTAGCGCGCGTAGTCACGCATCGCCGTTTCGACCTGACCTGCTAGTTCGCGGGTGGGTTCCAAGACCAGCGCGCGCAGGTTGCCGTGCGCACCCAGTTTGGAAAGGATGGGCAGCGAAAACGCGGCGGTTTTACCCGTGCCGGTTTGTGCACTTCCGATGATGTCATGGCCTTCAAGCGCGAGCGGAATTGTTCGCAATTGAATTGGCGTGGGATCTGTGTATCCCATCGCTTTTACGGCTTTGACGATGTTTGGAGCGAGGTTGATCTGTGAAAATGACATTCCCCAATACTAACCGAAATGAGGTGTAATTGACACTAAATTTTTAAAAACAATTAAAAATGCCTCACGACCATCTCGCTCCGCATACATCAGCACACGACAATAAGCGCTTCCCGTTACACAAGAATCACATTGTGCGTCAAGAAGTCAGTAACATCACTTCCACACCGCCTCACGTCCCTTTCGTTTCACGCCGGGAAGTCGTCATGCCCGGTGATCCGCTTGTACGCATCCACATACTTCTCGCGCGTTTTCTGAACGACAACGTCCGACAATTCCGGCGCAGGCGGGAGCTTGTTCCAGCCGATGCCTTCCAAATAATCGCGGACAAATTGCTTGTCGAAGCTGAATTGCGTCTGCCCCGGTGTCCATTGTTCGCGCGGCCAGAAGCGGGAGCTGTCAGGCGTCAGCGCTTCATCAACAAGAATAATCTCGCCATTGTGAACGCCGAATTCGAACTTCGTGTCGGCGATGATGATGTTCTTCGTCAACGCGTGCTCGGACGCACGCTTGTAAATATCGATCGACAAATCGCGTAACTTTTCAGCGTTGTCCTGCCCAATGAGTTCAGCCGCGCGTTCAAACGTGATGTTCTCATCATGGCCAGTCGCAGCTTTTGTCGACGGCGTAAAAATCGGCGCGTCGAGGCGCGAACCGTTCTTCAATCCGCGCGGCAATGAAATCCCGCAGACGCTGCCCTTTTCGTTGTATTCTTTCCAGCCCGATCCCATCAAATAGCCGCGCACGACACATTCGACCTGGAAAACTTTCGCTTTATGAACAAGCATCGAACGCCCGGCGAGAATCTCGCGGTGCTTTTCCAAGCCGTGGCCCATCATCTCCACGTCCGCCGTGATCAGATGATTACGCGGATTGTCGCCCAAGAAGCTGAACCAAAATCGCGACAGGCCGTTGAGCACCCGCCCCTTGTCCGGAATCGGCGTCGGCAGAACAGAATCGAACGCGCTCAACCGATCCGTGCTGACGATCAGCAACGAATCGCCGAGATCGTACACATCGCGGACCTTCCCGCGCGCAAGCAGTTTAAATCCGGGCAAGTTGGTTTCAAATACTGCAGCCATCGTTTCAATCTCCGAGATCCGTCGATGGGTGCCAAGGAGCAGTACCCTGCTCCTTGCTAATACGCACCCGATTTTAAAATATTTCTAACTTGGTTTTCGCGAATGCCAAAGCGCCAAAGCAAGGAGCAGCGTACTGCTCCTTGGCACCCGGCAAAATCTTAATTCAACTCAATAAATTAAAAGCGCTTTTCAACTTCGGCCCAATTAATCACGTTCCAAATGGCCTTGAGGTAATCGGCGCGCAAATTCTGGTACTTCAAATAGTACGCGTGTTCCCAGACGTCGATGCCGAGGATCGGCTTCTTGCCTTCCATGATCGGGCTGTCCTGGTTCGCGGTCGAGTAGACTTCAAGCTTGCCGTCCGCCGTTTTCGCGAGCCACGCCCAACCGCTACCGAAGCGCTTCATGCCCGCTTCATTCATCTTGCCGGTGAACGTCGCGAAATCGGTGAACGTGCTCTTGATCGCATCAGCCAACGGGCCCTTCGGTTCACCACCGGCTTTCGGAGCAAGCGACGCCCAGAAGAGCGAGTGATTCGAATGTCCGCCGCCGTTGTTGATGACCGCTTGGCGAATCGCTTCAGGAACTTTCGACGCTTTGTCGGCGAGAATGTCTTCGATCGTGAGCTTCGCGAGATCGTTCCCGGCCAGCGCCTTGTTTAAATTCGTGACATACGCGCCGTGGTGCTTATCGTGATGAATCTCCATCGTCTTGGCGTCGATGAACGGTTCCAGCGCAGCGAAATCGTAGCCCAGTTTCGGTACTTCAAACGCTGCGCCTTCGGCGAGCACGATGCCTGAACTGGTCGCAAGGACAGCAGCGCCAGCGGCAATGCTGGTTGCAATAAACGTCCGGCGGTCGAGGCCGGTGGTGTTGATGATGTCGGACATGAAAACTCTCCTTTTTTGGGTGACAATTTGGACGCTAATTCACATTCAATTCATCGAAACGCAAATGACGACGCGCGCTGTGAAGCACACGCAAGATGAAAACAACCGAGTCTGATTCATCCGGCACAATTTGAAACAATATTCGATAAGCCGACCGACGGTTACCATACAATTTTTGCCGCACCTCGACATCAAACGCTTCACCTTCAGGCGCAAGCGGATGCGCTTTGGGAAACGTGGACAACGATTGAATCTCATCCGTGATCGCGTGGTACCAATTTTGCGCGATTTCAAATGACCCAATCTCTTTTAAATCGCAGCAAATCGAATTAATGTCGTTTAACGCTTTTGGAGTCAGTTCTACGCGAAAATCCATGTTTGATCCTTATCGCTTCGAATGCTTCTTCGGCCGGGATGCCTTCTCCTCGTTCCCCCTGGGCAATTGCTTCACGTAACTCTTGTAACTCTCGGAAATGGTCAAGCCTGTCCGTCAATTCCTGATACGACTCCGCATCCTGAACCACAAACCCCGGCTTGCCGTTGACGGTCAGCACCATCGGGCGGCCCGTTTTATTCAAGTGCTTCGCGTACGTCTTCGCGTTGCGTTGGAAATCGGTCAGCGACCGGATGTCTTCGATGGCAATCATGGCTGAATCTCCCGCACTCACGGCTTCCGGCTGTGAGCATGTAATCTCATGTTTTAAACATGTTGTACGTACTGTCAACACACTTCTTGAAAAAGCCCGCGGCTTGCGTAAATCACGCAAGCCGCGAACATCCAGTTTAGATTCAAAAACTAAGCCTTGAAGTGCTTGTTCACTTCGGCCCAGTTCACCGCACTCCAGATCGCCTTCAGGTAATCCGGGCGGCGGTTCTGATACTTCAAGTAGTACGCGTGTTCCCAGACGTCGATGCCGAAGAGCGGCGTGTCGCCGACCATGATCGGGGAATCCTGGTTGGCTGTCGAATAGACTTCGAGTTTGCCACCCTTCTTAACCAACCACGACCAACCGCTGCCGAAACGTTTCACGCCGGCATCGTTCATCTTTTCCTGCAAGCCAGCCAAACCGCCAAACGTGCTCTTGATCGCGTCGCCGATTTCGCCGGTCGGCTCGCCACCAGCGTTCGGTGCAAGAGTCGTCCAGAAAAGCGAGTGGTTCGCGTGACCGCCACCATTATTGATAACCGCCTGGCGAATTGCTTCAGGTACCTTGGCACACTTGTCAGCCAAAATCGCTTCGATGGGAAGTGCCAGCAGGTCCGCGTGATCCTTCAGCGCGTTGTTCAGATTCGTCACGTAAGCGTTGTGGTGCTTGCCGTGGTGAATTTCCATCGTCATCTTGTCGATGTGCGGTTCCAACGCTTCCGGCGCGTACGGCAATGCAGGCAATGTGAACGCCATTGAAAAAACCTCCTTAAGTAGTGTTAGGGAGAACCGAAATGTAAAATGGCGACGCCAGCCCTCTCCCATGGCAGGCTCGATTACTCAAAATCAACCCGTCCGTTATGCGTCAAGACGCCGATAAATCAACAGCGGATTTGAAAAACGAAGCGCCGTGGGGTGCATCACCGGACTTGAGCCACTATTCCCTCTCCCCTTGAGGGAGAGGGCCGACGAGACAGCTGTTCCGTCTCGCGGGGTGAGGGGTAACCGTTGATTAATCCCAGCGCGCTATATTAAATCAGCGCCTTCCCCTCACCCGGCGAGCGAGTACGCTCGTCCGCCCTCTCCCTCAAGGGGAGAGGGGAACGGCAACCGCAAGTCCGGTCATTCACACCAATCGCCGTGTCCGCTCACTTCAACTCATCGTCCGGATTATCCTTGAAGCCCTTTTCAATGCGCATCTTTTGATACGCATCGCGGCGTTCCAGTTCATAGTCAAACAGCTTCTTCAATTCTCCTATATTAGATGGCATTCCAACGGGCGGAGACGCGAGCAGTCCGTTGACCGCGTCACGCAGCGCAAGCAAAATATCCCGGCGCACGACGCTGATCGCGTTGTGATCGGGATCCTGCGTCTGAACTGGAGTTAGCCGGATGTTGCGTGGGGCGTTGTACACTGTGAGGACTCGCAATACACTCTCGGGGCTCAAAAGCAGCGCTTCCCGAAATGCCACTTTCGCCTCGGTCATTTGGTTCATTCGCATCCGCGCAACACCCAGAACTGAAAGGGCATGCGCGCGGTATTCCGGAGCCATTTCGCTCGAATAACCCAGCGTATGCTCGTTCTTCAATTTCGATGCGAGCTCAAGGAACTTGACAGCCTCGGAGAACTCACCCAATTCCAAGTGCGCGACGCCCAGTGGCAGGAACAATTGGTCGGCCCAGGTGTGGAGATTCAATGACTGATGCAGCATCGGAGCCGCTTGCGGAGCCATCCCGAGTTTAATCAACACGCTGGCGTATGACGCCGCCAAATCCGGGTCCCACGCCGTGCGGTTCAAGCCACCATCGTAGATTTTCTTGATCGCTTCGACCGCCTGAATGTCCTCTTTGTTGCTCTTCACATAGCGCTGCAAATGAATCTCGGCGAGTCGCGAATAAGCGAGATGAAAACATTTCACATCGACCGCTTCATCAGGCCGGAACGCACCGCGCTTCGACATGTCTTCGCCAATGGCAATCGCGCGCGTGAACGCCACTTCAGCTTCGTCAGAATTATTAGAATCCTGAGCCGAGACGCCGAAATTATAGAGCACACGCATCTTGTCCGGCGAGCGGTCCATCGCCGCTCTCCACAGCCGGTACGGATCACCCCATTCGATATTTCGCAACGTCGTGAACGCTACAAATGGACCGATCAGACAACTCGCCAAAATGATCGTCCATAAAGCAGCCTCGCGCGCCACGTCGTGGCGATGCCGACTCGTTTTCGGAGCATCGTCCACGCGTTCAATGCGCCGCGCAAATCCCAACGCAACGGCCTGCGCAATCCACGCGATCACACACGCGCCGCCTGCTGCAGCCAGATAAAAATTCCGTTCGCTGACCACGTCGCCGCGCTCAATGACCGTGTTCGTCGGAGCAATCGCAATCAGCGCCAGCAACACGCCGAACGACGCCAGCCAACCACGAAACGCACCGACACATCCGAACACAACCAGCGCCACAATGACGGCGAGACCTGTGATTGCGCGCACATCAGAGAGACTTGAAATCGTCGGGAATTGATGATCGATGTTGAGATTCTGAGTGATATTAAAATCAGGCGTCGTCGTGATACTGACCGGAAATATCGCGCGCGAAAGCATCATCGGAACCGCGTAGGCCTGAGTGCACAAACTGCGCCACGACGAACTACCTTGATAACCCGTCAACGCGCCAATCGTCCGCGAATACGCATACGGAAACGCCAGAATCGCGACTGCACCAAGGCCTACTGTGATCACCAAAAAGGCCCACCCCGCCCCAACCTGCTTTTGAAACACGCCGAGGCGTTTCAAGCGCAACCCCTCTCCGTTTGATTCCGGCGCGCTCTCGCTTCCCAGCAACCCACCCAGCGTCAACAATCCCAGCGCGAACGGCACAGCGAACCAGACACTGCCGTCATAACGCCCCGCCGCGCCCCACGCCAACACGCCCAGTGCCGGGATCATGCCTGTCAATAATCCCAACGACAACGTCGGCGACTCACCACACCGATAAAAGCAGAACCAAACCAGGGCGACCGCAGCAGGAAACGTAAGATGACTTTCTTTCGTCAGCACCGCACACGCGCCGAATCCCAGCGCGAACACCGCTGGCCAGAACCATCCAGGCCACTCCATCGGTGCGGAAATCACGCGCCCGGATCGACTGCCTTTCGGCGCGGAGAATCCCATCCGTTCAAACGCCACCGCCGCGCAATACAATCCCAGCACATAAAACATCCCGCCCATGCCATTGTCGCGCCCCGAAATGTAGGTCACTGCTTCGGTACATAAAGGGTGCGCAGCAAAAATCGCCGCCGCAACAAACGGCCGCACATCCGGCTCATCATCACCTTCTGAGCAATTGCGCGACGACTTCAGACAGCGCCGCAACAACCCGAACAACGCGAGCGCCGCGATCATGTGACAGCCAATATTCCACGCGCGAAAGTAACGCACGTCCGGGCGCTCTGGTTTTGCAGGATCGAAGTTCCCAAACCGACGTTGCATCGCGTAACTGACCGCGTTCGAGTACCACCATATCTTGCGATGCGCAGTGATCGTGATCTCATTGACCGTGCTCAACGAACGGATCGCCGTGTTGCGCAGAATGTATTCCGGATCGTCGAAATGGTACGGCGCTCCAAGACTCTTCCAATACGCCAGCAGCACAATCGCAACAATGGCGACGACATGCAAATGCGGCTGAGCGAACCAAGCCCGTCGCGGAACGCCCAGCACCGAACTCCACGCCACCGCCCCAGCGAAGCGCATATTCGCCCATCCGATTCGCTTCCATAAATGAGCAGGGTCTTGAATCAACCGATAGAACCATTCCATACCAAGCGCTTGCACCCATCCCGGCGCGCGCTGCTTCGTCCCGGCGAGAATGTCCGCATATCCGCCCGCCGCAAGCCCGACAACACCCGCCGTTTTACAACACCGCGCGAGAAAGTATTCTTTATCCGGCGAAGGGCGCGCCACGATCACGAGATTGAATCGCTCATCGCGCAACCTCGCAATAATCGCATCTTCCGCCGCTACGTCCTGATCGTATCCATGCTGGCCGGCAATCGCTGCGAGGTTCGGAAATCGCGATTGAATGTTTGCGATTGCGGCAGCGTTCACCTCGCGAGTCGCACCGTACACAAAGACTTTCCACTTACGCGCGTCACCCCCTTTGAGAAGTTGTTCGCACACATCCGGAATCGCAAACCGGTCTCCGCACGGTACACCCAAACACCGAGCGCCCCAGACGAATCCCTTTCCATCCGGGATCAATACATCAGCTTTCAAAAACGCATCACGAAGCGTGACGCTATCGCTCATCGCGGTCGCATACGGAGCGGAAATACCCACGACCGATCGCCCTGTCCGGGCGTCAACGCATCCAATTAAATAATCGAGAAATTCCTGCGGCGAGGCGATGTCCACCGCTGCATGCAACACGGATCGACGTTCAAACGGAGAGTGAGTCGTGTCGTCCAATTCATCCTCTCCGAATCATCCATTACAAAATGCGGCACGGGCTTTTACAGATTAATCCCATGCACCCGCTTCGCCGCGTTCACAACATTGCGCAGCAGCATCGTCACCGTCATCGGTCCAACACCTCCGGGCACAGGAGTGATCCAACCTGCTTTTTCGCGGACGGGTTCGTACTCCACATCGCCGACAGTTTTGAACGCAAGCTTGCCCTTGTCGTTCAACGCCTGCTTGCCATCCGGTCCCAGCACAGGCACACGATTAACGCCGACATCAATCACCATCGCGCCTTCTTTGACCATGTCGGCTTTGACGAGTCCCGCTTTGCCCACGGCAACAATCAACACATCCGCGCGACGCGTGTGCAGCGCCAGGTCACGCGTGGCGATGTGGCATGTCGTGACCGTGCAGAAATCGTGAAGCATCATCAGTCCAATTGGCTTCCCAACAATCTGGCTGTGTCCAACGACCGTACACTCCAATCCGCGCAAATCAACGTTTGTGGATTTGATCAATTGGTACGCCGCCATCGCAGTACACGGCGCGTGATGCGCGATGCCGTATACGAGCAGACCGAGGTTCACCGGATGCACACCTTCCGCGTCTTTGTTCGGATCAATCGCACGCTGAGCAATGAACGTGTTGAGACGCGACGGCAGCGGCAATTCCAGAATAATGCCGGTGATTTCAGGCGACGCGTTCAACTCGTGGATTTTATGTTGCAGCGCGGTCTGGCTGATCGAGTCCGGAAGTTGGACCATCTGAAATTCGATGCCGAGCGACGCACACAATTTCTTCTGACTGTTGACGTACAGCTGCGACTCAGGCTTCGCGCCCACCTGCACGCACGCCAGCGAGACGAATTTGCCTTCCGCACGCAAGGCCGCTGCGTCGCGCGCGATCTCCTCGCGAATCGAGTTGGCCAGCGCGGTTCCTTCAATAATCTTTGCACTCATGATCTGTAGTTTTTATCGCAAAGACGCAAAGACGCAAAGGCGCAACGAATGGGATTCAAAGTTTTTTTCAATCCAGACACGCGCGAATAACAATCTGCGTCCGCAACGCCAACGACGTATCGGCGTTCAATCGAGCTACAAGCGCCATCAAATCATCCGGCTCATCCACGTCCCGCCACACGCGTTCAGAGACAACCGTTTCAATTCCGCAGCGCTTCAATTGATCAATCTGATCACGCGCCGTATACGTTGAGGACCACGCAATGTTGTCAAAAACATTGAGCGGTGCGTTTTCAGGAAGTGCGAGCAACACATATCCGCCGTCGTGCGCGCGCGATAAAAACGCCGAGCCTGTCCGAGCAACGGTCGCGGCTTTTTCGATTTCGCTCACAGGCAAATCAGGCGTATCCGTACCGATAAAAATGTACGGGCCACCGCTCGTTCTCCGGATGTCGTTGAGAGCAAGCGCAAGACGCTCACCCAACCCGGCACCGCGCTGCTCGACAAATTCAAAACGCTCCAAAAACACCGGAACGTTCGCAAGCAATTCGCTGAACGCGCCGCGCGCATCAGGCGGATCGAAGCACAGAACACAGGCCGCGTTTACATCAAACGTCCGAGCAACGCGGTCGGCAACGTCTTGTAAAAACGCCTCGGCCAACAGCGCGGCTGTTTCGGCATCAACCGCCGGAATCAGCCGCGTCTTGACCTTTCCTGGCGTCGGATATTTCGCGAAAAGAATAAGCGTCCCGGCGCACGTCATCAGCAGCACTTTCCGCCGGAGTGCGCGTGACCGTGATCGCCGCTGCAATCGTGATCTTCAGGACCGCATTTGCTCTGCTTCGGATTACGGACTGAATTGGTCTGCGCGTCGAACGGAAACGCCATTTGCTGATCGATCGGGTCCATCGGTTCGAGCGCGAAAATGTCGCGCGCATACGTCTCGCTCGCCAACGTCGCAAACGTGCGGCTGCCCACGGCCATTCTCATGCCGCGTCGCAACACCGTGCCGTCATCCGCCATGACCTGCTTCCACGGCCCGCGATAAATGGCCGCCTGGTTCAATTCCTTATTCGCAATCGCCGGAGGCTTATACGCGACGACAGTGGCCGCGCGGAACTCGATGCCTTCGACCACTTGCCACGGCCGTTCATCGCGTTTGTCGAGCGAAATACCACCGAATCCGACGTTCTCAAACGCGAGCAAAAAGCGGTCTTCTCGGAACGCGCCGCTGATGCAACCGCTCCACAAAGCCGGATCGTTAGCCATACGCGCCGGGACATCTTCATCGCTCACAATATCCGAAATCGCCGCGCGACCGCCGGGCTTCAAGACGCGAAAGAGTTCAGCAAAGAGCTTCGCTTTGTCCTCAGGCTTGACCAAATTCAAAACGCAATTCGAGACGACAAGGTCAATCGAATTATCCGGAATCAACGGGCGCTCCGCACGCAATTTCGTGCAAACGGCTTCGAAGCGTTGCAGATCATCAAGCGACTTGAGCGGCTCGCCCGCGAGGAATTCTTCGACGAGCGAGTAATCCAATCGCAGGTCTTGAATCTTCCCCTTTTTGAATTCCACATTTGCATAACCCAGTTTCTCAGCGACGACTTTGCGGTTGCGGACGGCGAGGTCGAGCATCTCGTCGTTCCAATCAACACCAATCACGCTGCCTGTGGGGCCCGTCAATTTCGCAGCGATGTAACAAATCTTTCCTCCGCCCGAACCAAGGTCAAGAACAACATCGCCCGGCCGAACGTATCGGCTGGGATCTCCGCAACCATAATCGCGTTCAACAATCTCCTGCGGAATATGATCGAGCACTGTTTTATCAAACGACACAGCGCAGCAGAGCGATTCTTCGCGCGCCTGAGCGCCTTTGGAGTACCGGTCTTTCACAGCGGTTTCATGGTCGAGCATGGTGAGTTCCTGATTCGGGTTTGATGTATGCATCTCTCACTATAATGTAAGCAAAATGGACATCGTGAGCAAAAGTATTATTGAGCTTCGTGGCAAACCATGCTGGGGCCTCAGTTGGGATCGCTACCTCAATCTCTCCATGAGTTTTGGCGATCCAATTCTAGAAATCCGCGAACCTATTGAGTCCAAATCAAAATTGAAACATGTTCGAGACTTATTTGCTCGAAGACTCGTGACGGTTCAAGGACGATGGTGGTTGTGGCTGCGAATGGCGCAATGGCGAATCGAACTAAATGGAACTCAGCTCGCTGACGGAGCCTGTTCGTATCGACGTATACAGATTGCAATGGCTAAACTTAAAGGACAAATTCTGACTTCCGTAACAATCGATGCGAAAACAGCAGCAACGCGCTTTGAATTTGATTTGGGCGGGGTTTTAACCGTTTATCGGTATCGACGATTTGCGGACGATGAACTGTGGTCGCTTTATAAACCCAAAGGGTACGTATTGAGCGTGTTGGGCGATGGAACGTATGAACACGGTCTGGGGTCTAAAATGCCGGGAATGAAACGAAAAGCTCTTCCCGACGGTTTCGAAGTTTGCTTTAAGAAAAAAAGCCGAAAGAAGATTGAGTGACCTAAATCGTGGGGCGGGATGCCGCTCCACGTATTTCACAATCACATCTACTAATAACTCTCCTGAATCCCCATCGGCGGCATGATCACAGTTTTTGCGAGTTCGAATTTCGCGTTGCGTTCGCTCAACGACAAGCGTAGCGAGTTCAGCATCACAATGATCGAACTGCCGGCCATTAGAGCAGCGCCTGTTGCAGCAGACAAAATTCCGAAGAATGCGGTCGGCAGCATGATCGCTGTGAACGACAGCGCGATCCAGACGTTTTGACGGATGATGCGTTCGGCCACGCGAGCCGCTTTCAAAACGGCGGGAACTCCGCGCACATCGCCGGAGACGAGAACGATTTGCGCTGAATCGACAGCGGCTTCCGCTCCGGCTCCGAGCGCGATACCGACATCGGCGGCTGCCAATGCGGGCGCGTCGCTGGCTCCGTCGCCGATCACGGCAACACTGCGTCCGGCTTCACGCAAACCGCGCGCGAATTCGGCTTTGTCTTCGGATGTGGCCAAGGCGTGAATTTCAGGTTCGCGCAAACCGCACGCTTTGCCCACCGTGCGGGTTTGGGCCAATGATTCGCCCGAGATCAAATGCACCGACGTACCTTCCGCGCGCAATATCGCGACGGCTTCAGCTGCACCTTCTTTAATGCGTTCTTCCAGCGCAATCGCGCCGATGGCATCACCGTTGGTGCGGCAGAGAAACATCACCGCAGCACCTTCGGATTCGGCTTCAGCGGCTCGCGCCGCGAGGCTCGGATGGACCGAAACACCGCTGCCGGTCACGATGCTGCGAGGGAACAATCTGAATTCAGTTTCACCGAAGAATCCACCGACTCCGCCACCCGCGAGCATTTCGCAATTCTCGGCAATCGGTACTGCAATGCCGCGCCGACGCGCTTCGCGTTCGATGCACTTCGCTGAATCCTGACGCGTTCGACCACCCAATGCGGCAGCCAATGCGAGCACGGATTCTTTATTGATGTCGGGAGCTGCGAGCACGTCGCGGACGCGGAACACGCCGCACGTCATCGTGCCGCTTTGATCGAAGACAACATCCGTCGCGCGTGCAGCCGCTTCTAGCGCACCGCCTCCTTTAATGAGGATGCCGCGACGAGCTGCCAAACGTGTGGCAATCAGGACCGTCAACGGTGTCGCCATCGCCAAAGCACACGGACACGCCGCGACGAGAACAGCAATCGCCGGACGGAGCGCAGACGACACGGATGGCGTTTGTAACAGGAACGCAAACGCGCTTTCTTTGATGCCGTCGAGTGACGTAATCGAGATCCAACCTTTGTTTGATATCCAGGCCATCAACAGCGGGCCGCAGTACCAGAATGCGAACGCGGCCATCGACAACAGCATCGTGAACGGCACGAGCGCTGCGGCGATGCGATCAGCCATGACTTCGGAGCGGCCCTTCTTAATACGTGCGCGTTCGACCAGCATGGAAATGTGCGCGAGTGTCGAATGCGGCCCGACGCCCATCGCTCGGACACGCAGAAATCCGGAGCCGTTCAAACTGGCCACGACCACGCGGTCGCCGATCACTTTGGAGACCGGGCGAATGTCGCCGGTCAACGGGGATTCGTCAATATGAGTGCAGCCTTCGAGGACTTCTCCATCGACCGGAACGCGTTCGCCGGGCGCGACGAGGACGATGTCACCGACCGCGACGGCTCCAGCAGGAATGATCATTTCACGACCGTCGCGCAACACACACGCTTCGCGAGGAAGCAGGGCTTCGATGCCACCCCAGAGGTCATCCGCCGAATCGCGCGCGAGGGATTCAAGCCACTTGCCGAGGCTCACGACAGTCAGAATCAATGCGGCGCTGTGGAATTGAGGAGACCAGCGCGAGAGGTCCGGATCGCCAGTCGATTGGCCCAAAAAGCAAAGGACACCTTGAGCGTACGCCGCAGTAGTCGCGACGACCACGAGGCTGTCCAAATTAAAGCGCCAGCGGCGGATTGATTTGAAGAATTCAATGTAGTACTCCCAACCGACCGCGATTTGAGCGGGAGTTGCGAGCAGGAATAAGAGCATCAATTTCCACGACGTGTTCGCGTTGACGGAATTGACGACGAAGAGGAGTACGGTCAACACGGCACCGGCGTAGAAACGTACTTTGCGGCTGGCAATGAGATCGAGTGTTTCGCCAAGGCACGATTCGGATCCACCATCGACATCGACTTTCGCGAGCGTCGCATGCAGACCCACAGCGTTGACCGCGTCAGCGAGCGCGGACGGCGCGACAGCCGTTGAATGGCGAACCGTTGAAAGCCGCGTGAGCATGTTGACGCTCGCGCTTTCGACGCCAGGAATCGCTCGCAGAGCATTCTCAGCTCGGCGTACCGCGTCGGCGTTGTCCAAGCCTCCGACAACAAGGACGGAGGTTCGTTCAACCGGCTCGCCGCATGAGGACGCAGGCTTCTTCTGATTCGGGACTGACATGGTGGAGGCTCCAACGCTCTAAAAATTCGATACATCATGTATCGTCAGAAACTGCGCGCGGCTGGAATTGAATGAATTCAAATCGTACGATTATCGGATTGTCGCGAGAATTGGCTGCGGAAATGGCACGCGGATTGTAGTTAAATTGGACGTAGAGCCGAATTTCATTCGGCTCAGTTGGTAGCTGATTTGACTTAAGCCGAATGGAATTCGGCTCTACGAGAATGGAGAATGATCGTGCTTAAAATTTCATCAAAAATATTGGTGCTCCTCATCGTTTTACTGACCGTCGCATCACGCGCTGCAGACGCGGTCGGGACGTCGCGCCTCCTTTATGTATCGACGCCGGGAATTCGAAATGATCTGAAATACGGTGGCCATGGAATTCTGGTCTTCGACATGGATCATGACTACAAATTCGTGAAACGCATCCCGACGCATGGACTCGATGAAAAAGAGAAGCCGATCAATGTGAAGGGATTTTGCGCGAGCAAAGAACTGCATTGTGTGTTCATCAGCACGACGAAGACAGTCGAATGCATCGATCTCCTGACGGAAAAGAGCCTGTGGGAAAAGCCGTATGAAGGCGGGTGCGACCGCATGTCGATTTCGCAGGATTCAAAATTCATGTATCTGCCCTCGTTCGAAAAAGATCACTGGCATGTCGTTGATCCGGAAGATGGTTCGGTGATTGGAAAAGTCGAACCGAAATCCGGTGCGCATAACACGCTCATCAGCTTGGATGGATCGAAGGCGTTTCTGGCAGGACTGAAATCGAAGGTCATGACCATCGCCGATTGTTCGACGCACAAGGCTGCGAGCACGATCACATTCAGCAACAACGTCCGTCCGTTCACAATGAACGGCAAGGGGACACTGATTTTTGCGTGTTTGAATAGCTTGCTGGGATTTGAAATTGGCGATGTGGCATCAGGCAAGATGATCGCACGATTGGAAGTACCAGGATTTGAAATTGGAAAAGTGGCACGCCACGGTTGTCCCAGCCACGGCATTGGATTGACGCCCGATGAAAAAGAAATTTGGGTCACGGATGCTCACAACAAGCGCCTCCATATTTATGACATGACGGTGATGCCGCCGAAGTATGTGGAGAGCATTGAAGTCCGTGACGAACCCGGCTGGGTGACCTTCAGTATTGACGGACGCGTCGCAATTCCGTCCACCGGTGACATCATCGATGTAAAATCACGCAAAATTGTCGCGCGGTTGACGGACGAAACCGGAGCGGCAGTGCAGAGCGAAAAACTGCTGGAAGTGGATCGTGACGCGGGCGGGGCGGTGCTGCGTGTGGGCGATCAATTTGGCTTTGGCAGACTGCAGAAATAAATAAACTTTGCGAAATAGAGTTTGACAAAATCACGTTCAACCCGATTATTAAAAGAGGTTAAGTGCTCAGTTCCAAGAGCCGCGCGCGCAAGCAAGCGGCAATAACCACTTGGGTGAAACGATCTTGGCCGCTTACTGGCGTGCGCGGCTCATTTCATGCAACCGGGACGACAACGATGGATTCAAAATTGCAGGCTCAACTTGAAGCAGCTCCGCGCTGGCCGGTGATTGCACCTCCGGTGCCCTACGAACGGATGCCCCGGCACATTGCGATCATCATGGACGGCAACGGACGTTGGGCGACGGGGCGCGGGATGATTCGCGTGAACGGGCATGAGGCAGGCGTGAACGCGGTCCGAGCATGCACGAAATTCTGCGGTCAGACACATGTCACTGCGCTGACACTGTACGCTTTCAGCACCGAGAATTGGAAGCGCCCGCAGGCTGAGATCCGGTTTTTGTTCCGACTGCTGCGGAAGTTTTTGATCAGTGAACGCGCGGAGTTGATGGCGAATAACGTTCGGTTGACGGCGATCGGAAACATTCGTGGCTTGCCCGAGGACGTGCAAGCGGAATTGCGCAAATCCCAGCGCTTGACGGCGGGCGGGACGGGATTGAATTTGTGCTTGGCGTTGAACTATGGCGGGCACGATGAAATTCTTGACGCGACTCAACGCATCGCAGCTCGAGCGGCATCGGGTGAGTTGGATCCTGACACGATTGATGCGAACATGATCGAGAATGAACTGTTCACCGCCGGGATGCCAACGGTTGATCTGCTGATCCGAACGGCGGGCGAAAGACGATTGAGCAACTTTTTGCTCTGGCAAGCCTGCGGAGCGGAGTATTATGCTTCGCCGGTCTGTTGGCCGGAATTCACTGCGCGCGATTTGGAAAGTGCGGTGGTGGAGTATGCGCAGCGGCGGATGAAGACGGCTTAAACGGAATTTGACACCGAAACATGATTGCGAAACGATTTCTTGCGGCCACGATTATGATTTCCGCTCTGGCCGGCGCGCTGTGGTTGGACGTGAATTACTTCCACGACAGTATTCTGCTTCACCTGATCTTTTTGATCGGTGCGTTTTTCAGCTTCCGTGAATTCTGGGTGATGTGCCGCGCGACGGACCATCAGACGTTTTCGATCTGGGGCACGTTCAGCGGCTGTGCGCTCGTCGCCATTCATTATTATTGCATGCGGCTTGAAACCATCAACACGCATGCGGCGTCGATTCAATCGTCTAATCTGTTGAACGGCGGGATGGCGGTCGCTATTTTGGGCGCGTTTATTTTGAGCGCGAACCGACGGCGTTTAGAATCGTCGCTCGGGGGCGTCGCCGTGACGAGTCTCGGACTGCTGTACATTTTCTTCCTCCCGTCTTTTGTTTTGAAACTTCGCCACATGGGCGCCAGCGGGGTGCTCGGCGGGCCGGTTGAAGCTTGGAATGTTTTTGGAACCAAGATGATCATCGCGACAATTGCGCTCGCGAAGGGTTGCGACGTGTGGGCGTTTATTTTCGGCAAATTAATCGGCCGACACAAAGCGTTCCCGGTACTGTCGCCCGGCAAAACGATTGAAGGACTGGCTGCTGGATTGATCGGGACGATTGCTACGGCGCTGTTTTTGCGTTGGGACGCGATTGGCATTCTATCGATGTTCCCCATTTGGAAAACCGTCGTCATCGGCTTGACGATTGGCGTCTCAGGAATTCTCGGCGACCTTGCTGAAAGCCTCCTGAAACGGAGCGCCGGTGCGAAGGACGCGGGGCACGTCGTCCCCGGTTACGGCGGCGCGATGGACGTGGTGGACAGTCTCATGGTCGCCGGTCCCGTTGCGTATTATCTGATTCCCGCTATGCTTTAAGTGCGTACCGATGATCGCCGACTACGATCCAATCCGGCGCGGGCTGTTGAGCCGTCCGGCAGCGTGTTAATGGGCGAGTGGCTTTAGGACACATTTAGAGTGCGAAAAACAATTGAAATAGCCGACGCGGAGATCATGCGCGAGTTGCTCGGCGTCAGTGACAGCCATTTGCGCCGTGTCAAAGAAGCGCTGGGCGTGACCGTTTTCGCGCGCAACGACATGCTCCATATAGAGGGAGCGGACGACGCAGTGGATGGCGCCGCGCGGGCGTTTCTGGCGATGCAGCGCATCATCCGAAAAACGCAGAAGCTTCAGCTCGCCGATGTAGACCGCATTCTCGACGCGATCGAACAAGACCGCAACGACGATCAAGTCGACGACGCGGGGCTGGCGGGACATCCTGGCCACGCGCGCAAAACATCCAAAGATAAAGACGAGTCGGGCAAGCCGCTGGCCGGACGTGTCCACCCGATGACCGCCGGGCAGGAAAAGTATCTCGACGCCATCAAGAAAAACGACATTGTCTTCGCCATCGGGCCGGCTGGCTCGGGCAAGACGTATCTGGCTGTCGCATCGGCCATCGAAGCGCTATCAAAAAATATCGTCAACCGGATTGTGCTGGTCCGTCCTGCCGTCGAAGCAGGTGAGCGGCTGGGATTTTTGCCGGGCGATTTGCAGGAAAAAATCAATCCCTATTTGCGACCACTGTACGACGCGCTGCATGACATGCTGAACCCGCATCAAGTCGCGCGGTTTTCGGAGAAGGGCGTGATTGAAATCGCGCCGCTGGCGTTCATGCGCGGAAGGACGTTGAACAGCGCGTTTGTGATTTTGGACGAAGCTCAAAACGCAACGCCGAAACAGATGAAGATGTTTCTGACTCGTTTGGGACGGGACGCGAAAGCCGTGATCACCGGCGACGTCACGCAGGTCGATTTGCCCGACGGCGACCTCTCGGGCCTGACCCACGCAGCACGTGTTTTGAAGGATGTGAAGGGCGTATCATTTGTGTATTTGGAAAAGCAGGACATCGTCCGCCACCCATTGGTGCAGCGGATCGTTCAGGCGTATGAAGCGACCGAGCATTAGACTTTTTTAAATTATGTCTACTAACAAATCGTCAATCCGAGCCGCCCGCACCGGGAAGACCACCATCATCCCGGTCGGAGCGATGCCGCGTACCAAAGCCGGCTTTTTTGGCGGCGAGGGACTCGGCCCTCCGGGTGTATTATTCTGCCTGCTATTTTGCGCAGCCGCAGCGGCAATTTTGGATTTCGGAGTCGTGCCGCCGCCCTACATCGTAGGTGCCCGCTCGCCGATTGACTTCTATGCTCGAGCGTCGTTTACATACAAAGATTCAGACGAATTGAACACCCTGCGCGAAGAAGCCGCCATTCGTGCGCCACGTGTTTACATCGAAGACGAGCAGTGGGACGAGATTATTCTCAGCGATCTTGCAGGGCTTATAATAATCGTCGAAAATTCTTCGACCGAAAGTGAAGCCCGAGACAAGATGACGGTTGCGCGCATGAACTACAGTTCGTTGCTGACTGAAATGTTCAAACGCAAAGGTTCGGCATTGACACGCGCTATCACCACGATTCGCGAAGCGATGCGCAAACAGTTCATTGAATCGGCGATCTTGTCCGAAGAGGACTACAAAAAAGAATCGAACAAGCGTGAACCGCGTAAACTGATCCGCTTCGGAACACGCGGCGGCAAGCCGTATTCTATCGATGTTCTGGCGAAGGATTACAAGCGCCTCTCGGCTGCTCAGGACGACATCGTGAACTCGGGCAAGCACACCATCGACACGGCGCTGCAGTGGCAATTGTCGGCGTATCTCGAAGCGAAAATGCGGCCTGGATTGGTGTTTGACGAGGCGCGCACGGAAGTCCGTCAGCGCGAGGAATTGGCGCGCGTGGGCGACGGTGCGGTGCGCGTGTCGCTCGGCGATCCGATTTTAAAAAAGACGCTGATCGTCCGGCCGGCCACATTAGAAAAGTTGCGGCAGGAATACCGCGCAGTCAAAGCCGGGACGCCCATGTTCGAGCGCCTGCGTCGGCTTGGTGGACTCGCCGCGTTGGCCGCTGGAATCGTGTTTGTATTTTTCATCGTTGCAGGACGTATTGAGCCGGGCATTTGGGAACGCCGTCGCGCGTTGGTGATGCTGGGACTGCTCAGCCTGGCCGCGCTCGCTGTGTGTCGAGCCCTGTCGGTTGCCGGGATCAGTCTCGCGTTTGCGCCGTTTGTTTTCGTTGGAATGGCGGCGTCGTTGGCGTTCAGCGAATCGGTCGCATTGTTGACGTTGTTGGGTCTGTCGATCCTCGGATCATGCACGACGATTAATTGGGAGTCCGTTCCGATCGATGGCGGGATGCCGTTCCTGGCGCTAGCCATGTTTGCGGGCGGAATTGCCGCCGCACTTCCGGCCGAAAAATTGCGCGACCGCTGGGACTTGCTGACCTATGGCGTCTTCGGCGGACTCGTGCAAGGCAGCCTCGTCGCCGGACTGTATTTGTTGAACGGCGATTCCACGTCACCTAGTATGGATTTGGAGTCCGGTGCCGCTCCGTGGCCGCGCACCGGAATGCCGGTGCTGAGCGACTCCCTGATCGCATACTGCACCGGCCCGATCTGTGGATTACTGGTGCTCGGGTCGCTTCCGCTGATTGAATCGATCTTTGGTATCTTGACGAACATCCGCTTGTTTGAACTGGCGGACATGAATCAGCCGGCGTTGCAACTGATCCAACTCGAAGCGCCCGGCACGTTCGCGCACACACTTCAAGTTCGGTTTCTTGCCGAGCCGGCATCGGATGCGATTGGCGCTCGGACTCGGCTGGTCAGCGCAGGAGTGCTCTATCACGATCTTGGAAAGACGCGCAAGCCGGAGTACTTTGTTGAGAACACACCGGAAGCTGAGTTGCGTCACAAGCGCTTGAAGCCGTCGGTAAGCGCGCTGCTGATTATTTCGCACGTCAAAGACGGGATGGAACTGGCTCGCGAATTCAAACTTCCGCAGCAGATCATCGACTTCATTCCGCAACATCACGGCACGACGCTCGTCAGTTATTTTTATCATTCCGCTGTCCGCGACGCAGAGAAGGATGCGGAGGCCGACGGCTCGGGTTCGTCGGGACAGGAAGTCGAGGAAGCGTTTTTCCGCTACCCTGGCCCGAAACCGCGCACGCGCGAAACCGGTATCGTGATGCTGGCGGACACGATTGAAGCGGCGTCGCGAACGATGCAAAATCCCAGCGCGACACGACTGCGGCAATTCGTTCACGATTTGATTATGGACAAGATGCTCGACAACCAACTCGACGAATGCGGTTTGACGTTCGCTGATTTGGCTCTGATTGAAGACGCGTTCCTGCGCGTCCTCGCAACGCGGTTCCATTCGCGCATCCGTTATCCGGGCCAGGATGAAGAGCCGCCACCCGACGCTGAAAAATCACCCGAACCTGACGCGCCGAATTAAACACCGCACTCCGTATCCTGTTTCGATGTTCCTTTCTTGAAAGATTTGATCGCATGAAAAAAGCTACTCCCGGCACTTCGACAAAAAAGCAGCCGCTGCCAGACATGGTGGTTTCGATCACGCGCGCAAAAGGCTCGCCCACGAAGCCGTCGAAACTGGAACTCGCCGCTGCGTGTTTGCGCGCACTGGCGCTCGTCCCGGCGACGCGTTGCCCGGGCGCGTTTGACGCGGAGCGCATTAGTTTGGATGTCACGTTTTTGAATGACGCCAACATCGCAGACAAAAACTGCGACTACATGGGTCACGAAGGGCCGACGGATGTCCTCTCGTTTCCCATTGTGGATCATGATCATGAGCGCGGGACGTTTCATCTTGGCGACGTGCTGATTGGGTTCGAGGCGGCGCAGCGCGAAGCGTCCGAACGCGGCATTTCTGTCGCGGAAGAAGTGACCCGATATTGCGTCCACGGGTTTCTGCATTGTCTCGGTTACGAGGATTCAACGCCGGCAAAACGACGCGCGATGTTTGCGGTTCAGGAAAAAGCAGTGTTGTCATCAGAATAGACCGCATGGCGTATCTTGGAAAAAAAAGCTTTTTTGGGTATCCACCTTTTACAAAAAAGACGGTAGACTTTTCTAACTATACATTAAAGCGAAAACCGAAATCGCCCGCACTCGAAACCTCCGGGCAAATCGGTCGGATGCACAGGCACCAAAAGGGGGAGATGTATGAAACTCCTACGAGCCGCACAAACCCACGCGTTCGTTGTGTCGATGATGTTGTGTTGCGTCCCTGTGTCGCTGCGCGCGCTTGAAGAGCCCGTGGCTCCGAGCGTGGCAGCAATTGAAACGTGGATTTCTCAACTCGGCAGCGATGATTTTGACGCTCGAAAAGAAGCGTCAATTAAGCTCGCTGAACTCGGCGACGCGGCACGCGCCGCGCTCGAAAAAGCGTTGGCCTCCAGCGACAGCGAAACGCGCGCGGCCGCGAAACGGCTGTTGATTGTTCGCGAGCAAGCGAGTCTGCGCTGCATGGCTTTTAACCGCGACGGAAAGCCCATTCCGGGTATTGAAGGTTCGGTCACAATGTGGGATTCGAGTGATCCTTATCAAACGACGCGCACGAACCCGCCGCTCACTTTTGGTCCGAACGGCGAAGCGAATATCCCGAACCTGAAACTGGGCTCATGCAGCTTCAACTTCCAATTTCAAAAATGCTGGCAGTCCGGAACGTTATATGGAAACGAAAATTATTACAACGCTGCAGTCTCCGTCCGGGCGGGGCAGACTCCATTTTTATTCACGATGTCCAAAGGCGGTTCGGTGAAGTGCAACATCCGCGACAAAGCCGGGAAGCCGGTGAAGGACGCTGAATTTTCACTGTATAACGCGACGCATTTCGATCCCGATATGATCGAACTTCGTGACGAAAATCATTCCTCGCCGGCGCAATTCACCGGGAGCACGGACGCGAAGGGCGAGGTGCTGATCGAGACCGTGAACGATGGTGTTTATGTCTGCGTGGCATCGTCCGGAGATGGGACGTATTTTCCAGGACCGATGATCCGAGTTCGCGAAGGCAAGACGACACTCGCGCCCGCGATGGATATTGTGGTCGCCCCGCGCGGCAAGATCGTCTTTTCTCCACGCGGCATCATTGACGAGCAGAACAAAGAAGAGATTGATCAAGCGCGTGAAATGGCGCAGCAAAACAGGGGCGGCAAACCGGCTGAAAAAAAGAAAGAGGAACCGAAGAAAGACCCCAAGACACCTGCCGTTGCTGATGTGTTGAAGGACTTGAAAATCACTGTCGAAGAAGAATATCTGTACGAGGGCCCGGACGCGGAACGCAAGCAGCGCAAGATCAGTGCTGAAAAAGCGCGTTACAATCGCTATCGCCAACGACCCACATTTGAGACGGATGAAACCGGCAAAATCACGATCGACAACCTGCGTGCAGGTAAGCATCGTGTGGTTATTCAATGCCCCGGATTTGCGCCCAAAACGATGACTGTCGAGATTCCTCCGAGCGGCACGGCGGACCTCGGTGCGCTGGTCTTCGAACCCGGCGGCGGCGTGGCATTCAAAGCTGTGACGTCTGACAACAAGCCAGTCACCGACCTCGTCGTTTACCCGATCCCTGAAGAGGAGTCGATTCTCAACGACGTGTCGCAGGACGTGCTGGATTATATTCGCGGCCAAACGACGTGGAGCGATGTTCGGAATTATCTTCAATATCGTCAGCAGATGAACCGGCGCAACCAGAACAATAACACCGCAAACAAAGACAAAACGATGGTCAACCATCTTGCGACAGGAACGTATTCGCTGTTGGTCTTCCGGCAATCGTCAGCCAAAATTCAGCAGGTGTTCTTGATCTGCGGCGTGAAGGTCGAAGCTGGCAAGACCACGGAAATTGCCAACGTCGTTTTCGCCGCAGTGCCAAGCACGGTGCGCGTCAACGACGGCAGCACGATCAAAGGAAAAATCATCGGCGCGTCGGGCGAATTTCTGAATCGGTGCTACGTGTACTATCAGGCTCAGAATGGCGGCAGCACCGGCACAAGCATGAGCGAAGACGGGACGTTTAATTTGCACATGGGAGGCATGACACCCGGCGGGACGATCCGCGTCAAAGTCCCCGGTTACAAACAGGCTGAATTTGATTGCTCGGCACCGGGAGTTGATTTGACCAAAGTAGAAATCAAACTCGAAAAGCTGGTCTACGGTGATGTGCGCATCCGCGTCGTAGACGAAGCCGGGCAGCCATTGAGCGGGGTGAATGTCGAGCCGAAAATCGTGACGAGTCAAAACTATTATTATTCAGGAAATCAACGCAGTAAGAAACGCAAAATACTGACCGACGAAAAGGGCGTAGTGCGCTTGACGGGCTTGAGCGCCGGGCTGCGGCGAATTCTGCTGATGAAGGACGGGTATTATCTCGCGGACCCGATCCGGGTCGTCGTCCGTGCGGAGACTGAAGTGGTTGTCGACGTGATGATGCGAAAAGGGCTGTCCATTTCCGGGACACTCATCGCACCCGCCGGGACACCTTTTTCGAACGCGGTCGTGAATCTGCGGCGAGCGAAAGACAGCGCGTTGATCGCGTCAAGTCCCGACGCATCGGGGCGCTTTTCAATCGGTGGACTCGCCCCGGGAAAATACTCGATCTCCGCCGAAGCACCGATGCTATTGGCTAAAGTAATCCAGGACCTCGAACTCATCGGCGAATCGAAAGACGGGTTGGACCTCAAGCTGGAAAAGCGCGGCGGTTTTGTTGCGCAATTCGATCCGTCATTAAAAGGCCGGACCGCGTGGCTGGCCGACAAGGAAACATTTGAGCAGGGCATGACAATCAACCGGCGCGTCCTGCCTAAGACAAGTTTTAATTCCTACGCGGTCGTTGATGCCGAAGGGCGGGCCGAATTCTGGGGCGTTCCCGCTGGTTCTTTCCGTATGAGCTTCTCGCCCGATTACAACCGCGCTACTCTGCCGGTCGAAAAGAACGGCGCGAAATACGTCAGCCATGTGGATTGCAACGGGTACTCCGACGTGTTCGAGATCGCGGACCCGAAGAGTTTCAGTGAGCTGAAAATCGAGGATGCGTACCGGATTAAATTCCCGGAAGCAACAGCATCTGCTCTGGTAAAATTCGCTTTTAATAAGAATTCAAAAGATACGGCGACGCGGTCGATAAATTTTCAATCCACCGTATACGTGACCGTTCGCGGCCAGCAGTGCTCCGGGCAATTCAACTCGTCGACCCAGCGGGTGCGTTCAATTTCTTCGACAACCGTGACCGACAAACTGCGCGTGATTGGGACCTTGCCAGCGTTCCTCGCCCCGGCGAAATCGACGCTCGGTCAGACCTTGATTCAAAACCTTGTTGCAGGAAAATACACTGTTGTCGTGTCGTCGTGGAATTATGATTCAATGCGCGGCATGAACGAACAGACTGAAGAAGTAGTAGCTGCGGAATTTGAAGTGAAGGCCGGCGAATTCAAAGACTTGGGAACGATTGGAATTGAACCGTCGAAAAAAGTGACCCGGAATGTTGTGTCTCGCTCGCCGTATTCGACTGATGATATCGATCCCCCGACGGATGAAGACGCCGACCCAATCTTCGAACCGTAAGCAAACCATTTCCACGTCAGGATCACATACAAAGGGGCGGCGCGAAAGGCGTGCATCCCTGGAGCCATCGAATCAGCATGACCATCTCGCGAACGATTTTATTTCTTTGGACTGTTTGGACGTGCGCGTCTGGCAGTCTTGCTGCTCTGGAATTCTCCCCACAGCCGATCACCGGCGGGACGTTCCGATTCAAGGATTGCAGCGGTCAGGTATTCTCGCCGGATTACATTCAGAATTATTCGTACGCCAATGCTGCCGTCACAGTGACTCTTGACGCGCCGGGAAACAAGTTTCTTTCCGGACTGATTCAAGCGACTGGTTTGAAGCCGAATTATGCATATCAAATCAAATTGGCCGGGCGCAATTCAAAGTTGAATCCGGGCGGCGGCGGCGATGATGCGACCAACGAGCGGCTGGGATTAATCGGGCGCTGGTGGCGTGCGTACCCGAATCCGGCGAATGCAAAAGATGACGATTATTTTCTACACAAAGACGATCCGAACTACGCGTACTCTGCTTATCTGATCATCGGATTTTTCATCACCGATGCGCAAGGGAGTGCGACGACGCGCATCGAAGGCGACTCCAGTTATCACGTATTGTGGCGCACGAATCAGCGCCCTCCGTTTATGAATGACGGACCCGTGAACACATTCACGCTTCCCGCGACCGATGGGAATTCGGCGTATAACGTGGCGAAGCCTGCGTTGCAATTGGGCGTCTACGGCGAGTGGGAACCGACGCGCGCTCTGCCCGGAACGCTTCAGATGCCCGACGGACATTACGCGTGTGATTTTGTTTTGACTGAAGAAACGTTTCACGATTTCGGCCCAAACGCCGGCAATTGGACCGCTGCGCTGGGAGCAGCGATTGAATTCGACATCGGCATTCCAAGCGAGATCAGATGGAACAGCCCGGCGGACATTACATATCCCGCACCGTTGACGAATGCCCAGCTCAACGCGACCGCGCCGGAGCCCGGGCACTTCAGTTACGACCCGCCGCTCGGAACGATTCTCAACGCCGGGAAACAATCGCTGAGCGTGACGTTCACGCCGGATACGACGGGCGTCGCGCTGCCAATTGTCCGTGTGAATTTAAACGTCCGCAAAGCCAGCACGACCGTCGCGTGGAATCCGCCGTCGAACATCCGGGCGAACACGCCGCTTGATCCATCGATCTTGAGCGCGGCCGCTAATGTGCCCGGATACTACGTGTACGAGCCGCCGCTGGGGCGCATTCTTCCGGCAGGCCCAGCGACACTGACGCTTCAATTCGTTCCGAACGATTTCGCTAATTATCTCACGCCTCCATTTATCACACATGAAATTGAGGTGATTTCCGGTCTCCTGATCATCAGCGGCCCATGGGCCAATCCAATCCCGGCGTATGCGGGGCTGCCTGTGCAATTCAACGCGGCGACCGGCGCGCGCGGCATTGTGTGGAGCTGGGATTTTGGCGACGGCGATATGACCGGGCATGACAGTGTGACGACTCACACGTATGCATTACCCGGAACGTACACGGCGACGGTAACGGCACATGTACCCAATGGACGAAGCGAAACGCAGTCGCTGAGCGTCGAAATTTTGCCACTCCCGGCGAACACGTCGCTCTTCAACGGGGATGCGGACGACGATGGCGACGGATTCTGCAACGCGTTAGAATTGGCGTGGGGCAGCGATCCGACAGTGAAGGCGTCTACGCCACTGAATGGCCTGAGCGCGGCGAATCCGACTCCGATGCAGAGTACGAAATTTTTGGTATTCATTCCACCGCCTGCAGAGGGACCACATCCGCGATGTCCGAATATTGCGGCGAAATGTTTTGCTCCGGGCGGACCGTTCCGAATTGATCTGCGTTTGGTGGTCGCGGTCCCAGCTTCTTTCAATCCTGCGGCAGCTCGCGTCGGGATTGCGACGGCCGGACATTCGTTCGCCGTCGATTTGGATGCAAATGGCCGGGCGAATGTAGGAGGCGCGACGATCTTTGTGCGGCGATTGCCCGGGGGCAAATCGACTCGAACGTATTCGATCGATGCCACGTTGGAAGGCTCGTATCTCTATCTTCCAGACGCGTGGGCGGGACCGTATAATGACGGATCGCTGCGCGATCAAACCGTGATGCTCGTCTTCGCCGGGAACGTTTATTCCGTAAAACTGAAGACGAAGTTAAAAAGTGTGCGCGGATCGGTTATGATTGGTGCGGTGAAGTGAGACCATTTTCGCAGCGCATTATTTAGAATTTGAATCCATGAACCGCGACTCTTTTTCTGTCTCAAAAGAATGCCACTACGATGTCATTGTTGTCGGGGCTGGACACGCCGGGTGTGAGGCGGCGCTGGCTGCGGCACGGATGGGGTGTCGGACGTTATTGACGACCATCGCGTTGGAGTCCGTTGCTCAGATGTCGTGCAATCCGGCTGTGGGCGGAACGGCGAAGGGCATCGCGGTGCGCGAGGTCGATGCGCTCGGCGGGGCGCAAGGGATTATCACGGATCGGTCCGGCATTCAATTTCGCATGTTGAACAGTTCGCGCGGACCGGCGGTGCAGTCGCCGCGCGCGCAGTGCGACAAGCGGCTCTTCGCGATTCTCATGAAACAATTGATCGAGCGGACGCCGAATTTGACGCTGCGCCAGGAGATGATCGAGGAGTTGGTCGTCGAGGAATTGGGCGGCGGGACGTCGCATGTCGAGCGCTACCGCGAACGATTGAAGCGGCTGCGCGAAGGCGTTGCGCCGGACGAATTAGGTGTTGAGTCTCCGGATGCGAATGCGTTGCGTGTCGCCGGGATTCGCGCTGGGAGCGGGTTGACCTACACGGCTGACACGGTGGTGTTGACGACCGGGACATTTTTGCGCGGGCTGATTCATCAGGGCACGAAACAGAGTCGGGGTGGGCGTGCGGGCGAAGTCGCTGCGATGAGTTTGTCGGGATCGCTCGAAGCGCTGGGATTTGAATTGAAACGCTTGAAGACCGGAACGCCGCCGCGCTTGAATGGGCGCTCGTTGAATTTCGCCGGGCTTGAAGCGCAGTACGGCGACGACCCGGCTCCAGCGTTTAGTTATCGCACGAAGAAAATTGAGCGGCCGAGCCTGTGCTGTTATCTCACGCGCACGACGGAGCGGACGCATGAGATCATCCGCTCGAATCTGCACCGTGCGCCGTTGTACACCGGGCAGATCAAAGGCCTCGGGCCGCGTTATTGTCCGTCGGTTGAGGACAAGGTGGTGAAGTTCGGCGACAAGGATAGCCACCAGATATTTTTGGAACCGGAAGGCGAGCACACCGAGGAGTATTACGTCAACGGGCTTTCAACAAGCCTGCCGCCGGAAGTGCAATTTGAACTCGTACGGAGCATCCCGGGGTGCGAGGATGCGGACGTGTTGCGGTTTGGATACGCGATTGAGTACGACACGGTTCCTCCCCATCAGATCGTTCAGACTCTGGCGACACGGCGCGTTGCGAATTTGTATTTGGCCGGACAGATCAACGGGACGAGCGGGTACGAGGAAGCGGCGGGACAGGGGATTATTGCCGGGATTAATGCTGCGTTGAGCGTGAAGACAGGCGGGAAAGAATCGTTTGTGCTGGGACGCGACGAGGCGTACATCGGGATCATGATCGATGATCTGGTGACGAAAGAAATCGTTGAACCGTACCGGTTATTCACGTCACGAAGCGAGTATCGATTGCTGCTGCGCCAGGACAATGCGGATCGGCGAATGGCGGCGCACGCCAAGCGGTTGGGATTGTTGGACTCGACCGCGATTGCGGACGGCGATGCGAAGGTCGCGGCGATTGAGGCGGCGTCCGCGCATTTGAAAAAGCACCGACCGCCGGAGAGCCACAAGTCATATTGGGATCTGCTGCGCATGCCGCACATGACACTAGAGCAGATCGGCTTGTCGGTCGATGAAACGGGCGCGGTTCGTCCTGGGACGAATGCGGGTACGGTGTTGAATCCGGTCGCTGAAGCGGTGCAGATTGAGTCGAAGTATGAAGGCTATTTGCGACGGCAGACGGAACAGGTCGAGAGGATGCGCGATTTGGAAAACCGGATCATCCCGGACGGCGTGGATTACACAGCGGTGGGGAGTCTGCCGCGCGAGGCGGTTGAAAAGTTGAACAAGCACCGACCGCGAACGTTCGGCCAAGCGCTTCGATTAGACGGTGTGACGCCAGCGGATTTATCGCTAATCGCGATTCATGTTTCGCAGGCGGAACGGCGGCACACATAAAAATTGAATGATGCGCCGACTCGCACGAAACGAACCTGCGTATGAAAATGAAATGGATTGGCGATTTTATCCGAGGAATCGTCACCGCTTCGGGGGCTCCAACACCGACGATTCCGCATCCAGAATCCATTCCGGTATCTCGTGTCGAAAAACCTCGCCGGTGTAATAGGTCATCCACTCCAAAAAAGTCACGGGCTCATCAACCGACCGCTGCGAATAAATCAATCGGCGGTATTCGCGAAATCGATCGTACTTCGGCCAATACAAATCTAAGGCGGATGAATCGACAATGCAAAAATAGTCACCGAACGACTGCCAACTGTCGCGCAAAGTCCAATCGAGTTTGTGACCGATCGCTTTGAGGAATTCGGTGGCGAGATAGACTTCGCATACACGCCGCATTGCGAATTGACGCCGGGTTAGCTTTTCATTCGGCAGCACTCGATTGTCCGTTTGAGCCGCACCCCAGTAAAGTCGCATGTCGTCGATATGACCGAACTGAAGCATGTCGCTCACGCCATAGAGCCTACTTTTAAGCGTACCAATTCCCGGCACGATCAGGCGGCGTTTCTGAACGCTTGGAGTCCTCAGCGGAAATGTTTCGAGCAAATTCATCAGCAATGGCTGAAGATTGACCCCGCACACGCGCTGATCCGTCCGAGTCTTCATCACATATTGCGCACCCATTTCTGCGGCACGTGCAATACCGGCACTCGACGAAATCAATTGATAGTTGAAATTCTGCTGCCCCGGATTCGCTGGAGGATCGTTGGCCAGCACTTCAACACCGAGTTGTTTGAAAGGCTCAAGCACCGACGGCGGCTCGGACTTCCAAGTTGAAAGAACTATCGTCGTACCAGGAAACGTTCGCTTGTAGAGTTTGACGCTCTCCAACGTGAAGTTATTTGAGCGTAGCACGGGTCCTTGCAGCACCAGTCCCAACGGTGGCAAATCAGGGCGTGGTGCCGACCAAATCCCCATGTCGCCTGCATTTCTGGGGCGCGCATGGTACGTCAAATTCGCTTGGAAAATACGCTCCCAAACAGATAACAGTCCCTCCAGACTTTTACGCGCCAGACCCGATGCAAAAGTTGACCCATTCAAACCAATCATCGAATTATTCCAAACCGATCAATACCTTGACACCATAGTTCCGCACGGTGTGTACTTCAGTGCACGTTATTCTGCGAGCCGTGTAGTTGACATCTTTACTTTAAAAGCGTGGCAATCGTATAATTGAGGAACAACGATGCCATGACTATTTCCAAATTTGCTTCGACGCCTCGTTTGGAAAGCCGGGCGTTAAACATTCGAATGGCAGATCTGTTCGTCCGTTTGCAGTGTATTCTGTATCGTTAGCCGCTAAAGTAGTCTTAAATCCTTGCCGATCATCCGCGTTTTCACGAGCGCTTTTATCAGGAGAAGATCATGCGATTTACCGCTCTTGTCATGCTGGCCGCGATGACATTTTTACTTCGCGCAGCCGAACCGGCTCTGCCAAAATTTGAGGCACAGGTGATCGATTCAAAAGTTGAGATCGGATACGCGACGGCGATTGCGGATATCGATGGGGACGGGAAACCTGATGTCCTGATCGTCGATAAAAAGCAAATCGCGTGGTACCACAATCCGGATTGGACGCGGCATGTGATCTGCGAAAATGTGACGAAGCAGGATAACGTCTGCATCGCGGCGAAGGATATTGATGGAAGTGGCAAGGCGTCGATTGCGATTGGCGCGGAGTGGAATCCCGGCGATACAGTCAATAGTGGGAGCGTTCATTATTTGATTCCTCCTGCGGATCGGACTCAGAAGTGGGAGGTCGTAACGCTGCATCATGAGCCGACGGTGCATCGCATGAAATGGATTCAGGGTGCGGATGGAAAATACAACTTGCTGGTCGCTCCGTTGCACGGGCGCGGGAACAAAAATGCGACGGGTGCGGGCGTGAAGTTTTTGGCGTACACCATGCCGGCGAATCCGAAAGATGAATGGAAGACGGAAGTCGTCGAGGACACGCTGCATGTGACGCATAATTTCGATGTCGTCGAATGGAACGGCCAGCCGGGGCAGGACGTGGTACTCGGCGGGAAGGAAGCGATATTTTTGTGCGAGCGCGGTTCAGATGCGTGGAAGAAGACGGCGCTGATTTCAGCGGGCGAGCAAGGATTTAATGGTGCGGGTGAAGTGCGTGTCGGGAAGTTACAGGGCGGCGCGAAATTCTTGGCGACGGTCGAGCCGTTTCATGGGACTCAGGCGGCGACGTATACAGCTCCGGGCGCGGGCGAGAAGTTTTGGAAGCGGCATGTGATCGAGACGAATTTGAAAGACGGACACGCAGTGGCATGTGCGGATATGTTGGGGCTGGGATACGATCAGGTGTTGGTCGGTTGGCGATTGCCGAACGGTGCCGGGAAAGTCGGAATCAATTTATATCTGCCGCCTGAGAAAGTTGAAGACGAATGGAAGAAAGTGACGGTGGACGACAACACGATGGCGTGTGAAGATCTGGTCGTCGGCGATTTGAATGGCGACGGGCGGCTGGACATTGTCGCGTCCGGGCGCGCGTCGCACAATCTCGTGATTTATTGGAACAAGAAATAGATGATTCGAGTTCGGAATGTGGTCAAGCAATTTGAGACAGTGCGCGCGCTGGACGGCGTCGATTTGGACGTCGCCAGCGGTGAGGCCGTCGCGTTGATGGGCGCGAGCGGATCGGGCAAGAGCACGCTGCTGCATTTGCTGGGAGGCTTGGACGCTCCGAGTTCTGGAACGATTGAAGTCGGCGGATTGAATCTGGAGAAACTCAGCGACGTGGAGTTGTCGCGATTTCGCCGGGAGCGGCTGGGATTTGTGTTCCAATTTTTTCATCTCCTTCCGACGTTGAGTGTGCTTGAAAACACGATGTTGCAGGGACGACTTGCCGGGATGGAAGAAGACGCGTTGCGAGTTCGCGCGGATGAATTGCTGGACCGCGTTGGATTACGTTCGCGCGGAAATGAAAAGCCGGATGTGCTGAGTGGCGGACAGCGTCAACGCGTGGCGCTCGCTCGGGCGTTGGTGACGCGACCGGTGTTGTTGCTGGCGGACGAACCGACAGGGAATCTGGACAGCGCGAGCAGTGCGGATGTGTTGAAATTATTGAGCGAGTTGGTGCGCGAGAATAATACGACGCTGGTGATGGCCACGCATTCGAATGAAGCGGCGGAGATTGCGGGCCGAGTGGTGCGGTTGAAGGACGGGAAGATTGAAACGCGAAGCTGAAGTCGCAGCGGCATTTATGCCGCCCCTTCAGGGCTCGGGCGCTTCGTGAAATTCGGACCCAGGGCTTATGCCCTGGGCTACATTATTTCGCCCCTTTGGGGCTAACGAATTTCAAGCTCTACACCATAATTTCCTTCACCACTCTTCCTGCCACATCCGTCAATCGGAAGTCTCGCCCCGCATACCGGTACGTCAATTTCTCGTGATTCAATCCCAGCAAATGCAGCACGGTTGCATGGAGGTCGTGCATGTGGACTTTGTCTTGCACGGCTTCGAATCCGTATTCGTCGGTAGCGCCATAACACAGGCCGGGTTTGACGCCACCGCCAGCGAGCCAGACGGTGAAGCCGGTCGGGTTGTGGTCACGTCCATCGCGGGCTTCTGAGAATGGCGTTCGTCCGAATTCGCCGCCCCACCAGACGAGCGTGTCTTTTAAGAGTCCGCGCGCTTCGAGATCCTGGAGCAAGCCGACGGTCGGCTTGTCAACGGCTCGCGCGTGCTTTTCGTGCGCCTTTAAATTGGAGTGCTGATCCCATTTCGGATTGCTGCCGTTGTCGGAGTAATTGACCTGAATGTAGCGGACTCCGGCTTCGGCGAAGCGGCGGGCCATCAGGCACTGACGGCCAAAGTCGTCGGTTTCAGGTTCGCCGATGCCATACATTTTTTTCGTCGCTTCGGATTCGTTCGACAAATCAGTCGTGCCGGGCGCGTTCATTTGCATGCGGTACGCGAGTTCATAGGAATCGATCGCGGCTTCGAGTTGATCGTCTTTCGAGCCTTGCAGCGATTGTTCGCGGTTGAGCGCCTGCAAGAAATCGAACTGCTTTTTCTGATCGTCGGAGGAGAGCGAACCATTGACGATGTTGCGGAATTTCGCTTGGGTTGTGGGGACTCCGGCACGACCGATGGCGGTGCCTTGATAGACAGCGGGGAGAAACGCGTTGGAATAATTGCGCGGGCCGCCCATGTTTTGCGTCGGGTTGACGGTCACGAATCCGGGGAGGTTCTGGTTCTCGGTGCCAAGTCCATACGTCACCCACGAACCGATGCACGGGCGGACGAACGCGGTCGCGCCGGTGTGCAGGCAGATCGTCGCCGGGCCGTGCGCGACGCCATCGGTGTGCATCGATTGAATGAAGCACATCTTGTCTACGTGCTGGGCCATCTGCGGAAAAAGTTCGGAGACCCAGCGCCCGGATTGTCCGTACTGCTTGAATTTCCACGGCGATTTCAGAATCGTGCGCGCCTGAACTTTTCGCGTTCGAGCGACGTTGAATTCGACGCTCTTGCCGTCTTCGGCGTCGAGGCGCGGCTTCGGGTCGAACGAATCGATGTGACTGGGACCGCCCTGCATGAACAGAAAGATGACGCGTTTCGCACGAGCGGCAAAGTGCGGCAATTTTGGCGCAAGCGGGTTGGCGCGCGGATCGGCTTTCGCGGATTCGTTGAGCAGCCCAGCAAGCGCGACGGAGCCGAAGCCACAGGCGAGGCTCTTTAATAGGTCACGGCGAGGGAGATGGTCGTGGGTGAACATGGGTGCGGTCTCTTTAATTAATTCACAAATCTAAAATCCACACAAGCAAAGAGCGCCTGATACAACTGCGGCCACGCGTCTTTTCCTGCTGCGTTCAAATACTTCAGCGAGAGCGTTCGTTCGGATTCCGTCGGCTTGCGTCCCAACGTCATACGGTAAGCGAGATCGATTCGCGCGGAGTCATCCAAGTTCGGCATCTTCATTAATCGCTGTGACGCTTTGCGGGCGTGGTCCATCACGAAGGGGCTGTTCATCAGGAAGAGCGCTTGGGTTGGGAGGTTGCTCGTGTTGCGGACGCCGACGACGAGGTTCGTGTCAGCGAAGTCGAAGACCTCCATCATGTCGTTCATTTCTTCGCGCGTGAGCGGCAAATAAACCGAGCGGTGTTCGCGCTTGGGTTTGTCGGGCTTCGCTTCGGACTTGGGCTCTTCTTTGACGTCGGACTTCGCTCCGGATTTGCTGGCTTTAGTTACCGCTTTTGTGGGCGGTTCGCCGGGGCTGCCAGAAAGGTCGAGTTCGCCGCTGTTCAATACAATCGCGTCGCGGATGGCTTCGGCTTCGAGGCGGCGGCGGTTGGCGCGCCACAACAGGCGGTTTTCGGGATCGACTTTCGTGGCCGCTGCGTTGGGTGTCGCGGCTTGGCGGTACGTTTTTGTGAGGACAATTTCGCGGACCAGTTTTTTGATCGACCAGCCGTTGTCCATGAAGTGCGCGGCCATGTTGTCGAGTAAGTCGGGATTCGTTGGCGCATCGCCGGTGATACCGAAGTTGTCAGTTGAGCGAACGAGGCCGGTACCGAAGAGGTGGTGCCAAACGCGATTGGCCATGACGCGCGCCGTGAGCGGATTGCGAGCGTCGGTGATCCAACGTGCGAGTTCGAGACGGCCGCTTTGTTTTACGTTGACGGGCGGCGAATCGAACGTAACAGCTGTCATGAATCCGCGCGGAACTTGTTCGCCGAGACGGTGGACATCGCCGCGCAGACAAATGTTGTGATCGCCGACTTGTTCTTCATCGCGGACGGCGAGCGCTTTGGGACCGGCGGGCGCGTTCTTCTTGAGCTCTTCGATTTCTTTTTCGATCTGCTTGAGCGTCGCGACTTCTTCGTCAGCGACGGATTTTGGTGCAACTGGTTTTGCTGGATCTGCAATCGCTGTTTTAGGCGCGGCGATTTGTGCTGGGGCGGCTGCGGCGTTTTCATCGACGATACAGAATTGCACCGCGTCGGCGGTGACGACGCCTTTTGTACCAGCGTTGCTGACTGTCACCGAACCGTCGTTGCCTTGATGGAAATGGAAACGTCCCAGCGACACGAACGCGCCATCGATGGGCGGTTCGTGTTCTTCGTTCACGTGGACAGTCGTTTCGCCGTCGGCGTGTTGAATGATGACGGGAACTTTGGTCGCGCGACCTTGGTGATACGAATAGGAGAAGCGAACGTCGTACATCCCATCTTTTGGAAGCGCGGGAGAATACGTGATGCTCAACTCGCCCTTGGCCGCGCCGTGATTATCGTGGACGTATCCGGCTCCGACATATGGCGCGGTGCTGGTCGATTTAATCCACGTTCCGACGAGCGTAGCTTGGGAGTCGTCGATGATGATGCCGGGCAATGTTGCCGGGTCGATGCTGCGGGATCTGGTTACGGCGGCGACCGCATTCTTCGCGGCTTTATCTCCGCGCACAGGCGCTTTTTTCGGACCGGCTGTCGTGCGGATTTTGGTGTAGCGTTCGTCGAGAATGGCGAGTTGCTTTTCGTACACTTCGATTTTTTCACGCGTCGCGGCGTCAGGCAAAACGGATTGAACGGCACCTGAGACATTACCTGCCGTGAGCGTTTTAGTCGCTCGAAAAATCCCGGCGAGTGCGTAGTAATCGCGCGTCGGGATCGGGTCGAATTTGTGGTCGTGGCAGCGCGCGCAACTGGTCGTCATCCCGAGCAGCGCTTTGCTGACGGTGTCGATCTGCTCGTCGACGACGTCCATGCGCAGGAGTTCTTTGTCCTGCGTGTCGAGATTTTTAGCCCCGATGGCGAGGAAGCCGGTGGCGATGATATTCTCGCGGCGCTTGTCGAACGAATCGGTTTGGATCAAGTCGCCAGCGATTTGTTCGTTGAGAAAGTCGTTGTACGGCTTGTCCGAATTGTACGCCGCGATGACGTAGTCTCGGTAGCGCCACGCGTTGCCGAGCGCGACGATGCGCCCACCTCCAGCGGTCTCGGCGTAACGCGCGATGTCCAGCCAATGGCGGCCCCAGCGTTCGCCGAAATGCTGGGACGCAAGCAGACGGTCCACGACTTTTTCGTAGGCGTTCGGTGACTCGTCTTTCGTGAACGCGTCGATGTCATCGGGCGTCGGGGGAAGGCCAGTCAAGTCGAACGTGATGCGGCGCAGCAGTGTAGCTTTCTCAGCTTCAGGCGTTGGGACGATTTCCTTTTCTTCAAGTTTCGCGAGGATGAACGCATCAATCGGACCATTCGGCCAGGCAGTGTTTTTCAAGGTCGGCACGGCACTGCGTTTGATCGGCTGAAACGCCCAATGCTCTTTTTTCAGCTTCTCGTAATCGAGCTTTTTTTCGATCGCGACTGCTTCGTCTTTTGCATCGTTCGCATCGCCCGGCCAGACTGCTCCGGCTTTGACCCACGTCTTGAAATCTTCGATGAGTGCGGCGGGGAGCTTTTTGTCCGGGGGCATTTGCAGATCGGTGTTGCTGTAAGCGACCGCTTCGACCAGCAGGCTTTTCTCGAGATTTCCCGGGACGACCGCCGCTCCGCTTTCGCCGCCTTTCAAGAGCAAGGTGCGGCTATCGACGCGCAGCTTGCCTTTGATTTTCTCGGCCTTCGCGGAGTGGCACGAATAGCAGTGTTCGACGAGCGCCGGGCGGATTTTCTTTTCGAAAAAATCCACACCGGTGTCGCCAGCGTGTGCGAGTGCGCTGAGGAACGCGAAGGCGGTTAGTAGTAATGTGCGGCTGTTGGACATAATTCTTGTTTCGGGTTTCGCGTTCCGGGTTTTCCGAGATCGGCATCAACCCGAAACTCGGAACCCGAAACCCGAAACATTCAATTTAAAGTTTCCAAGGTGCCCGGCCTTCGCGGTAGAGCAATCGATTCGCGGCTTCGTCGCCGATAGCCATATCCTTTTCCGCGTCCCAATTCAGTCTGCGGCCGAGGATGTACGAAATGTTGCCGACGATGCAAAGAATCGCGGCTTTGTGCGCGGCTTCGATGTTCATCATCGGATCTTTGCGCGTCTTGATGCAGCTCGTCCAGTCCTTCACGTGGCCGGGGCTGTGGAAGACGGTCTCGCCGCCCGGTGGGACGCGGTAGCGCTTCACTTTCGGATCGGTGTTGCAGCCGCCGTCGCCGCCTTCGAAAATGATCGTGTCTTTGTCGCCCCAGACTTTGAAGCCGAAATGGTTGCCCTTGTACTCCGGCGGTTTGTCACCCGGCTGGCTCCACACCAGCGTCCAATCCGGGTTCTTGAATTCGTACGTGATGTTCATCTTCGGCGGGCAATCGTAGACGCCGTGCGGCGGCGCTTCGCCTGTCGCTTCGATCGAAACAGGCCCGATGTTGTCGCACTGCATGAACCAATTCGCGAGCGCGAACACGTGCGCGCCGCGGTCGCGGATGTAGCCGCCGCCGAGGTCCAGCACGAAGCGGAATCCGAAGTGCACGCGCGCCTTATTATAGGGCCGCCACGCTGCCGGTCCCAGCCACATGTCGTAATCCAAATCCGGCGGAATCGGCGAATCAGGCGTGTTGTTGTCGACAGGATTTTCCGGATGCCAGCACGTGATCTTGTTGACTTTCCCGAGCATCCCGTTGCGGATAAATTCACACGTCGCGTACGAATCCGGCAGCGAACGCCCTTGCGATCCGATCTGAACCACGCGGCTGTAGCGGCGCGTCGCAGCGATCATGGCGCGGCCTTCAGCGATCGTCACACTCGACGGCTTTTCGCAATACACGTCTTTCCCAGCCTGACACGCATGGACTGTCTGCAGCGCGTGCCAATGATCAGGCGTCGCGATCAACACAGCGTCGATATCTTTGCGTTCCAACATGCGGCGGTAATCGGTGCAGACAAACGCCTTCTCGCCAGCGACTTTGACCGCCCGAGCGAGGTGCGCTTTATCCACATCGCAGACGCCAGCCGCGAGCTGCTTTTCGTTATTCAAATGCCCAAAACCGCGCCCGCCCAACCCGATGAAGCCGACATTGATCCGGTCATTCGCCCCTTCGCGCCCCGGTTCAGCCAGCACCCCGCTGGGAATCACATACGGCACCGCCATGCCCACAGCCACAGCAGCGGACGTTTTCAGAAACTTACGACGGTTAAGCGTCTTGGACATAGCGTTAAAAACTCCCGGTTATCAGCGGATCAGATGCTGTGAATGGATACACCTTGGTTGGGCGGAATGTATTGGAATAATGGCCGATTGTGACCGCGAAAAAGGCGAACGACGAACGGCATTTTTTAACCGCGAATTGACACGAATTTACGCGAAAACGGCGACGGCAGGTATTGAATATTGGATTGTGCGGATCGGTGCGACGGTTTAGAGGGGATGGGTGCCAAGGGCCAGCACTCTGGTCCTTGCTTTTGAGTGGCGTGTTTGGGATTATGATCTGTGGTTGATCGGGAGTGCGGCAGCAAGGAGCAGGGTACTGCTCCTTGGCACCCGGCATTAATTTAATACATAGGTGTTTCATGGTACTTAATTTATCACTGGCCACTATCTTTACAGCGGTCTCCACACTGCTCTTTTTGAAGTTGGAAAGGGTGCGGCCTGGACGAGAGCTGCCACATTCGAAAGGCTGGTATGGGCGGGCTTTGGTGTTGAATCTGATTCAAATGGGATTGACATTGGGGACTCGAAAAGTGTGGCTGGGTCTCGTAGGTGATGCGTCAGTTTTTCACGTGAGAGCGATTGGAATTCCGTATATTGAAGGATTTATTGCGTGGTTTGTCAGCACCTTCTTTTATTATTGGTGGCATCGGCTGCGGCATGTGGATGGGTTCTGGCATGTCTTTCATCAGATTCATCATTCACCGTCGCGGATTGAAGTGGCAACGTCGTTTTATAAGCATCCAATTGAAATGGCTGCGGATATTGTATTGAGTGCGTGTCTTGCCTACGGTTTACTGGGTATCTCACTGGAAGGCGCATTCTGGTTTAACTTCTTCGCGGCGACGGGGGAGTATTTTTATCATGCCAATTTTAAAAGCCCTCCCTGGCTTCGGTACATTATTCAAACGCCGGAGCTGCATTCGATTCACCATCAATTGGACGTACATCATTTCAATTACTCGGACCTGCCATTGTGGGACCGGATTTTTGGGACGTATAAAGATGCAACGGAGTTCGCGCCGCAATGCGGATTTCCGGGTCGAAACGAAGAGCGACTGGGTTCGATGCTGATGTTTCGGGACGTGTATAAATTGGACGAACCGACGAGCATATCCGGCGTGGCTCAGTCCATCCCTCAGCCATCGGATGAAGAGTGAGACCGATGCACTTTTGTTCCCTGATCGAATAAAATCTTCATGCAGCCCGAACACTCCGCGCTGCATGTTCCAAAACCGCATCAACCTGTTCTTTCGTGACCCCTTCAAACCACTCCAAAAACTCCGCAACGCTTGCGCCGCCTTCAAGGTTTTCGAAAAGTGCATAGACCGGAACGCGGGTGTTACGGAAGAGCCAAGCGTCGCTGACTTTGTCGGGAGACGATTCAACTGCGGGGCAGGTGGACCAATCCAAAGGCATCTGGGAATCTCCAATACCACACAGATTCTATGTGTTTCATTCAGGCGGTTCAAGTTGAATGTGTATAGCTGCTCAACCGTTAGCGAACAACATCGTGCGCATCCTTCCCTACTCCCACTTCCGCCATTCCGACTCGTAATACCGCACCAGCGATTGGTTATCGAGGCGGTTGATCTCCACCGCCAGAGGCGCCATGTCTTCGCTGAACATGAACATGCCCGGCAGCGTTTTTTCGTTTAAAAAACGCAAGCCCGCCGGCGCGCGCGCGGCAGCGATGTCTCCGGGTTCGAACGGGATCGGGCGAGCGAGAGTAAAACCCCAGACGCCGAAACTGGGCACTGTCATCTGATACGGGCGGACCGTGTAACCCGCCGCTTCGATGGTCTTCACGATGCACCAATACGAACTGCGCGCGAACAGCGGCGACGTGCTTTGAACCGCGAAACTCGCGTTCGGAGTCAGCCGCTTTTTGAGCATCCGATAGAACCGCGTCGTGTACAGCTTGCCGACGGCGTAAGAATTCGGGTCCGGGAAATCGATGATCGCGGTGTCGAACGGCGGAATGTCACTTTCCAACCAAATCATCGCGTCCTGATTCACCACGGTCACACGCGGGTCATTGAACGCGTGTTTGTTCAAGTCGGCCAGCGGCGGAAAGTGGTTGGACAATCCGGTCATGTCAGGATCAAGATCGACGAGCGTGACGGTCTCAACACTCGGATATTTCAGAATCTCGCGCAACGCCAACCCGTCGCCACCACCCATGACCAGCACCCGTTTCGGACGCTCCTGCAACATCATCGCGGGATGAACAAGCGACTCGTGGTAGCGGTATTCGTCCGAGGAACTGAACTGCAAATGCCCGTTCAAAAAAAGCTGAAAGCCAGCCCGTCCGCGCGTCATCACGATGCGCTGATACGGCGTGCTGCGTGCGTATAAAATTTCGTCGGAGTACGACCCGTCTTCAGCCAGCGACGTCAGCTTGTTCGAGCAGATCAAACAGATCAACAAAAACACAATGACCAACACGCCGCGAATGCGCAGGCCGGTCAACCCCTTCTTAATATCCGGCGCAAGAATCGACGCAGCCCACAGACCCACGACCGCGTTCAGCAGCCCAAACGTCAGCGACGTACGGACCAGCCCCAGCTTCGGGACCAGCACCATCGGAAACAAAATCGACGCGAACAACGCCCCGATGTAATCGAACATCATGACTTTCGAAACAAGATCTTTGAATTCAAACCGGTCCTGCAAAATACGCATCAGCAATGGCAATTCCATCCCAACAAGGGCGCCAATCAACGCCACGGTGATGTAAAGACAGAGCTGAAAATAACGCAGATACGCAAACGACAGGAAGAGCATCGGAGCGCTCAATCCGCCGATCAACGCGATCGCCAATTCGATCTCAACAAAGCGCCGCGCCAATTGCGTATCGACATAACCCGTGAGCCACGCCCCTACACCCATCGACGCAAGATAGATTCCGATGATCACAGAGAATTGCGTGATCGAATCACCGAGCACGTAGCTGGCAAGCGTACCCGTCAGCAGCTCATAAATGAGTCCGCAACTGGCGACGATCAGCACGTTCAAAAAAAGGACAAGCGAGCGATTCATAAATATGGTGCCAGGCCCAAAAAAGGAGCACGTGAAAACCCAAGCGGCGTGGGATTCAAGAGGGAAATCGTGCAGCGTATGGTATGCGGGCGGCGGGGAAAGTCAACGCGTGGGATACGAAGTGGCGCTGTCTTAGATTTCGAGTAAATTACATTGAGATGATCCGCGTTACCTTGAACACGCGACCTCGATACACCCATGTACTGTTTTTGGGATTCGAACCCTTTTATTTATTTAACGCTTCCAGTACGGCATCAGGACGAACGGCAACAATCCGCAACAACGCTTTGGCTGGTCCAACCGGATTGCGACGGCCCTGCTCCCAATTTTGGAGCGTATTGACGCTGACGCCTACCATCGATGCAAATCGAGTCTGAGTCATTTTTAATTTACCACGCAACTCTTTTACACTGGGTGTGCTCACTACTCGTTGTTTTGCGGGGGCGAGTGTTCCCTTTTTAATCGCTTTCATTTCCCGAACGCTTTTCAATACTAATTCGAAAGCATCTTTTTTCATGTTACGCCTCCAATTCACTTATGAGTCGCTGCATTTGTCGCGGCGTCAAATCGCCCTGCGTAGACTTTCTATACACAAACACGAAATAGATCGCTGGTTGAGATGCATCTGGCTCCCAGAGATATATGATTCTCAAACCGCCACTCTTGCCTTTGCCCGCAATGCTCCACCTTACTTTTCGCATCCCGTGCGCGCCTGGGATCACACTTCCTTTGCCTGGATTCGAAGCCAGTGTCTCCTGCATATCCCAGTATTCCAATGGGGACAGGTACTGATTAATCAAGGAATGAAATACTGGGGTTTCGACAAGTTTTATTGTCCTTTTCACCACAGGATTATACCTCGTGAAATCGTACACCGCGCGAACAGAATTGTACGCCAATGGCGTACAATGTCAAGTGTGTGCCTCTATCGAAAATTGCGGATTTAATAGATTTTATATTTTGTACAGCAGGGGTGACCATTAGATTAAAAACTCTGTATAGCTACCGGGCTGAACTAATGCCAACGCGCTTACAATATCAAAGGCGCGTTGTTTAACTTTTTTCCAATCCGTGTCACTCACTACAAAGATTGCAATTTTACGTCCTGTTAAATTCTGCTGATACTTTAGATTCTGATCCGCTGTAAGGAGACAATCAAACCCTTCTCGCTCCGCGCGACTCAATAGCTCGCCATTCTTCAGTCGACCCCAGCCCAAAATTTTCGATGTAAAGACATCGTGGTCTTTCAGGTATGGGCGAAGTGGATGTGGGACGCATTGATCAAATAAAATTTTCATGCTGCACTCAAACTGCGCTCCGCGAATTCGAGCACCGCTTCAACTTGATCCAATCCGACGCCTTCGAACCATTCAACGAACTCGTCCACACGGGCACCGCTTTCAAGATTTTTGAACAACGCCGATACAGGCACACGCGTCCCACGAAATACCCACGCACCGCTCATGATGTCAGGCGAACGTTCGACTTCGGGACAATCAGACCAATTCATCGCCATAGCCGCATTCCTTTCCTCACTTCGGCTGCACATTAATCGTGCTGTAAATCTCCTGCGACATTTTCGCTCCGTCAGCGGATTTGGCTTTGTAGCGGATGCGCAGTTGCATCACCGGCTTCAAATTCGGGATTTCCAGGAAGACGGTTTTCTTATCCGGGAGCAGTTGAGCGGATTTGATTTTCACGGTTTCGTCGCCGATTTTATTCGCGTTGGGCATGTAGTGCGCGGAACCGTATTCGGCGCTCCATTTGTAATTCCACTGTTCGACATTGAAATCGTCACCGTCGAGCGACGGGTCCATCTCGCAATAGAACGGAATGTAAATGCCGTCTTTGTTCACGCGAATTCCGCTCGGAATATGCGGTGTGCCGCCGGTGTAACGAACACGTTGCAGACAACCCCACTTCAATCCGGTGGTCTGCCAGCCGCGCAAGCCGCTGACGTATAAGTGGCCATCGACCGGATTGAAGCGGCCGCGCATGATGCCGGATTTGAATTGCAGCGGCAAGCGCACCACGCCGCCTTGCGGAACGCCGTCAACGACTTCGCTCAGCGTCATGAACAGGCCACTCGTGCCGTAGGACATGTGCAACAAGCTGCCTTCCATCGGGCCCCATTTTCCGGCGGGGACCCAAACTTGGCCGCCGCTGGAGTTGTCCGCCAATGGGCCTTCATGCGGAATCCAGCACATCGGGCGGTCGTACTGCGTGGGCAAAGGCGTCATGTGCGAGAGCGGTGTGCAGCCATAAAATCCACCGGGCTTGACGAAGTTGATGCGGCTCGTCGGCGTCCATGTGCCTTCGTTGTCAGCGGTCGTGATCTGGTCGTTCGGTCCGATGCTCATGCCGTTCGGCGCGCGGAATCCAGTGGCGACGACATCGAGTGTCGAACCGTCTTTTGAGACTTTCAACAAGCAGCCGTGATGCGCCATGACCTTATCGAAGCCTTTGCCGCCGGGCACAACCGGACCGGCTTTGCAGTAGTAAAAATTGCCCTGGGAATCGGTCTGCAAATCGAGCGCGAATTCGTGGAAGTTCTCAGTCACCTGCGTGTCGTTGTTGAAATTCTCGTAGAAATCAGCCTCACCGTGTCCGGCGATTTCTTTCAAACGCGTGATCTGATCTCGCCCCAACACATAGATTTCATCATCGACGATCTTCAATCCAAGCGGCTGGTACAGTCCCGACGCGTAGCGTTTCCACGTAACTTTTTTCAGATCGGCGTCGATACCGCTGACAATCCAAACGTCGCCATTCAACGTGCTGACGGCGGCTCGACCGTCTTTGAAGAAATCGAAGCCGGTCGTTTTCATCATCGGCGTTTCAGGAATCGGCAGCGTGTCCACGGCGAAGCAATCGATCGTCGCACCGAGTTTGCCTTCACCGGTTTGAACATTCAACCAGCGTTGCGGACCGCCCAGACAGAGCGGATTCAAATCGATGGCGGGAGCGGACGTGCTTTGAACGAATGCATCGAAATCTTTCTTCGCTCCATCCCAGATCGCGACTTTGAAGTAGATGGGTTTAGCCTGGGGCGCGAGTTTCAGACTGATCGCTTGCGTGTTGGGGAAACTGAGTTCAGCTCCTGCGGGAGCTCCAACGAGTTTGACGCCTGTGATACCGTCACGGTCTTCGATCGCGGCGGTGCTTCCGACGATGGCGGGTGGAGTTTTATTGGTGTCAGTTTCGACGATCAGGAGATCAAGCTGGGTATCGAAAGGCTTGATCGAAAATTCGCGGTAAAAGATTCCGTTTTCGAACGCGTGCGATTCGAGGACGCCGGTCTTTCCAACAGTGTACGAAAACACGATTTTATCACCGCTGCGATATAAGCCTTTGTACTTCGCCCAATCGGCTGGGAGCGGACCGAAGGGAACGAGGCGGGGGTCATTGAAGTCGCCGCCTTTGCTCCATCCTGGAGTCTGGCGCGTCCCAAAGCGCTGTGAACCTTTGGCGATTTCAGGATTCAAACCGTGTTGCATATCGAAGGGAATGCCCTGCCATTTGATCGGCAAGCCAGCCCAACCTGCGGATACGCGCAACAGGTCGGTGTCGAAAATAATCCCGGCACTGACATCAGGAATTTTGCCGCCATCCAGCCGAACGGCAATCCCTTTATAGGTAAATCGACCGGGGCCAACGGGCCATTGATTCACGAACGTCGCGGACGTAAACGGCCCGGGTTCGAAGTCGCTTTTGTTGTCGCCCATCGACGCAGCCGTCGCAGGGAGAACGATACAGAGCAGCGCGATCAACGCGATGCGGGAGATGTTCAGAACGGTTCGGGCACTCAAGACTTGAGTGGAGGTGGATCGCATTCAATGCCTCTTTAGAAAACGCTTCAACATGGTTTTTTGATTTCGTGGACGGCTTTATTTTTCGCCCTCTCCCACAAGGGGAGAGGGCAGAGACGGCTCGCTGCGCTCGCGTATTTCAGGTTGCTTCGTGACGCCATTTCAGAGCGCGTTTACTTCTTAATGCCGTAAATTTCTATTTCAGTGTAGTGGTTCAATTCACTGGACGTGCTGCCTTGCGTGTAGAAGCGAAGGTAGCGACCCGGCAGGCCTTTGGCGTCGATGATTTTGCCTTCGTTCATTTCTACATATTCCTTGTCCGTGCCGATGCCCAAGCCTGCCGAATTATCGTTATCGTTGTTGTAAATCGTTTTGACGTTGGTGATGAAATCGGCGTCTTGAGCGATCTGGACGATCACATCGCGGTAGACGCGGGCTTCGCCGTGGTAGTGCCAGAGGACGACGGCGTAGAGATCATGCACCGCACCGAGATCGATCTGGACCCATTGCAGGCCGGAGTTCAATTCGACGTAACTGCCATCAAGGCCTTGCTTGTCGCCGTCGGTGATTTGAGACAGTTTGCCGAGGTTCGGGTCGGCGTCGCTGCTGGTGACGGGCTTGCCAGCGGCGACGTTGGTCGTGCCTTTGGGCACCATGAAATCCGGTCGATCGCCTTTGCGAGCTTCTTCAAGATTGGCGGTGACCAACGCTTTCGGAGTTCCGATAAAAAGCGCTTTGGGCAGGTCCAGTTTCAACGGGACTTTGTCTTCCGCTGCGACTGAAACAACCAATGCAAACGAACAGGCGGCGGCCAGCGCGATGAGCCGAACGGGTTGAGAATGGGAGTAGGCGGTGTTCATGGTCATGTCCTTATCCTTGAATCGATAGACGAGCGATATTGGATTATATTCACCGCGAGCCAATTCTCAATCCGGTGTTTCCCGTATTAATTATAAGCAAACACGCTGGGGGTTTTCGACACTATGGTTGAAACGTATAGACGCTAAGCCACAAAGGCGCTAAGAACAAAATTATGGATAAAAAATCGTAGCACCTTCGTACCTTTCTGCCTTTGCTTTTACTCCTATATTTTCTAGTGCGTTGAACAACAGAACTCCCACTCCCGTTCGCTAACTCTTGCTCTTCCCCCATTGCCCCCCAAGCCCGTTTCTGTTATCCTACCAAATCAGTTTGTACCACCCTTATTTTTAGGAGTCTTTCGTCATGAGCCAGAAAAAGCCCGTCCACGTGACGGTTACCGGCGCCGCCGGCCAGATTTGTTATTCCCTTTTGTTCCGCATCGCCTCCGGTCATTTGCTCGGACCCGACCAACCGGTCGTCTTGCGCTTGCTCGAAGTTGAACCGGCCCTCGGCGCGTTGAACGGCGTCTGCATGGAACTCGACGATTGCGCCTTCCCGCTGCTCCATGGCCTCGTCCCCACCAGCGACCTCAAGACCGCCTTCGACGGCACGTCCTGGGGCCTGCTCGTCGGAGCCATGCCTCGCAAAGACGGCATGGAACGCCGCGACTTGCTCGCCAAAAACGGCGGCATCTTCGGACCTCAAGGCAAAGCCATCGCCGCTCATGCAGCCAGTCATGTCCGCGTCGTCGTCGTCGGAAATCCGTGCAACACCAACTGCTTGATCGCTCGCAGCAACGGCCGCGACGTCCCCGCTGACCGCTGGTTCGCCATGACGCGCCTCGACCAAAACCGCGCCGTCACGCAGCTCGCCAAAAAAGCTGGCGTGGCTGTCACCGACGTCAAAAATGTCGCGATCTGGGGCAACCATTCTTCGACTCAATTCCCCGACGCCAAGAACGCGCTCATCGCAGGCAAACGCGGTTACGATGCCATCACCGATCACGCGTGGCTCGAGGGCGATTTCGTTTCGACCGTGCAGAAGCGCGGAGCTGCCATCATCAAAGCGCGCGGATCATCGTCAGCCGCATCAGCCGCCAACGCGGTGATTGATTCCGTCGTCAGCATCCGCACCGCGACCGCTCCCGGCGACAACGCCGCGCTGGCTGTCGCCAGCACCGGCCACTACGGCGTCCCCGAAGGTCTCCAATTCGGCTTCCCGATCAAGAGCACTGGGACGTCATGGAACGTCATCGAAGGATTCGAACTCGATGAATTCGCGAAATCAAAAATCAAAATCACGACTGACGAATTGCTCGCCGAACGAGCCGACGTCGCTGAGTTGATCAAGTAAATCGAAACCGTTCAATCGCCGACAAACAATCTCGCACAGAGACTCAAAGAGCACGAAGAGACACAAAGAAAGGACAGGTTATTGATTCGCACGCAGTCGCTTATCATTGGCGCGGGTCAATAAAACGATTTTATTAGTTTTTTAACTCGATCCCTTTGTGCTTCTTAGTGTTCTTTGAGTCTTTGTGCGAGAGACCTTAATTGAATCGCAGCAACCTAATTCAATTTCGCGTCTTACATTTAAGTAGGATTCAGCGCCCGGTTCGGTTTATACAAGTAGATGACGTGGTGGCTCGATGCCATCCGTCACGTCAGTTGATGTGCTCGAAAGTGGAGTGACTCATCATGAGCAAGCCTCAAGAACCACCCATCTCCAACCTCGTGCTCGGAGGACTCGGAGCGCTGTTTGTCGTCACCGTCAGTATTCTGGGCGGACTCTTTTACAGCTTGCGTCCGAAGAAAATCGTCATCGAACCCACACCCGAACCTGTCGCAACCGCTCCGGCTTTAAGTAAGAACACCACTCCAGATTCGTCAGCTGAAATCACTCCGAACTTCCGCATCGCGGCTCGTTCAGACGACACCGCCGCTCCGCAAGAACCCGCAGTCGCCCCAGAGCAACCGGCAGCGCCTGTCGAAGTTGCAGCTCCCGTGGCCACTGAACCTGCCGCAGTCGCTTCAGCCGATAACGATCTGTCCCTCGAAGAACGCCTCCGCAAAAACGCTTCAGCTGGAAATTTAGTCAACGTCAAAGACAGCAATGACCTTGTTCCCGAATTGAACGGTATGAGTTACACGGCTAAAAAAGCGGCTGCCAACGGAGGCGACGCGTACGCCAACACCAAACCCGCCGCGAAAAAGGCTGAACCTAAAAAAGTCGTTCCGCCCGTCACGCCACCTCCGACCGCGGCAGCAACGCCGGCCAAAACGCCAGCCAAACCCGAACCTGCAAAACCGGCTGTCGCAGCGAAAACCGAACCGCCCAAGTCCGCCACGCCCGCGCCTCTTACGGCCGCCGAACTGGCGACATTCAACGTCTCCAAATCACCGGTCTATGTTCTCAAAGACGGTCGCCGCCTTCGAGCCTTAATGGCTAAAGACGACGGCGTGACGATCACCATCCGCAACGAAGTCGGAGCCAGCATTTCGTTCAAAAAAGCTGACGTCAAAGAAATTATTCGCAGCTGATTAATCCTGAGCAGCAGCGATCCTTCCAGCCTGTTTGGCTCATTCTGTGCTATACATTCAAACCAGTTCACGTACCGTTTTGTTTCGATTCATTTTTTAATCAGTGTGGTCACGTCTATGCAACTTGTGTCGAATCCCACCTCTGTTCCCGGCTCAGGCCGGTTGCGTTTTGAACGTGTCGCGAACCGCACTGCTGTCGTCGAATCGTACGCGGCCAGCCCGTTGAAATTCGTCAACCCCAGCAACCACGGAACAGCCGCATGGGTCGTGTCAGGGACTTACGGCGGCGGACTTCTCGGAGGCGACGCGATCGGCTTAAACATCGCCGCTGGAGACCACACCCAATCGGTGCTGATGACTCAAGCCTCCACCAAAGTCTACCGCTCCGACACCCCCGCGTTGCAAACTCTGGATTGCACCGTCGGCTCCAACGCGTTGTTCGTCTCAGCGCCTGACCGAGTCGCGTGTTTCGCCGGTTCAGCGCTGAAACAAGTCCAAAAATTTACGCTGGCTCCGGAAGCAAATCTGATCGTCGTCGATTGGATTTCAGCCGGCCGATTGGATTCCGGAGAACGCTGGCGCTTCGACCGCTATTGCAATCGGATCGAAATTTGGCAGAATAATAAACTGAGATTTTTGGACGCGCTGGCGTTGGATTCAGCGCACAGTTCCATCGGTGAAAAAATGCGCCGCTTTAATACGCTGGCAACCGTCGTGATCATGGGCCCTCAACTGGCCGCCGGAGCTCAAGAACTGACTCAGACCCTCGCCAGCGAACCGCTCGTTCAAGGCGCCACAACCCGCATCGCCGCCAGCCCGCTGGGCCACGACGGGATCGTGTTGCGGTGCGCCAGCGAAGACATCGAAGCGCTCGGAGGCCGTTTGCGAAACGCCTTGAAATTCGTCACCAGCATTATCGGCGACAACCCGTGGGCGCGCTGGTGATGCCACCGCGAATAACGGCAAACGGCATTTTTTTTACCGCGAATTTTCGCGAATTTTCGCTAAAACGGCAACAGCAACGACTATGTTTGGTGTGTGGACATGGGGGCAAGAGGATAAGCTTTTCGTTGTTTGAACGTACTCCAGTTCGATGCTATATCCCACTCCCACGCTGTTCATTTTCATTGCCGTTGTCGTTGCCGTTTTCGCGAAAATTCGCGTAAATTCGCGGTTAAAAAAGCTGTTTTCGCTGTTCTAAAAAAGGAGTCCACGATGCATTTAGCCCCGCGTGAAGTAGACAAAGTCCTCCTGCATTCCGTCGGCGTGATCGCTCAGAAGCGGCTCGCGCGCGGCTTGCGTTTGAACTACCCCGAAGCCGTCGCGCTGATCTCAACGCAGCTGCTCGAATTCATCCGCGATGGCCATTCCGTCGCCAATTTAATGGACCTCGGCAGAAAATTACTCGGCCACGCTGACGTGATGGACGGCGTCCCCGAAATGATTCACGAAGTTCAGATTGAAGGCACCTTCCCCGACGGCACCAAACTCGTCACCGTCCACCACCCCATCGCCTCAGAATTCGGCGACCTTGAATTGGCTTTGTACGGCAGCTTCCTGCCGGTGCCTGAACGTTCAAAATTCGCGTCGCGCGACGTGACGTGGTCGCCCTTGAACGAGGCTCCGGGAACGATCTCCACAGCCGACACGTCGTTGGAATTGAACGCGGACCGCGAAACGATTTCGCTCAAGATTTCAAACAAAGGCGACCGCCCGATCCAAGTCGGCAGCCACTACCATTTCGTCGAAACCAACCGAGCGTTGTTCTTCGACCGCGTCAAAGCCTACGGCATGCGCTTGGACATCCCAGCCGGCACGGCTGTCCGCTTCGAACCCGGCGAAACCAAAACCGTTTCGCTCGTCGCCATCGCCGGAAACAAAGTCATCCGAGGCGGCAATTATTTAGCCAATGGTCCCGTCACCGACGCGGGCCGAGCTGCTGTTGCGGCTGCTGCTGTGCAACACGGGTTTGGACACCTTCAACAAAATTGAACGGCCTATTTGTCATTTGTCATTTGGCATTTGTCATTTGTGATTTGAACAACAATGGCGCATCAATTTGGAAGCCGTTAAATGACAAATACCAAATGACAAATACCAAATGACAAATCACAAATGACAAATAAGCTGTGAGCGTCGTCTCGTATTCCAACGCTCAAAGCGAGGTTCCCAATGTTCTCCGACCCCATAAACCTCCTGACCATGCTGGGCATCTGGGCTGGCATCTTCGCTGCGTTGTATGCAGTTTGGCAACAAAATAAAATCGCGAAGGAACTCGCGTGCGTACAACTCTTTTTGCAACTGACTCAACAGTACGACTCCGACGACATGCAGCGCAAACGAGCGGCTCTGGCGGACGCATTGCTTGCGAATCCCAAAGCCGTCGAGATCGACGACACGGTGTTGACCTTCTTTGAAAACCTGGCTCACTTGAGGCGCCGAGGATTATTGGAAGACGAAATGACCTGGAATTTCTTCTCCGTCGATGTGATCTTTTTTCACGCCGCCGCCGATCACTACATTGCGTCCATGCGGACAAAATTCAACGCTCAAGATCTCTTCGTCGAATTCGAAAACCTGTCCCGAGCCTGGCGCAGCAAACTGTACCAATCCGTGGCGGTCAACCCCACCACCACGACTGAATTCCTGCGTTGGACGGCTCGCATTTCGCGCGGGGACGCAAAGAACAGTTAAGAAAAAAAGGGAAAGAAAGGGTGCATTCCAATGCGAGTATTGAATCCATTTCCATTCCACGGTCCGTCATCGTTCAATGCTATTCCGTTCTTTGTCGTTCTTTGCGCCTTTGCGGTTCTCTGCGTCTTTGCGTGAAATTTTCATCGCATCTCCACCCGCTTTGCTGTACAGTTTAATATTAGGATTCGGAAGCATGGAACTGGTCCATCCTCCCGTGTCCTTAACTAAAACATCACAACCGTTTGAACACCAGAATCGAGCTCTGTGTCGCACAAGCATCTGACCATTCCGTCCGACACCGAACAGCTCAAAGCCGTTCGTGATGCCGTGTTTGAAATGGCCGAACCCTGCTTGCCCGGCAAGGCTCACATGGTGGTCTTGGCGGTCGACGAAGCCGTTTCGAATGTGATGCGACACGGTGGCCATTCCGTTTTAACGTCATCGCCGCTTCAACCCTCCGAGTTTCAACTGAATTCCGGAGCCATCGATGTGGACATCGATTCCAACGGTATCCGTCTTCAAGTCCTGATTGCTGACGGCGGCCCGAAGTACAACCCGTGTTCCACTCCAGCTCAGGACGCGGCTGAACGCACACTGGCTCGGTCGCGCGGAGGCATGGGGTTGTCGATCATGCGCCGCGTCATGGACGAAATTCATTACGACCGAACGCCCGACGAACGCAACGAACTGCGCATGATCAAATACATCAACCCGGTTTCATAATGTTCAATAGAGTGTGAAACCAAGCAAGTGTTGAACACATCAGTCAGTGACACTTATGAGCTCGTTACAGCGGAATTGAAAAATGCTAGCGGACGAATTTAAGATACACGTGAGCGATTGCCCCAACGGAGCCGTGCTGGTGAAACTCGCCGGCTTCCTCGACGCCCACACCTACGAACGCCTCGACCAAGCCATCGCTCGGTTGTTCGCTGAAAAACGTTTCCGGTTGATCGTGGACCTCGCTGGAGTCGGTTACGTGTCGTCAGCCGGAGCTGGTGTCTTCATCGGAGCGCTGACGGATGCTCAAGACCAAAACGGCAACGTCGTGTTGCTCAGCCCCATTGCCAACGTTCGCGAAGTCCTTGAAATGCTGGGCTTCAACCAAATCTTCAAAATCGCGTTGACGCTCGACGAAGCCATGAGCGCGGTGTGATCCGGAATTGTCTCTCGCAAAGGCGCAAAGAACAGCTGAAGAAAAAAGAGAACGAAACGAACCAAGGATTTCTGCTCTGACCTTTTTTCGCACTTTTCGTCCTTTTCGTGGTCAATTGCTTTTCGTTTTTTATACCCGTTCTTTGCGCCTTCGCGCCTTTGCGAGAGACCAAAAATGGTGCTTCCATGAATGTGATCAAACGCCTCCCGCCTGACATCGTCGCTCGTATCGCTGCCGGCGAAGTCGTCGAACGCCCTGCCAGCGTCTTGAAGGAACTGGTCGAAAACGCGTTGGACGCTGGAGCCTCCCGCATCGCGGCTGACATCGAATCCGGAGGCATCGCGAAATTGCGCGTCAGCGACGACGGAGCAGGCATGACGCCTGACGATTTGTCGCTGGCCGTTCAACCTCACGCCACGTCCAAACTTCACGACGCCGACCAACTGCACACGCTGGAAACGTTAGGCTTCCGAGGCGAAGCGCTGCCATCGATCGCGTCCGTGTCGCGCTTTTCAATCGTCTCGCGCAAACGACCTGCATCCACTTCACCTTCCGAGTCCACCTCATCCGAGGACTCGATGGCCTGGCGCATCGACGTCGAAGGCGGCCGCCCTGACGTCCCCGAACCTCGCCCAGCATCCGGACCATTCGGCACGACTGTCGAAGCGCGCGAGCTTTTCTACAACCTCCCAGCTCGACAAAAATTCCTCAAAGGCTTGGCCGCTGAAGCGTCCGCCTGCGCCGATACTTTCATGAGACTCGCGTTGACTCGCCCTGACGTCGCGTTCACCTTGAAACAAGGCCGCAGCGAACTGGTCGCTCTCGCAGCCACCACCGCGTCGCCAACTCGTTCATCCAGGTCCGCTCAAACGGCTCCTGACCTTCCCGCCGCAGCCTACATCCGCCGAGCTCGCGAAGCGTTGGGGACGTCTCAGTCCGATGGTTTAATCGCTGTCGATTTCTCCGATGGACCTCAAACGCCTGCTTTATCCGACGACCTGGCCGAAGGGTCAGTTCACCCGTACCGCCTCTACGGCCTGCTCTCGCCTCCAGCCGTCACGCGCCCCAACCGAGCTGCGATTTATTTGACGGTCAACGGTCGAGCCGTCAAAGACCGGACATTGACCAGTGCTCTGTTGGAATCCTTCCGCCACCTGTTGCCGCCCAAACGCTTCCCCGTCGCCGTGCTCTATCTTGAATTGCCCGGATCGGATGTCGACATCAACGTCCACCCTGCAAAATCCGAAGTCCGTTTCCGCCTTCCCAGCCGAATCTATGCGTTGTTTTATCACGCCGTCCGTTCAGCCTGCGGGATGGCGTCGCGCTCCGAACCCTCGGACCTCGACACCTCGTCGCTTCCGAACACAGGGGGAGCTCTCGACCGCGACTCATTCCCTCGACTCGCCCCCGGTTCGAACGCAAATTCGTTCACGTCCTACAAGTCGTCGTCGCCTGTTAAATTTTCCCCCGATCCCTATCGTCCGAATCGTTCGAATCACTCCACTGCTTCGTCCTGGCCGATCATCGCCCCAATTTCAGCGAAGCTCCACGGATCCCCTGCAACATCGAAATTCCAGTCCATCCCCGGCCCCATCGCTCGCCCGGATTTAGTCGCTGATTTAAAATTCCAACCTTCAGGCCCGTTGTTCTCCGAACCGTTCCCGTCGCTTCCGTCCGATCTCTCGCTCTGGCCCAAAGCCCTATCAACCGAGGCATCCGTCGCACTTGCTGATGACCCTGATTCGTCCGCGTCATCCGTCAACGAACCCGACCCCGCTCCCTACGGTTCCGCGGCCATCAATCCCGCTTCAAGTCCAGCTTCTGATTTTCGAGTCATCGGGCAAGCGGCGGGCAGTTACATCATCATCGAAGACGAAAGCGGCGTACGCTTGATCGACCAACACGCGTTGCACGAGCGGATTCTGTTCGAACGCCTGCTGCATGCCGCTCACGCGAAATCCCGAGGCGATAGCCAAGGGTTGTTGGTCCCTGAAACCGTAGACCTGTCGTCCGCTCAAGCCGCGTTGATTTCGTCGGATTCAGAAACGATTGACTTGCTCAGCCACCTCGGTTTCGACTGCGAACCGTTCGGTTCTCGAGCGCTGCTGATCCGAGCCATCCCCGCGATCGTGAAATCAACCGCTCCCGGCCGCCTCGTCTCCGACTTGCTCGAAGCGCTCGCCGCTGGCGACGACGCTCCCAACGGCGGCACCAAAGCGCTCAAGCGGTGGACGCTGCGCGAAAAAGCCGCGTATATTCTCTCGTGCAAAGCCGCCATCAAAGCTGGCGAACGGTTGACGCACGACCAGATGGACGCATTGATCTCCGAATTCCAAACAGTCGCCGGACCGCTCCGAGCCTCCGCGCTGACCTGCCCTCACGGCCGCCCACTGGCGCTCGAAATATCGTGGTACGAATTGGAAAAAGCGGTGGGCCGGAAGTAACGCTTTTTTAGACTCTCGCAAAGACGCAAAGGCGCAAAGAACGGCTAAGAAAGAAAAAGAAAAAGAAGAGAAAAAGAGACGAGTGGCTGGCGTTGAATT
>JBAXUS010000140.1:0-16560 GCA_037129555.1 Planctomycetota bacterium
TAAATGAAATTGAACGCACTTCGCGCTTATAAGAACTCCTGCGCGTTGCTTCGTCTGCTTACACCTGATTCTTCAATGTTGACGATAACATTGTAACGTTTGCTGCGGAAAAAGCAACGGATGAGGCGGATTTGGACGTTCAAAAATAAAACCGGGCCTCTCATATCGAGAGGCCCGGCATTTAACTCCAATTTGCGTTAGTCCAGCGACGGGTTTAATAGTCGTCGTGGCCACCGGCTGCTGCACCCGCGTGTTCCTTGTCCTTCGGAAGTTCGCAGATGGCGGCGTCAGTTGTCAGCAAAAGGGCGCTGACGCTAGCGGCGTTTTGCAACGCGCTCTTGACCACCTTGGCGGGATCGAAGACGCCGTCTTTGACCATGTCGCCGTAGGTTTCAGTGAGAGCGTTGAAGCCGAAGTTCTTGTCGCTGCTTTCGCGGATCTTTTGAACCACGATGGCACCTTCGTGACCGGCGTTTTCCGCGATCTGGCGGCAAGGAGCTTCCAACGCACGGCGGATGATGTCCACGCCGACTTGTTCGTCGCCCTTGAGCTTCAAGTCTTTCAGTGCTTCGCCTGCGCGAATGAGCGCCACGCCGCCGCCCGGGAGGATGCCTTCTTCGACAGCCGCTCGTGCTGCATGCAATGCGTCTTCAACGCGCATCTTGCGTTCTTTCATTTCCGTTTCGGTTGCAGCACCGACTCGGATCTGCGCCACGCCGCCGGCCATCTTAGCCAAGCGTTCCTGGAGCTTTTCCTTGTCGTAATCGCTGGTCGTCGCGTTGATTTCGTTCTTGATCTGCTGGATGCGGCCCTGGATGTCAGCGGTCGTACCGGCACCTTCGATGAGCGTCGTGTTTTCTTTGTCGATCTCGATTTTCTTGACCTTGCCCAAGTCTTCGACCGTGATCGAATCCAAGCCAATGCCCAAGTCTTCTGTGATCGCGCGTCCGCCCGTCAACACGGCGATGTCTTGCAACATGGCCTTGCGGCGATCGCCGTAGCCAGGAGCTTTGACAGCCGCGACGTGGAGCGTGCCACGCAGTTTGTTCACGACCAACGTCGCCAATGCTTCGCCTTCAACTTCTTCGGCGATGATCAGCAACGGCTTGCCGCTTTGGGCGATCTTTTCGAGCAACGGAACGATGTCTTTGACCGTGGACAGCTTCTTTTCGTAAATGAAGACGAACGCGTTTTCCAACACGCATTTCATTTCGCCAACGTTCGTGACGAAGTGGGGCGATAGGTAGCCGCGATCAAAGCTCATGCCTTCGACGAGGTTCACGTCCGTTTCAATCGACTTGCCTTCTTCGACCGTGATGCAACCATCTTTGCCCACTTTGTCCATGGCGTCGGCGATCTTGTTGCCGATGTCCATGTCATTGTTGGCAGCGATGCTGGCGACGGCGGCGATGTCTTTGCGACCATTGACCGGCGTGGACATCTTCGTCAACGCATCGATGACCTTCGCGACGGCTTTGTCGATGCCGCGCTTGATCGCGGTGGCGCTGGCGCCGGCCGTGACGTTCTTCAAGCCTTCATCGAAAATGGCTTCGGCCAGCGTCACGCTGGTGGTCGTGCCGTCACCGGCGACGTCGTTGGTCTTGCTGGCGACTTCTTTAACCAACTGCGCGCCCATGTTGGCATATTTGTCTTCGAGTTCGATTTCCTTGGCGACCGTGACACCGTCGTTGGCGACAGTCGGTGAGCCGTAGGATTTTTCGAGAATAACGCAGCGGCCCCGCGGTCCGAGGGTCACTTTAACTGCTCGCGCGAGGATCTTAACTCCCTGGCGCAGCCCCTCTCGGGCTTCCTGATCGAATGCAATCTTCTTTGCTGCCATGGTTCTTGAATCTCCTTAAATTGAAACCATCACTTAAATTTATTTACGATTGACGGATTGACTATTGACTATTGAAATAAGTCCATTCGCTTTTCAATCTGTCAATCCGTAAATTTGTCAATCTGTCAATTAATCTTAGTTCTTGACGATAGCCAGAACGTCTTCTTCCGGCATCAACAGGTATTCGTCGCCGTCGACCTTGACTTCGGTACCGGCGTAGGAGGCGAACAGAATGCGATCACCCTTCTTGACTTGGAACTTGCCGCGTCCGCCGTCTTCGAGCTGACGACCGGAACCGAGGGCGATGACTTTGCCTTCCTTCGGCTTTTCCTTGGCGTTATCCGGCAATACAATTCCACCGGCCGTCTTCGCTTCGGCTTCCAAGCGTTTCACCAAAATCTTATCACCCAAAGGGGCAACATTCGTGGCCATGCTCCATCTCTCCTTGTGAGAACCGCAGACGTACTGGGTCTGCTTCAACTAAATATCGTATCGGGCGCCAAACGCGTTGAGCGAAACATTCTATCGCAACTGCAAGGCCATGTCGCGTTCAGATTTCAAATCGTTGTGAATTTTAGACTTACGAATTCAACTCCCATTCACGCTCACGCCAAACCGCCCGTTCACCGCGTCACTCTGACTCGCCTACCCCGCAACGGCAGGACGTAGCACCCTTATTCCACGACATTCGTAAAAAGTTGTGCGATTACCCCTTCCGATTCCTTCGCTATCTACTGACCAAGCCCGCTCCAGAACGAGTTCTCGATTACCTTTATAAGTCGATTCAAACGAACAAACTCCCAAAATCACTGCCGCGCGGTTACATGGTGGTGGGAGGTGGGAGTAAGGGGACGATGTTATTTTGGCAACCGTTCACTCCTCGCTAAACTGCGGTCGCACAAAGGCTCAAAGAACACAAAGAAGCACAAAGGAAAAAAGGTAAAAAATAGAAACGAGCATTTTAACCTTTCCTTTCTTCGTGTCGCTTCGTGCACTTTGAGTCTTTGTGCGAGGCTGTTTGTCGGCCACTGAACGGTTACGTTATTTCTTGAGTTGCTGCTGCATTGCAGCGGTGTTTCCGGCGATGCCCATTTGCTTGTCGTACTCCATCGAGAATGTGTATTCGATGGCGTACGCTTTGGCGCCGATGGCTTGTGCCGGGGCGGTGACGTCCCAGCGCAGAACGCCTTTCTTGCGTTCGACTTTTTCGTACATCGGGTCTTTGCTAAACTCGACGGTCATCGGTTGCAGCTTCACCGTGATCTCGTTTTCCTTGGTTGTGGGCAGGCGGTCTCGGATGCGGACGGCTGCTGCTGCGCTGCCGAAGTTTTCGATCTGCAAGCGGTATGAGAATGTCAGCATCCGGTTTCCGCCTTGGATCGTGTCGCTCTTTTCGATCAGCTCGCGTTCGGCGCGCAAGGAGGCGTCGATGCCGAATCCGACGGTGAAGCTCTCGCCGATGGCGACCGTTGGGACTTCGCCGCGTCCGACGAATTGCTTCGCGATGTAGGTTGACGCTGGGCCAGCGAGCAGGACGAATTTGCCTTCGTTCGTGAGCGACGCTTCTTCGTAGACGTAGTTGGTCAGCAGAGGAATCGCGGTCTTGTAGAACTCGCCTTTCATCGGCAGAGCGGCGATCTGGATCAACTGCTCACCTGCACGGCTGGGAAGCGAGGTTCGCCCGGCGAGGTCGTAGGTGACGCTGACGCTTTCGTCGGAAATCGTCCGGCCCTTTTCGGACTTTTTGTGGACCTTCGCTTTCGCGACGAGATCGAGCAGCTGTAATTCGCCGGCAATGTCGTTGAGGTCGTTGTCGGCTTGTTCGGCCACCTGTTTGCCGGGATTGAAGGTATTGCCATTGGCCCATGTTTGGACCAATCCATTATTGCCCAATGCAGCTCCGTTAGGCACAACGTTTATAGAATTTGCAGAATTTGCAGCCGTAATCTGAAAGTTATTTGTATCATTGTTACTAAAGCTTCGTCCCGCCTGCGCTTTGTTGCGGCGTTCGACGATCTGCTCGCGTTGGACGCCGTAGTCGTCGACCGATACGACGATTTGTTTCGTCATGGCGAGCGGAGCCAGTGCGACGGTCAGCGGCGTGAGTGCTGGGGCGCGCGCGACAAGCGACGGCGTGGCGGTGGAGAGCGTCATTTGGACACCGGTCCAATCTTCGCCACTGAGTTGCTGGATTGATGCGTTGTATTCGACGGAGACTTTTTCGCGCTTGGAGTCGGCGCGGATGTTGTAGCTCGGTGCCCAACTGGCCTGATCCACGAGGTAGCGGAAGCGCAGCGAGCCGTCGGCTTTCGTCAGATTTATAAACACAATCGCTTCGCGAACCGTCCGCGCACTGCCGCCGGTGAGTTCGTTGCGCTGGCGTTGCAGGACGGACAGCTGGTCGTTCAAGTCGCGTTCTTCGGTGCCGAGTTTCAGTTCCTCGGTCGCGTTCGTTTGGCGCTGATCGAATTGGAAGAGCGTGATTTTGGAAAGCGTGTCGGCGTTCAAGACTCCTTTAGTGAGTTCGAACGTCGCGGTAGGTGCGGTGAAGGCTTCGAGTTTCGTGAGGTAGGCTTTGCGTTCGGTGAGGACTTCGAGTTGCCGATGCTTGGCGGCGATTTTGTCCTGGGTATCGCGAATGTCTTTGTCAAGTTTACGGACTTCTTCGCGGATGTCCTGATCGACGGCGCGTTCGCGAAACAGTACTGAACGGACTTCGACGCCATCATCGGCTTCGGCGTAAATGCTGCTCGGCACAATTCGCGCGGGGAGTTCGGTGACGACGATTTCCTGCAAGCCGGCAGGGGCTTTGATGTCAATTGCGCGGGTGACCAGGGCCTGGCCGCGATAGACAGTCACGGCATCGACTTTACCTTTCGTCTGCATTTCAGCCGCAGAAAGTCGCAACCCAAAAACTGAAAGTAAGACGACACTGGCGATGCACGTGCGCATGATCGGGCCTCCGGAATGTGTGTTCGACGCGCGGGTCGAGTGAATGACGATGTGTGGATTCAGTGGAGTAGACGGACGTTTTACAGACTTTTTTAGGAAATAATCACATATTTCATCAAAAACCGTGATTTGGGCATCAGTTCCGTCCAAAACCTACCGATAAATGGGTGTCAAATCGTCAATTACAGTTTTTGATCAATATAAGAAAATAAAAGATTATAAGGACGTTGGATAGCATAACGCCCTTCAAAATAATTGATTATAATGGTCGATATTGTTGTAAAACGTACTTGACAGTTTTAAAACCGTGTGGTAAAGTAAGTAAGTCATCTGAATCAGGACAGATAAGAGATTCGAACGTTTCGGCGTCAAAGTTGAATCAAAACCGCTGAAATTTTTGTTTTTCCGATTCTGCCATTAGGCATTAACAAAAAAATAATCCAAACACCGGGGGGTGTCACATGTCTCAGCGCGATCTTTTTTCGAACGATTCCATTAATAATTCAGATGCCGTTCCGCCGTCGGAACAGCCGATCGAACGCAGCCGATCCACTTCCAAAGCCAGCGCTCATTACGCGCGCGCGGGCGATGCCGCTGTGGACGAATTCGACGCGGTCGAACCGCTCAGCGAAAAAGCCAAGACTGCGAAATTGCGCAAGGAACTTTGGGCTGTCTATTTCGCTAAGCCCAACAATACGACCCGCAACGATCTCTCACTCGCGTACATGGACCTCGTCAAGATGATCGCCGACGGCTTGAAAGACAAGTTCCCCGGCCACGTCGATGTTAACGATTTGATCAGCACAGGCTATATCGGTTTGCTCGACGCCATTTCTAAATTCGATCCGACGCGCGACATCAAATTCGAATCGTACAGCGTCATGCGCATTCGCGGCGAAATACTCGACTCCATCCGCCATCAAGACATCGTTCCGCGCCAAGTGCGGATTCTTCAGAACAACTACCGCCGCGCAGTGAAGGCCCTCGCCAACGAACTCCACCGCGAGCCGACGGAAGAAGAAGTCACGCAGCACATGAAGCTCACGACCAAGCAGTACGAGACATTGATCCAGAGCCTCAGCTCCGGGCGCATTGTATCGATCGATGCAGGCAGCGAAGACAAAGACGGCAAGAGCGCGCCGCACGTCGACAAAATGCCGACGCCCAATGAAAAAAGCCCGTCGTACAATATGCAGCGGCTCGAAGTGCTGGAATTGATTTTGCGTGGATTGAGCAGCAAGGAAAAGAGCGTCCTCGTCGGTTACTACATGGACGGACGAACGATGAAACAGATCGGCGACGATCTCGGACTGAGTGAATCACGCGTTTGTCAGATTCACATGAAAGTGCTGAAAGAACAACGCAAAAAACTCGGCGACTACGATGATTTCGTGCTCGGGTAAACTGCAAAACGGCAACGGCTTTTTAACATCGAATAACGCGAATAGACGCGAATGAAAAAAGATGGAATGAAACGAGGCCAGTCGATGGCCTCGTTTTCGTTCTGTTAGAAATAGTGAATCAACCGCAGAAATCACGGCACGGGTCGGAACCTTATTTCTTCTTCACCGGCGGCTTCGGTTCTTCGACTGGTGCTGGCTTGCTCGATTTCCACGTCGAACCTTCAGCACCGAACTTCGTTGGATCGGCCTTGAATTCTTCGCAGCACTTGCGCGTCTTAAAGTGGTATTCCTTGCCTTTGAATTCGTAATGATACACCGGCTTGAATTCGCCTTTGCAGATCGGACACAAGCCTGCTTCGTTCGCTTCGTCTGCTTTCATCTTTGATGTGTCAGGCTTCTTGTCGTCCGGCTTTGCGTCAGCGGCATACGAACTGGCCGAAAAACCAACACACACCAACACCGCTAAGGCGGAGCATTTCAAAAAGGTCATTGCGGTCATCCTCCCAAAATTTTAACTGCCATCGATGCCGTCTGTTTTCGCAAAAAATAGCGGCGATTGCAACGAACTAATTCTAAACTACACCACATTTCACGTATCCGAGCAAACGGACCTGCACGAATTTTTTCCCGTTCGCAACTCTGACGTGCGAATTGAATCGATATTCACACGAATTGGGCATTGCATTCGCGTTGGTATACAACGTGTGCCAAGCAATGTTGAATATCGCGACACGAAATGAATGAGACGCTTTACGAACGTCGGGCGTTTGATGTACAATAACAACGACCAATTAAGGAGACCGTACGTGAAACAGAAACTTCCATGGATCGTGGCTGCTGTTTTGGGTGTCGCATTTTTGGGCTGCCTGCTTGGCCTGGCACAAGCTCGAACTGCTCGCACGTATGCCGCCAATGAAGCGAAGCTTGCGCAGCAAGCGAAGATCGAAGCGGACGCCGCCGTCGAAAAAGCCCTCGCGGCTCGACAAGCAGCTGAAGCCGAGAATCAGACACTGCTCGCGGCTAAAAAGCAAACTGATGCGCAGCTCGCCTCCGCGCAAACGGCGCTCAGCGTCGCGAAGCAGCAGGTTGACGATCAGAAAAATGCGTTGCCGTTGGCTGAGGCAGAAACCGCCGCCGCTCGAAAAGCACTCGCTGAAATCCAACGCTCAACATCCGGAACAGGTGCGACGAAATCCGAGTCGCGAAAAATTCCAGTCGCCACAGCCGTGCCCCTGCGCGCACCCGGCGGTTGGTCGGTTCCTGACATGCTGCCGCCGAACACGCTCGGACTCATTACGCTTCGCGACGTCCCCACCAGCGTCGTGAAAGCCAAAGAAACCGGGCTTTACAAAATACTGACGCATCCTGATTTCGAACGCGTTTTCCGCAAGCAACTCGGGCAAATTCGCGGCGGCATCTTCGCCGGAGAAGTCATGCTCGGAGTACGCTCAAGCGACTTACTCTCGTATGTGTCCCAGGGCGAAATCACGTTTGCGGTGCTTGGTGCCGACAAGCGCCTACCCGACGGCCAGCCGTTGCTCGACCTTGTGCTTAGCATCGAACTTCGCGACCGTGCCCCGGCCTTCATGGATGAATTCAATAAGCGTCTCGACCAGCTCAAAGCTGCCGCTGCGGGACGACTCGAATACACGCAGTCGCCACTCGGCAACACGACTGTGACGCGCTTCAAGTTGCAGGACTTCCCGGGGCAATTGAGTTGCGGACTCTGCGACGGTACGTTCTTGATGTGCCTCGGTGACGGGCGTCTTGAAAAGCTAATCGCCATGCGTGAGAAGATGAAATCGGCAGCAGCGCTTAAGGGCACCGCCACGCCAGACGTCCTGGCGCAAGTCCCGGCGTTTAAACTCGCTCTCGAAAAAGCCGGTCCCAACGCGGATGCTCTCGTCTACGCCAACGTCGATGAAATTCTGAAGAATCCAATTATCAACGATCCGAACAAGGAAATGACGCCGACTCAAAAGCACGAGCTTGAAGTCTCCGGCCTGCGCGATGTTTCCGCAGCGTCGTATTCGTTCGGCATTAAAGACGGCGGTGTTCGAGAAAGCATTTTCCTCGATGTTCCTGCCGCGCGCCGCAAAGGTGTGTTGGGATTAATGAGCAGTGAAGCCGCCGACGCGAGTGCGTTCGCCGCCGCGCCGCGCAGTTCCGTGATCGCCTCGACATTCAAAATCAATCTCGAGCAACTGCTTGAAAAAGGTGTCGCGCTTGCCGCTATCGAAGACCCTCAGGCACGCGAAAAAGTCGCGGCTGGATTGCTCTTCATCGGTCAAACGTACAACCTCGATCCGCAGAAAGACATCCTCGGGGCGCTCACGGGTCAGGGCACGTTTTCGCTCAGCGTTCCGTATAAGAATTCAAAAGTCGCGGTTGCGTTTCCGCAGCCGATTCTGGCGTTGAGAATCAAGGATCAGGACGGTGTGAAGCGTCTCTTTTCGGCACTGCAAAAAGCCGCGACAGAGCAACTTGAATTCATCGACACAAGCGAAGGCAATAAAACCATCACGCTCGCCCGCAAACGTGAACGACCTGCCGATGGCATTCACCAATTCTGCTACGTGATCGATGGTGACGACCTGCTGCTTTCGATTTATCCGCTGGCACTGCGCGAAGAAATTCGCCGTCGCGCAAGCAAAAACGGGCGCTTGGACGAGGACCCTGAATTCAATTTCGCTCGCTCTAATTTGCCAGGCCAATCGCAGGCGATGGTCTACGTTGACGCCGCCGCGCTCGCCGTCGCGATCTACGATGTCCTCGTTCCCGTCGTTCAAATTCAAGGCAAAGAACAGCAGATCGATGTCAACGCTTTGCCTACGGCCGACGTGCTGAGCCAGAATCTCGGCAGCGCGATGGTCAATCTGAATTTCGCTGCTGATGGAATTGTGTTGCAGTCCTATTCGCCGAGCGGAGTCTTCGCCGTCCTCGTTCCCGCTGCAATCGGCGCGAAAGCTCAACGCGACCGACAAGCCGCTCAAAACAATCCTGACGCTGCCGCTCAACCCGCAGCGGCTCCCGCACCCAAGCCTCGCGCGGACGATGCAAAGAAAATCGAAACAATGACTAAACTCACGCGCGATCTGAAAGAATACGCGGCCGAACACGGCGGCAAGTTCCCGAAGAATCTCGCCGAGATGCGCCCGAGGTTTCTGCAGGATATTGGCAAGGAAATCGATTACATCGTCTGGATCGGAACACAAACCGCTGATAACAAAATCGTGGCGCATTCATCCGACAAACTATCCGGAAACATCATCGTTCTCACGCAAAATGGCGGCGTCCACCCGATCCTCCGCGCCACGCTCGGCAAAGTTCTGCGCGAAGGATATATCGAAGGTAACGCGGCAGTAAAGCCGCCCAAACCGCCGGAGTTTTAAACCGGAGCAGCGGCACTCCTGCCGCTCCTATTTCGTCACTCGCACGATGACGCGAAAGCCGATGTAGCTCTCGTGCGTATCCGCAACATTGCTATGCCGGGATGTTGAATTGCAGTCGCCAGGCGAATCCATCCACGAGCCACCGCGCGTCACGCGGTCCCGCAGATTGAGCGGCTTATCGAACACATCCATGCACCACTGCCGTACGTTTCCGTGCATGTCATACAATCCAAACGCGTTCGGAATTTTAAGGCCGACCGGATGCGTTGTCATGCTGCTGTTGTCGCGATACCATCCGGCATTACTTAATGCTTCATTTGTCTCGCCTGAGTAAAACGGCGTTTGTGTACCGGCCTTGCATGCGTATTCCCATTCGTCTTCGGTGGGCAACTCAAAGGTCACGTCGGGCAATTGGCGCTCAAAAAATAGTTCGTGCGCCTTCTTGCAATAGTCGCGTGCGTTGTACCATGTCACGCGCTCAACCGGGTTTTTCGCGCCGGTGAAAAACGCATAGTTCCGTCCGATTACCGATTCGTATTGCTCTTGAGTAACCGGATATTTTCCCATGTAAAACGGATGCGGAATTACGACATTGTGCGGTGGCGGCGGGGTGCCTCCTAGTTCTTCTATTCTCCTTTGAAGTAGGTAAACAAGCTGCGCGTCCTTAAAGTGAGCCTCTTCGAGACTAGCCCAACGCAAACGCATTGTTCCACCGATTAGAGCGCCGAGCGAAGCCGTCAATGCAAGCAGCCACATTAATGAAAACGAAAACCGCGCGCCGGGTTTTCGTCGAACAAAAAAGAGAATCAATAGCGCAACTAAAGACGCGCATCCGAGCGCAACTAGAATCTGTGCTTCAAAAACGCTCACTGTTGGTTTGACGGGTTCGCGTTGACCGGCAACAAATTCGCCAGCGGGAATCAGTACCAATTCCATTGAAACGCCGTTGCCGAAATCGATTGTCTTCGTCGCCGGAAGTTTCACCCGAGCCGCGTACGACGCCACAGATTCTTTGCCGTCCCAAAGCGGCCACGGCTCCGAACGCTCTTCGCCGCTACATCTAAAACAACCGGTGAAAAGTACAAACAGCAACAGCTTTTTAACATCGAATCGCGCGAATCTTCGCGAATAATCGCGAATAAAAGGAGAGGGGGAAAAGCGTTCGGATGGACCCGACCCCGTACTCATTTTCCCCTCCCCTGCTCTTGCCGTTTTCGCGTAGATTCGCGTCGATTCGCGCGATTCGATGTTAAAAGCTGTTCGCCGTTCGCCGTTTTCACGGTTAAGCCAGGCCGCACGCTTTCTTCGCTTCGTCGAGTGTTACTCGCGCGACTACGCGCGCTTTTTTCGCGCCTTCGCGCAGCACGTCTTCGACGTAATCCGGGCGAGCAATCAGTTCTGCGCGCTTCTGTCGGTATGGTTCGAAGTAGGTCGAGACTTTATCGAGCAGCAGTTTCTTGGCGTCGCCGTAGCCCATTCCACCCGCGCGATAGCGCTCTGCAAGCGCGGCCTTTTCGGCGTCGTTTGCGAACAGCGCATACAGTGCGAAGACGTTACAGGTGTCGGGATTTTTGGGTTGCTCTACTGGGGTGCTATCGGTCTTCACGCCCATCACGACCTTCTTCAATTCTTTGCCGTCCATTTGAAGATCGATCGTGTTGCCATACGACTTGCTCATCTTTTCGCCGTCCACTCCGGGCACTTTCGGTGCCTGGCCAAGCCGTGCTTCAGGGCGGATGAAGACCTCGCACTTGAACGTTTGATTGAAATAGCCGGCCATGTCCTGTGTCATTTCAACGTGCTGAACCTGGTCCTGACCGACGGGGACGAGATGCGGTTTGTAGATCAAAATGTCAGCGGCCATCAGCAGCGGATAGTAGAAGAGGCCGACGGTCGGCTTGATGTTCTTCGCGACTTTGTCTTTGTAACTGTGCGCGCGTTCGAGTAAGCCCATGCCGGTCACGCATGAAAACATCCACGCGATTTCCTGCACTTCAGGCACGTCACTCTGTCGGAAGAAAACGGATTTCGCCGGATCGAGTCCCAGGGCGAGATAATCAATCGCGACACCTTTGATGTACTCGCGCAGCAGTGGCGCGTTCTGCACCGTCGTCAGCGCGTGAAAATCAGCGATGAAATAAAAGCGCTCGAAGTCGCCGTCCTGCAGCGCGATGTGCTGTTGGATCGCTCCAAAATAATTTCCGAGGTGAAGCTTTCCCGAAGGTTGAACGCCGGACAAAATTCGTTTGGACATCTGCGTGAACACGCTCCTTTAGAGAAGGGCGAAGCCGCTGCCACGCCCGGATCAACGTAACGATTTTACTCGAACTTTTACGAATTGAAACAGAGTGATTGAGGGCAAAGTCCACATGGGTGCATTACCGGGATTGTACGTTTCGTTTTAGAGTCCATTGGATGCCAAGTGCGTACTATTTCCACAGGCGCTTTGTCACTAATTGCCCGAAGTCAACAATCCCGCCTTTGCTGCTTTCACCGCATTCGCATCTTTTGCTGACGCCCTTGCAAACATGTCTTCTGCATCGGATGCGTCTCCGTTGGCTAGAAAGAAAACAGCCGCGATAAGCAGTGCTTCGACGTCTTCGTCTTTCACTGCGCCTTTGGCAAGTGTTGCTCGTGAGCCGTTTGAAATGATCTTCCATGGCACCGGCAGTTGATTGCCTTGCACGGAAATAGTCAACGCTTTGTCGTCCGCACTGATGACACGTTGCGACTGCTTGCCATCCGAGCTATCCGATGTGAACATGATCTTTGCTCCGCTCTTCGTCAGACTGTCCAGCTTTTTAACGAGCCGTGCTTGCCACGCTTCTAACGCGATTCGCGAAATTGCTGCGGCTTTTACTGGCGCAATCGGAGCCGGCTTGGATCCGCTTGAGGCTGTCTTGGGCAAGGAGTCGCGGAATTCAGCGGCTAGTGCCTGAGCACGTTTTCCGTAAAACGAGTCGGGGTACTTCACCGCGAATTTATCCAAGTCATTCGCATATGAAATGTTATTGTTACGCTTGAGTGCCTCGACCAATTGATAATAATTAATAGCTCGTTTTATCTCTAGCTTCCACGGATCTTTGCGCAACTCTTCTTCGAAATGGACTACTTTCGTCTTGAAGCTTTCGAGGGGTCCGAATTTTGTCCGCATCTTGACAAGCTCGCGATCCAGTTGATAGATGTCACCGGATTTCTCCAGTGCCTCCAGGATAACCACGTCCGCCTGAGCTTGCGTGTCGAGGTAGGCGAGCATCGCTTCTACCTGCTCCGCGCTTTCACCCTTGGCATTCTTCAATATCCCTGCAGCCTCACCATAGGATTTCTTAACTATAGCCTTGTAGGCGCTATCTAATTTACCTTTCAACGCTTTTGGATTGACGTACGGAATGCTGACTTGTATGCCTTGTATTAATAGTTTCGGATTACTTAATCCGAGGACCAGAATCAGGGTGCCGGTAGGATGGTAACGTGAGGCCATGTAATAACCATTATCTGCATAGTCGCGGCCTGGCAATAAGACAAACGAGCCATCGTGGCAGCGCATCATATTGAAGAAGGCCTTGTGATAGTCAAGTACCTTGCGAAGGGCTGCTTCATCTTCTGACGCGGCCGCGCCGAGTATCCCCCAGAAGATACCTAGATTTGAGTCAGCGTGCCCGTCCGGCAGACTCTTATACGCATGCTTCAAATAGCCTTTATTTAAGTCAATGTACTCGGTGGAATCCGCTAATTCCGGGCTGAGTTTTTCCGCGATGATTGCTGCACCTGCACGACCCACATAGTTATCACCGCCCTTCGATTTTTTGAATGCCACAGGATCGGCCAGGCCGGCATTGAGCGTGAATTCCCCACCGTACGCGACATAGCCAGCCGCGTTCGTGCCGCGATGAATAAACGCCATCGCCCGCTTGATACAATCCGGATTGACATCGACGCCGCAGCGCCCAGCCAATTGCCATGCTGTCACAGCCAATATGGTTGTGTATTGCATGGGGCCATAGCCATTGATTCCGAAACCTCCGGTCGGCGGACTTGCGCCCGGTCTATAGGGCCCATGTCCGAATCCGCCATCGTAGAGTTGCTGGGCGGCATCGACTTTCGCGTAATCCACTTTCTCCAGTGCCTTGTCGCCAGACGGTCCCCAGACCAGAATGCGGCCTGAGTACTGTCCTTTTTCCAACGCCTGAGTCAACAATTTCATCGTCGGCAACACGGATGCATCTTTGGTCAGTAAATGGTACTCGCTGAGCGTGATCAGCTGATAAGATAGGTTCCAGATGCCCGTACCCGAATCCGGCTTTTCTTTTCCCCATTTCAAAACCATTGCCAGGCCGAGATCCCGCTGCTTCGCATCGTCGCTGGTCAGCAGCGCCAACGTCACAGCCGCGTGTGCATGAGACTGCCAGACTTTCATCACGTCTGGTTGCTCGACGAAATACTTCAAGGCCTTGGCGCGGACGATTTCGGACTTTTTGCAATTGAATGGATACGTCGCGCTGAATGATCCAATGGCTTCCAAGGGAATGATCACTTCGATCATCTTGGATTCACGGGTCACATTTAAGACCAGCTTCCCGTCTTTTCCCTCGGCCCTCTCAATGGCCTCCCCGAAGTCCATGATCGGTCCTTCATATCCATGCGGTCCGCCTCCGAAATGATGCGGCGAAAACGGCTTTCCGAAAACGCCGACGATTTCATCCTCAAGTTTCAACAGTCCCACCGCTGGCGAGTTCTTAAAGAGGTAGCGAACGATAAACGATTTTTCAGTCAGTACGGCGCGCGCGCCCGTCGGTCCGAGATTCACCAGGAAACCGGGAACTTCTTTGTCGGGCAAATTGTTTTCGGTTGGCTTCGCCCATCGACCTTGATTGGTATTGTCCGACACGCCATAGGCGTTGATCGCCACGAACAAAGTGGACGCAACGATTCCCAACATGGTCATCGACTTGAGCCTGATCATCATGTACATATCCTTAAACGAATGAATTCAGTTAAAGTATTCTCTCACGGCTTCGGTCCAATTTCTAGCTCCAGCGCTTCAGATAGACTAACACGATTGCCCATTTCTGAGAAGCGTTTTGTTCAGCAGCTTCTAATTCAAATGCTCATTCTGAATGGCCCAGTGTGTTGTAGTAAGGGTCGGTCAGCAGGGCACGGCGTTCGGCGAATTTCTGGCGCTTGATCAGGCGAGGGAAAAGAGAGCGAATGAGGGCCTGATTTTCAAGCCAGTGAAAATAGGCGTTGTCGGATTCGTACCCCAACAACTCTTGGAGCACGGCCAAGCAGAGGACTTCGCGGTCGTCGAGCTCGGGAGGCGGACCGGAGCGGCAGGTCAGTTTCCCGTTTTGGGCAACGATGTGTGATTCTTTGAGCGCATCGTCGATGGCGCAGTAAACGACGATAATCGTGTCTTCAACAGAGATCGCAGGCGTGTCCATAGAATCTTCCTCGTGGGGAAACGATTAAGGAAGAATCGACGTAACCGTTCAGTCCCCCATCAATCAAGCCGGAAGTAGAGACGGCACATTCTTACCCATGCGGTGGTTGAGCACTGCGCTTTTCAACTACTCCAGCACTGGGCGCTTTTGCAGCAGCAACGTTTGCACGGCAGTCACTCAATGTAAGAGCCGTGTGCGGTAACTCCGCACGCACGGATCTGTGCGGGGGGCGGTCCGAAAGGGCCGTCCCTACCGCGAACGCCTTTTCTTAAATCGACGCGGAACCAGCCATCGCTGTTTTTTTTGTGCATCCTGCATCCAGAGCGCGAGCCGAATTCCCCGAGGTCGTATTGCTCCCACGTCCTGCCCATGTCGGGTGAATAAATGAAGCCGCAGGCATAGGTGGATGCGGGAGCACAGTGAGAGGCGAGCATCACGCCGTCCTGCACGATCATGTTCGCGGATTCGAACGCGGGGTTGTACAGCAGGGTGTGCGCGACCTTCTCGGTGAGGTCGGCGGGCGCGCAGGTGAAGATGCCACGGTCATGAGCGGGGGTGAATTTGGGACCGTTTGCATCGGCGATCCAGTAAAGACGGCCACCAACGAAATTGATGCCGCCGGATTTGAAACGCGAATTTGAATTCACGGAGATGAGTATCTTCCAATCCCAATCTCCTCATGACCTCGATATGAATACCGTACTCTCTCATTCAATAAAAAAAGTGCCGCCCAAATCAGGCGGCACGTCTCCCATCATCACATCTTAATCCATTACTTCTCTTCAGCCGCCACAAGCGCCCACGTCGCATCCGGATTGTATTCATCCATTGCAGCCGCGAGTTTTGCGGTGTCCTTGCCCAGATTCTTCTGGCGTACGATGCCTTGATGATTGATCACAAATGTCATCACACCTGACGCGTCATAATCCGCAGGCCATGCAATCAATGCGAAGCCGGCAATCATATTCCCGTTGATGACATAATCATGTTTGCCATTCGGAACGTTAGCGCCTTGCTTCGTGATGATTTTGAAATAATAACCATTGTACGGAACGTTCGCTCCGGACATGAATTGTTCTTCGTCATCAACGAGAGCGGCCAACGGGCTGGCAGCTACGTTTGAATTCGCTGCGACGGGCCAATACAAACCGTCTTTCTGCCCTTTCGTGCTGATCATTTTCTGAGCGTATTTCGTGACGCGATCACCGGTGCGATCCATGCTGGCGTAGGCGCGTTGTGCTTCATCGAAGCCGTCCACAAATTTAAGCGCTGCCAATTCATTGCGACCGATGCGGCGGTTCAGAATTTCTTCTTTTCCAGCGGCCGTGTCGAAGTGCCATTTTGAATCTGCTTTGACCAACGGGATCGGGTACGGCCAGCACTTGAGACCCAGACAGGCCGTCGCTTTATCGCCGTCCACAGTGATTTTTAAACCTTCCTTCGCCAGCAAACTTAAACGCGTTCGCGTCTCCGAACTGGCTTCCTTATCACTCTGAACAATCAGGTCGCGGTGTTCGTGGCCCAAGACATTC
>JBAXUS010000141.1:0-16505 GCA_037129555.1 Planctomycetota bacterium
ACCACCGCCCCCACCTCCACCGCCGCTTGTGTTTGCAATGGATTCTTCCAACAATTTTCCATTGGACCCGCCGCTTTCAAATTTTTCGCCACCGTCGCCAAAGGTCCAATTAAACTTTGGTGCGTTGCGATCACCGTTCGTATCGGGGCGGTCAATGTTAATCGTCTCAAAATGATCGCCCAATTCGGCGCGTTTCAGAAGATCTTTGGGAATGTCGACGAGTGCCTCGCCTTTTTTGTTTTGGATCTTCAAATTCTTCTCGCCGTCGGCTAAACCGTCCACTTCCTTTTCGACTTTTTCAAGTTCCCCTCTGGCATCGCTATTCGCAATCTTCTTCGTGAAGGTGAACGGGTCGCGTTTGGCATTGTCGTCGAACACGTAGTCCGCGTCTAATTCGCCGGTCTTAACACTCGGTCGGGCACCGGGTCCGGAGGGCGAATCGACGAACGTGGGTTTTTCGCCGGGCTTTTGATAGCGGTTGTTCTGAACATCACCGGCTGCTGTTGACAACGAAATAGTGTCCAGCCGTCGAATATCGCCTTTATCACCCAATAATACGTTTGGGTCCAATTTCTTAAATTCGTCGGTTTTTCCCGAGAAGGGTATGGCGTGCTGTACTAAGCCTTCTAACGCAGGGCCTCTCGCGGGTTTGGATTCAGGGGAAGATTTAGTATATGGAGGTATCTGCACCAATCCGCCCATAGAAAGATGGTTACCGCTGCCCTTGGCGGAAGACGGATTCTTACGCAACTCCTCCATTTCCTTCTTCAACTCTGCGACTTCAGCAGGAGGCACTTCGGCTGCAAGTTCTGATTTGGGTGGTGGAGGCGATGCAACAGGCGCGGAAGTGGGAGGAACAACGTACGCACGGCTCGTGGCCGCATTCAATTCAACTGTCAACGGCGCGGGGCCACCTTGAGGGGCAACCGACATTGTCACAGGCGGCGGTAAAGCTGGTGCGGACGTTTTCGTGCCATCGCTTAAACCTAGTGCGGATGAATTACTGACTACGCCACTAAACGACAACGTAGACGTAGAAGACAATTCGTTTTTTGAAGGACTAGCGGGTTTCGCCGCTGCGGCTGGCTCGCTACGCCCAAATTCGTTTCGTTCAGATTTCAGTATCGACAAGGCATCTGATTTTTGTATGCCTTGCGCCTTAGCAACGTCAACCACCGAGACCGATTTTTCAGATTCATACATACGGCTGTTACGACTAGTGGGATCTGCAGCGGCAGAAGGCATAGCCGACATGTAGGGTACTGCTGATTTGGCTTCACCAAATTCTGAAAAGCCTGGTGTCAGCGCCTGAAATCCCAGCACCAATACCATCAACAACGCCGCCACAGCCCCCAACTTCCAACTCCATTTCCTCCACGATCCCGCAGCCGCTCGAGCAAAAATTCCCTTCGGCGCATGCTTCGCGGCTTCGAGCACGCGTTGGCGGCGGTGTGCTTCAAAGACGTATTCTTTTCCACCGTGATGCAATCCGACTTCAGCCACTCCGAGCACCGTCCGCAACAGCTCCAATTCATTCCGGCATTCCGAACATTCAGCGAGATGCGTTTCGACTTCAGTTCGCCCGGCGGCGGAGAGATTTTCAAACAGGTAGGCTGTCAGCAAATAATCGAGGTGTTTCGCGGGTTGGGGCATCGGCTTCATAAATTTACTCCTTACTAGTGATACCGGGTGGCCCATCCCAAAGGGATGGGTGCCGCAGGCACAAGAAGCCTCGCCTAAATCGTGCGCATTGGAACATGCGTGCGACTCAGGAGAAGCTTCTTGTCGCTGCGCGACCCACCCCGAAGGGGTGGGCCACCCGACGGACAATTACACAACGCGTTTCAAATCAGACTTCAATTCCTGCATGGCCTGGTGGAGCAGGAAACCGACGTTGGTCGCGGTCAACCCCGTGATCTCGGCGATCTCCTTGTAACTCTTCTGTTCTCGCACTTTCAAAATGATCAACTCTCTCAAACGCGGACGCAATCGGTCGATGGCGTCGCGCGCGTGTTGCACGCGTTCGGTGGCATCCAGCGCGTCATCCGGACTGGACGAATACTGATCCGCAATGACCGCCATGCCGTTCATCGCTTTACGCTCGGTCGCTTTCTTGCGCAAGCTGTCGATGCTCAAATCCCGGACGACTTTCAGCAACCAGTTGCGGCCGCTGGAGTGGTCGTTCGGATTCTTAAGCAACCGATGCGGATCGCGAGCCGCTCGGAGAAACGCTTCCTGCACGACGTCTTGAGCCTGCGTCTCATCGCGGAGAAACGCGGAGGCAAAGGACAACAGCGCGCTTTCGTGTCTTTCCACGAATTCGCCGAAGGCCATAGTGTCCCTCCCTCCCGCATAGGATTCGATGAGCTGCCAGTCAGTCAACGCGCTTACTCCCCCTCGGATGTCATACAAGAGCCGTACACGCTCCCGATTCATTAGACACTATTTTCGGAATTTCGATGCGATGTTTTTTGCGAGAGATTAATCTTACCCGTGATGCCGACAGGTTACATCGGCCGACTTGCGCCGCCATTCCCTCTCCCCTTGAGGGAGAAGGAACGGCAACTGCACGTTCGGTGATGCACCCGTTGGAGGCGGGACGCCACTATCACGATGCTTATGCTTTTAAAAAGCGCTTGCCGGGCAATTGGCGGCAGAGGCGTTTGACTTCCAGGACGAGTAGTGTGGCGAGGACTTCGTGGGCTTGGAGGCCGCTGTTCACGATCAGGTCGTCGACTGAACGCGGGGTGTTGAGGTCGAGCAAATTGAAGAGCTTTTGTTCGCGCGGGTTCAAATTGAGGGCACGCAGATCGGAGCCAGCGGGGCGGGTGTCGGGTTCGGAGTGCGGTTCGAAGAGCGGCGCTTCAGAGCTCGATGCGACTTTATTCGCAGTCTTTGATCCGACGCGGATACGTGCGTCAGGCTGACGGATGCGGACCATCGGCTCGGCGATTTCGCGCAGTTCTTCAAGGATGTCTTCGACATCGTCCACGAGTTTCGCGCCCTTTTTGATGAGGTTGTGCGGGCCGCGCGAATTGGGGCTGGAGACGCTGCCGGGGACGGCGAAGACTTCACGATTCATATCGACGGCGTAACGCGCGGTGATCAGCGAGCCGGAGGTTTCGGTGCCTTCGACGACGACGGTGCCGAGTGTCATCCCGGCGATGATGCGGTTGCGTCCGGGGAAATGGCTGGCATGGGGTTGGGTGTCGAGCGGGAGTTCGCTGAGGATCGCGCCGCCTTCGCCGCCGTTGTGCGTGATGCGTTCGTAGAGGCCTTTATTTTCGGGCGGATAAACGGTGCCAATGCCATTGCCAAGGACGGCGATGGTGCGACCGCGTTGAACGGAAAGCGCGCCTTGATGCGCACAGGTGTCGATGCCTCGGGCGAGGCCGCTGACGACGGTGAAGCCTGCTCGGGCGAGGCCGATGGCGAGGCGTTCGGCTTGTTCGCGACCATAGTGAGAGCAGTGGCGCGAGCCGACGATGGCGACGGAAAGCGCGTCTTCGGGGAGCAGCGAACCATCGACGTAGAGAATCGGCGGCGGGTCGTAGGTGCTGAGCAACGCGCGCGGATACTGCGGGTCGTCGAGCGTCAGGATTTTGACGCCGCGTTGGCGAGCGCGTTCGAATTCGTCGAAGGCCCACGGATCGTCACGCGCTCCGGCCACGCCTTCGGCCATGCGCGGAGAGATGTCGGGGACTTCCAAGAGACGGTCGCGCGGGGCGGCGAGAGCAGCTTCAGCCGAACCGAAGACGCGAATGAGTTTTCGAAAGGTGACGGGCCCGACGTTCCGCGCTCGCGAAAGACGCAGCGCCGCTACCAAGGCGGAAGTTGGGGCATCCATGGACGACACTCAGGCGGCCGAAAGGGAAAGATCGAGACTGGGGGCACGGTAACGCCGGGGAGAATTTTGCGCAAGAAGAAAGGGCGGAAAATAAAAATCACTTCGCGCCCAAATAGCCCATGCTCTTCATCCATTCACCGCAGCGTTGGGGCCAGTCGTTGATGGGGTTTTTGTCTTTGCGCATGCCGAAGCCGTGGCCGCCTTTGGCGCAGATGTGAAGTTCGGCGGAGAGGTTTTGTTTTTTGTATTCGAGATAGAGCAGCGCAGCTTCGATGGGATTGGATTTGTCATCGTGAGCGACGAGAAAAAACGCGGGCGGCGCGTCGGCGGGAACGCAGTTTTCGCGGAGCTTCGTCTTGTCTTGTTTGTCGAGAAATCCTCCGCCGTAAATGCAGATGAGGAAGTCCGGGCCACGCGGGTCGTCGACGTCGGGCTTCTGTGAATAGGTGCGTTCGCCACGATCCCAGGCAGCGTGGCCGGCGAGATTTCCGCCGGCGGAGAAACCGAGGATGCCGACGCGTTTGGGATCGACGGTCCAGTCGGCGGCGTGTTTACGGACGAGACCGAGCGCACGCAACGCGTCTTGCACGGGGAGCGTGTACACCTCTTTTTCGTCGCGCGTCGGGGTGCGGTATTTGAGGAGCACGGCGGTGACGCCAAGCGTGTTCAACCACTCGCAGACTTGAGTGCCTTCGTGGGCGTAGGACATGAACATGTAGCCGCCGCCGGGCGCGACGATGACGGCGGAGCCGTTCGGATTTTCGGGGCGGTAAATGGTGATTGTTGGGTCGCTCACGTCGGTGACGCGATTGGGCTGGGGGCCGCCGTAGGATTTGATCAGCTTTTCAGTCGCTTCGGATTTCGGCGTCATCGCGGTGGGCGGGCCGTCAGGCCAGAGTTTGAGGGTGATGGGTTCAGAAGCGTTCGCGAACGAGATTGAAATCAAAAGAGCGGAGAAAGCGGAAAGATAGTTCATAGTGCGTGAGTCCAAAAGAGAGAGAAGAGGTATTTATAAAGACATATGCCGTCTACACCGCTACGAGCGGGTTATATTTTCACACCGATGCCGATTTTCCTTTGCGTCTTGGCGGCTTTGCGAGAGAACATATTGAATCGTTTCACCTATTTTTGGAGAGAGTAAATTATTATGAAACCACTATGCGAACTTGACCTGCCGTGGAAGCTGCTTGTCACCAGTTTCTTGATCGTATTGTCCTCCGGATTCTTGATGGCGGAATTGTATCTGCAACACACGACGGAGATGGCGGACGGCAAAGAAGGCATGAGCATGGACGACGTAGTGATCACGTTTCATGGCAGTGACATGCCGAAACTGAAGCAACAGATTTATGGGCCGATGAAAAAATATTTCACCGAGTCCCAAGACGTGAGCAAGTTGAAGGCTGACGAATTGGCGGACATCGAAAAGATCGCGGCGTGGGTGGACAAAGGTGCGCCCAAAGATGAATTTCAATACGAGGATCGCGAGAAGAACAAGACGTCGATTTCGATGATTTTGAATCTGCGCGGCTGCGTCGATTGCCATGCGGCGGATGCGACGATGAGGGGGAACAAGCACGAGGTGCCGCTGGATACGTTCGACGGCGTATACAAGGTAGCGCAGAAGAATCCGAAGCCAGTGCCGATTGACAAGGGACGATTGTTGAGTCTGAGCCATATTCATCTGCTTGGGATGGGGATGATGTTCATGTTGCTGGGCATTGTGGTCGCGTCCACGAAGTGGCCGGTTTGGTTGCGCGCGTCACTGATTGTGGGCGGACATCTGTCGATATTGCTGGACATTTTTGGCTGGTGGGGCGTGCGGCAGTATGGCGCGCCGTTGGCTCCGGTGGTGATGGTGGGCGGCGGGTTGATGGCGGCGAGTTTTGGGCTATCGGTGGCAGGCTCGATGTGGGATTTGTGGATACGGAAGGTGAAGGCGTAAGGCAACATTTGCTCAGTAATTCTTTTCTTTCCTTTTTGGCACCGTGATGAACCGGTGTCAAATTGAACGCAGTCCACGAGGCAACTAGACGATGAGTGAAGTTTATGGCGGGCAGATGGTGTTTGTTTTTATGGGCGACAAAGGCACGTGCCCGATGGGGGTGTGGTCGTCGCTGGATGCGGCGCACAAGTACCTTCACGATGAATTGTTGTCGGGGACGCTGATTGAATACAACCTCGACGAGCCGATTTACGAAGAGGCGAAGAATTCCGGAAAATTCAAGCCGTCGAAAGATCAGCAGCGGAGTTTGAAATTCAGGCAGACATTCAACTGGCAGTTCCAAGTGCACTACACGTTCCGCGAGGGACATTGTGAGAAGCTGGGGACGCCGAAGTGTTTTGAATAAAAAAGTAGAGCCGAATTCCGATTCGGCTACGTCAGAATAAACGCACGCTTGAGCCGAATAGAATTCGGCTCTACTTTTTTACTGTGCCGGCATCGCGATTTTTCCGGTGAAGTAGGCCTGTGCTTTTTTGAAGGCAAGCAGGCCGATTCTTTTTCCGAGAGCACGGCCTTGAAGGTCGCCGTCTTTGAAATGAATTCCACCGATGCGGCGCGATATGCCGGCGTCGTTGGCGGCGTCGATGAAGCGCGGCCAGTTGAAGGACAGCGGCTGCGCGGGCGTGTTCAATTCGATGGCGACGAACGACGCCGGAACGTCGAGCTTCATGCCAAAGAGCGGCGATTTCGTACACAGTTGCAGGACATGAGCGCCCGCTCCGCTGAAGGTGCTGTGGCCTGAGACGTATTCTGCAAAAGGCGGCGTGGGGATGTAGCTCTGCCACGTTTCGCCGGGGATGGATTGTGTGCCCTGCTGCGGGCCGCCCCAGGCTTGGATGGTTTTGTTTTTGTTCAGCAACCTGATCGCCGTGATCGGACGGACGGATTCGTAGTGGCGCTTAATGTCCCAGACTTCGACGCCTGCATCCAGCATCGCGTTGCCGAGCACAAAGAACATTTTGACGTCTTCATCGAGCGTGTGTTTATCGCGGCGCGAGACGAAGAAACCGAAGTCAAACCAATGGCCGGGCGGTGTGACTGTACCGGCTTTATCGACCCAATACGCGGCGACTGATTTTGTGTAATCGGTCAAACCGGCTGACAGGTCGAGGACTTCTTTGGCTTGGCGGTCGTATGCTTTGGTGCCGAATTTGGCGGGCGGTTTGGGCATCAGCCGGGTGCGTTCTTCGCTGGTTCCGATTGCAAAGGTTTTGACCAAATACCAGTGCGCCGTCGTGAACACTTGGGGATTTCCGTTGGGCTGCAAGAGCGGCTGCCATTTGCTGGGATCGTTGAGCGTGTTGACGTTATTGACGGGCGTGAAGCTTGTGTAATCAGTGTAGGCGCCGGGATTCAAGGTGCCGAGTTGATTGCTGCCGTCGGCGTGTCGGAAGGCGAGGTTGGCTGCAGCGGCTGCGTTGCCGACGCCAGCTGGAGTTGAGGGGTCGGTTGTGACCACGGAGGTGTCGAGATTTAAGGCAGTCATCAGCGCGTCGTAATTGCTTTTCTGGGACGGAAAAAGATCGACGAGCGTGCGGTAAGCGGCATAGGAGATTGCGATGTTTTTATTGGCTTCGGTGCGTTCAATTTCCGGGCGGCGCAATTGGCTGCCGAGTTGAGTGCCGACGGCTCGCGCGTCGTAGGCGGCCCACGCGTCGTAGATGCTGGTGTGCAATGTGGCCAATGCGCGGGAGGATACGGTGGGCGCGACGTTGCCGTTTTGGAAGACGGTGATGAGCTGGGTGCTCCATTGAATCACGAGATTGTCGGGCGGGAGCGGGGCGGTCGCGGTCGCTGTGTAGGTCACAGTTGGAAGATTGGGGCTGGACGCTGAAATGGTGTTCGTACCGGCTGTGGGGCCGAGGGTCCAGCCACCGAGCGTAGCGATACCGTGTTCGTCGGTAGGTTGCACGGCGTTGAAAAGTGTACCGCCGCCTGTGATATCGCCCCAAGTGACGGTGACGCCTTTGACGGGAACGTCGTTGGCGTCGCGGACCAGTGCGCAGACCACACCGAGCAAGCGCGTGTTGGCCGGGGCGACTTGGTTGTCGCCGGAGAGTATCTGCAATTGAGTTGCTACGTCCGCTGCCATGGCGACTGGACCGAGGAGCAGAGCCGCTGCTATAAGGGTGATGGTTTGAATGCGATATTTCATCATGACGGCCTACCTTTTTATGTGTGCTGAGACTACTGAATCTAATTTTTGAGTGATCAGCGTAACGACATTATCGGACGTTTCCATTTTTAACTTCAGCAATTTTCAGTGTCAATTGCGAGAGGTTAGGTTTATGAGCTTTGTCATAAAATCGCAGTAACGGCGTCCGCTTCACGATCCTTTTTGAGAGAAATTTGAGTATGATTATTGATGCTGAGAAGGCTCCGGCGCGGGATGTGTACCGGTGGTTGGTTTCGTGTGTGACGCCGCGACCGATTGCGTGGGTCTCGACGATTTCGCCCCAGGGCATTCCGAACCTTGCGCCGTTCAGCTTTTTTAATGGAGTCGGAGCGAACCCGCCGAGCGTGTTGTTCTGTCCGGCGAATCATCGCGACGGGCGGAAGAAAGATACGCTGATCAATGTCGAAGCGACGGGCGAATTTGTCATCAACGTCGTGCCGTTCGCTTTGGCTCAGGCGATGAATGACACGTCGGCAGAACTGGCGTATGAGGTGAACGAATTTGAGACGGTGGGCGTGATTGCGGAGCCGTCGATCAAGGTGAAGCCGCCGCGCGTCAAGGAAGCTCCGGTGCATATCGAGTGCGTGGTCCATCAAATCATTCACGTGGGTACTGGACCGATAGGCGCGAATGTGGTGATCGGGCGGATAGTGAGCCTGGATATTGCGGATTCGATTTTGGGTCTGGACCAGCAGATTGATCCGACGAAACTCGATACGATCGGGCGGCTTGGTGGAAATTTATTTTGTCGGACGACGGAGCGGTTTGAATTGAAGCGGCCGGTGTAATGATCTGCGCGATGCGGTTTTATTTTTTGGTCGGAAGGATAATTTTGTCCAAATCGACAGCCGGGATCGTTTGCTTTTGACCTTCTTCGTCGATGAACGTCACTTCAGTTTCCGTCTTCATGATGCTCGTTGCGAAGTAAGTCTTGCCATTCTTTAACAGAATTGTTTTGGTGCCGGGCTTTGCCGGTTCAGGGGTTTTAACAGCCAATTCCGGGACCTTATCGGTGATTTCTTTGATCTCACTTTCGCTAAGTGCCAAGGCCTTTTTTTTGGAGAGCAACGTGTCCTTCATCGTGTTGATTTCAGTGGTTTCCTTCTTGATTGCTGCGAGATGAAACCTAGCGTCGGAAGCGCGCTTGTTGATGTCTTCGGCGATTTTTGGACCTGGACTTTCCGTTATAATCGAGCGTCCACCGAACACGGGGACCTTGATAAACTGTGATGCATTGACATCGACTTCCCAGATTTCTTTTCCTTCCCGGCCATCATACTTGATATCGTATTTTCTCCACACGTCGAACAACGCTTCCTTTCGCGCCTCGAAAATGACGTTATGATATTTCACGCTTTTCTCTGTTTCCTGGATGGTCGATTCAAGTTTTGCGATTTCCTTCTTGAGTTCCGCACTCCTCGCAGCCTCGCTGTCCAAGCGTTGTTGGGTAATGGCCAATTTCGCGGCGTTCCTCATATCCTGCTCTGCTTTCAATCGCTCCGATACCTTTGCGAGTGCGAGATCGATTTCAGCTTTTTGTTTGGCTTTCTGCTCGACTTCTTCCAACTCTGTTTTCAGTTTATGTTCCAACGCAGCAGCGGTTTTCTCATCATGGCGGGCGCGTTGTTTAGATTCTGAAACCACACGTTCTGCATCACGCTTGCGGTTTTCATTCTCAGCAAATTCGCGTTCTGTAGCTTGTCGTTTTTTTGAAGCTTCTTCCGCTTCCTGCTGAGCCTGCACGTCAAACCGCACAGACGATTGATACGCTTGAAAGCCTTTATAGGCGCCGAACATCAAGCCACCCACAATCATCACAGTCAACACGCCTTCGACACTGATATAAAAACGAAACGGCTTGGATTGGTATGATGCGGCAGGATAGGCGCGCTGATAACATGCGGGGCACATGTACGTGCCGTTTTTCAGAAATACCGCATTGTTTCCAACTGGATTGAGGCATCTCGCACACGGTTGCATACGACACTCCTGACATTGCGCATGGATCCATTTACGAATCAGATTTTCGAGTCATAGTCTATTTATTAAAAGTGTGAATCAAACAGCATTTTTAGTAATAAGCCGTAAATTATCCAGAACTGTCTTCATAAAAATGACTCCTATTAGCGTACGCGTCGGCGTGCTATCTCGCGCTTGCAATCGCTGGTTGAATCACGATGATAGAGCGTGTTGACATGTCATGTGATCGATTCATTTTTTCGCTCATTAAAGCTGGAGATCGGCGGTATGAAACAGGCGCTGGTTTTAGTTGTGATCGCGCTGGCCTTTGCCGCGTGTGTGCCTACGTATGCGGGCGAGTCCGGTGGTCCGGCGGTTAAGAAGCTTACGCCTGATGAACGCAAGCGGCGCTTTGAGGCGTTGAAGAAGGAGCTCGAAGCGTTCCGCCCGGCACAGGACGCAGAGCGCGATGAGGTGCTTGTTTATTTGCAGCAGGTCGTTGATGCGAGCACGAAGTTCGCGAAAGAGAATCCAAAGACCGCTGAAGGTTTCGAAGCTGCGTCGTCGGGCGCGATGCAATTAGCGGCGCGGTCGCATCCGAAATCATTTGAGTTGGCGCAACTGGCTTTGGATGTCGCTCCGGCGGCGGGCGTCGATGTGCGGCAGATTGGATTTTGTTGGCTGCTGGTCGCGAACGGGTGCGTTGTGAAAAACGATTTCCCGGGCGCGTATGCTGCGATGGAGAAGATGAAGGAGCTTGCGCCGGATTTGTACGAGCGCGCGATGCCGACGATCAAGGAGCAGGAAGAGAAGCACAAGGCGAGCAAGAAGCCGGAGTGATCACACGAACGAAGGGGTTGCGCGATGGTAGAGATGTCGGCGGAGTACAAAGGTCAGTTGAGTTGCACCGTCAAACACGGACCGTCGGGATGCGAGATTATCACCGACGCGCCGAAGGACAATCAGGGGTTGGGGCGGAGCTTTTCACCGACTGATTTGCTCGGAGCCGCGCTGGCCAGTTGCATCATGACCATCATGGGAATTTACGCTCAGCGTCATGCGATTGATTTGACTGGAGCGACAGCCTACATCGGCAAGGAAGCGGTGGCAGATCCGGTGCGCCGAGTCGGTAAATTGGTTGTCAAAATCACGCTCCCACAATCAGTCCCGGTCGAGCACCGCGACGCCATTGAACGCGCGGGGCGAACGTGCCCGGTCAGCCAGAGTTTACATCCGAACACGATTCAAGATGTATCGATTGAGTATGCATAAACGCCTGGGATTTTGGTTCATAACGCAAAGGCGCGAAGGCGCTAAGACGCAAAGAACGGCGAAGAAAATGAACTCATTCTTTTTTCTTCTTTGCGCCTTTGCGTTTAAGCACACATCAAAATAGACATTGATCAATGGAGTTTTCACGCAATGAACATCGCAATTTTCGGAATGGGACTCATCGGGCGCGTGTGGAGCGACAACCTCGCTGCGGACGGGCACACGGTCACGCGCTGGAATCGCTCGCCCCAGGCTATTCCCGGGTTTTGCGCGGATGCTTGTGAGGCGGTTGGGCGCGCTGAGAATCTGATTGTTATCGTGTCGGACATTGCGGCGGTGGATAGCGTGTTGGACCAGATCATCCCAGCGTTGACGTCGCGGCATTTGGTGATTCAATCGAGCACGGTGTCACCTGAGGCGACGAAGCGGTTTGCTCAGCGCGTTGAGCAGACGGGCGCGGCGTTTTTGGAAGCTCCATTTTCTGGGAGCAAGCCTGCTGCTGAAGCGCGGAAGACGGTGTTTTTTGTGGGCGGTGAGGCGGCGATTGTGGAACGCGCGCGGCCCGTGTTGACACCGTTGAGCAGCGCGATTGAGCACATCGGGCCGATCGGCAGCGCATCGGCGTTGAAGCTAGCGATGAATGTGAATATCTCGCTTGTCGCCGGGGCGTTGTGCGAGAGTTTGACGTTTGCGCGCGAAGCTGGGATTTCGGATGCGCGATTTTTCTCGGCGCTGAAGTTGAACACGTCGCACAGCAAGCTTGCGGATGTGAAGCAGGCAAAGTTGGAGAGCGCGGATTATTCGGCGCAGTTCGCTGTGAAGCACATGGCGAAGGATCTGCGGCTGGCGATGCAGACGGTTGCGACATCGAATTTGCCTCAGGCACGGGCGCTGTTGGATGTGTATGAGAAGGGGCTCGCGACTGGGTTTGGCGACGACGATTTTATTTCGCTGATTCGATTGGCAGAAGGTGCGAAATCTGCGGCGACTCAAGCCGCTCCGTCTGAGCCTCAAATGTTTATTACGGCAGATTGGCACTTGGGAGAGACGCGGCTGTCGTTGATGAATCGACCGTTTGAGAACACGCAGGAGCAGACGGAGACGCTGATCCGGAATTTCAATCGTGTCGTGCGGCCCAACGATATTGTGATCATGAATGGTGATGTGATTTCGGCGGCGGCGGATGTGGAAGAGATGCGGAAATTGTTGCCGCTGATCGCGCGGTTCAATGGCGTGAAAAAGTTGATTCGTGGGAATCATGATCGGAAGTTGAGCGATGCCGATTTCGCTCCGTATTTCGCGCTGGGAATTCTTGCGGATGGCGATGGCGTGACGATTGAGTCGCCTGCCGGGCCGGTGTATGTGACGCACTATCCGACGCAATCGAAGGCCGACATGTTCAACTGTGTCGGACATATTCATTCGTCGTGGAAAGTACAATTGAACATGTTGAACGTGGGTGTGGACGTGCATCATTACCGGCCTGTCGCGGTCGAGAAGCTACCGTTTTTCGTCAAAGCGATCAGCGAGTTTTACGATCAGGATGTATGGGTCGCGGATCATCCGGCGAACGCTCCGTTCAAGGGAACGCGCGGCAAGCCGGGGCGGTATTTGGATGTGAAAGGCGATGTGGGTGGGAAGCCGGGGTAATGTATTGTCATCGTTTTATGGGCCGTTTGCGGTCCTAAACTTCTACGCCGCGACTTCACAATACGCTGCCAACGAACGCGGTGCCGGGATGGGATAACCGGCGAGACGCAGTCCTTCGATGTGAAATTCGATGGCGTCGTGCATCTCCTGTTCAACTTCGTTGCGAGTTGAGCCTGTGGCGACACAACCCGGCACGTCTGGAGAATACGCAGAGTAACCCGTTGATGTTTCTTCTATAATGATGAGATAACGGTTCATTTGAGCCCCGCTTGTTTAAGAATGCTATTTTGCGTTCCGGGTGCCAGATCATCCCCCGGTTTTCCGGGAACAGTTACAAGCCCCAATTTTGACATGTGCTTGTATTGGCGATGGCTGCCGCGAGTGCGGTCAAGAAACCATCCGTCCTGTTATATTAACTTTATGATGTCGCGAACTTTCATCGGACCTAACTCCATCGAGCTACATACACAGTCAAACTACTCCGAAACAGTTACGATTCAAATCTCATTTTAGCGTGCTCCCAGTGTGATCTTGATCGTCTGATCTTTTCCGTCGCGTTGGAATTTCAGCGTCGTTTCGTCGCCGGGTTTGAGCGATTCGAGTGCGTCCAAATAATCCTTCGCGTTCTTGATTGGTTTGCCGGCGAGTTCCAGGATCGTGTCTCCGGCTTTGATGCCGGCGGTTTGCGCGGGCGATCCGTCGCGGACGCCGCTGAGCAACACGCCGGTGTTGCCTTCGGCTTTGAAGTCGGGGATTGTGCCGAGATACGGGCGCTTGGTGGCGCTGGCGGCGGCTTGGGCTTTGACAGCGTCGTAGGCGGTGAAAGCGATTTTGAATTCGCCGGACGCGATCATACTGATGGTGTCTTCGATGGCGGCTGCAGCGGAGACCATGGCGAAGTTGTCGCGGCCGGGGCCTTCGTCTTGTTTATCTGCTGGAATGTCGGGACCTCCGAAGGAAATCGCTGGGATGTTTTTGTCGGTGAACTGTTTCAATTCAGTGGCTGATTCGGGCGATTCGATGGTTTCGATCGAGAGTTCCGGGTGGAGTGCGGCGAGGCGCTCGATGAGTTCGCGCCAGCCTGAGCCGGTGCCGGTTCCGACGATTTGAAGCGTGCGTCCGCGCATGTTGCCGAGGCGCAGAGCGCTGACGAAGGCGGTTGTTTTCAGCGGCGTTTTTTTCGTATCGCTGAGCGCGCTTTTGAGAATTGTATCGGTTTCGTCGGCAGTGCCAACGGTAACATAAATCGCGGGGTATGCGGTTCGTTTGGCTTTTAAACTTGAGTTTACTTCGGCTTTGACTGTTTCGATCAGCGCGGCTGCGCCCCATGGCGACCAGTCTACTCCGCCCATCGAGGCTGCGGTGATGAGCATCGAATCGGCATTGTGTTCGGGCGGGAGCCAGCCGGTGATGCGCGGGCCGTAGATGAAGAAGGTGTCGTCGATGTTTTCGGTGCTGCCAAACGGCTTCAGGCCGACGCTGTGGAATTGGCTGGCGAGGCTGTGTTCGACTTGTGATTTTACGTTGGCATCGTTAAGAGTTCGGACGCGATCAAACATGCCTTCGTCCGTGAAAATCCGTCGATCATTTTGGGCTGGGGCAACGAATGTGTCTTCGATGCCGGGGAACGATAAATCGGCGATGACGATGTGGCTTTTGTTTTCGGCGCGGTTGGAGGTCCACATGATTTTGCGGCCGTCGGGGGAGATCGCCGGGAGGCTGTCGAAACCGGCTGCGAAGGTGAGGCGCGTGAGTTCGGTGCCGTCGGGTCGGATGGCGTAGAGGTCGAAGGACGGATCATCGATGCGGCTGCCGAAGACGATCCACTTCATCGACGGGTGCCAGTACGGGGCCCATGAGACGGAGTTGAGCGACGTGATTTTTTTCTTGTTCGCACCGTCGGCATCCATGATCCAGATTTCGGAGGAGGTTTGCGCTTCGTCTTCGAAACGTCGCCAGACGATTTTTTTGCTGTCGGGCGAGAAAAAGGGGCCGCCGTCGTAGTGCTTTTCGGTGGTCAAGCGGCGCTGGTTTTTACCGTCGGCGTCCATGACGTAGATTTCGCCGTCACCGTCGCGCCAGGAGCAGAAGACGATGGATTTGCCGTCGGGTGAGTAGGCGCATTCGGCGTCGTAGCCTTTAGCGTCGGTGAGTTGGACGAGATTTTTGCCGTCGGGGTCGGATTCGAAGATGTCGAAATTCGGATCGAAATTCCAGTTGTAGCGTTCGGACTTCCCGGCTTTCTGCTTCTCGATTTCTTCTTTTTGTTTCGCCACGCTTTCAGCATCGAGATGGGTGCTGGCGAAGAGGATTCTGTTTTTGGTGGGATGGAAAAAGGAGCAGGTGGTTTTGCCGGTGCCGGTGGAGATGCGGACTGATTTGCCGGTGGCGAGATCGAGTTTATAGATTTGATAAAATGGGTTGCCTTCTTCGCGGACGCCTTGGAAGACGATTTCTTTGCCGTCAGGCGAGAAGTAGGCTTCGCCATTTTTGGAGCCGGCGAAGGTGAGTCGACGGATGTTTTTGAGGTGCGCGGATTCTTGTTCGGCGACGTCGGCGGCGCGGGAGAGTCCGAGCGATACGAGGCAGATGAGGACGGTTTGGATGAGCGGGTTAAAACGATTCAACTGGCGGTCTCCTTTCAAAGAGCCGATCAGAACTAGACTGACACCACCGTACCGATGACGAGCACTGTATGATGCTGGAAATTCGCTAGGAAACAATGTTCGTTCGAGGCCATTCGGGATGGCTGACCGCATACGTTTGAACGCACTGAATGACGGCGTTTTCGCTCGAATCGATTCGTACGGCTAACTGTTTGTACGTGCCCTTCCAACCGGATTGCAACATGGGTGCGATTGCGGCAGCGGTCAAGGCGAGCCGCTTGCGCATCATGTGTCCACTGAGTTTGCACAGGGCCAACGTTTCTTCACGGTCGATCATGGAGAGCGAACTCATCATGAATCTCCTTTAAACACTGAACCACACATGGCGTTGGGACTTTCAGCCCAGTACCAATAATCGGACTTGATCCAACCAGGCGGAAGCTTCAAATCCGGAATGCGAAACGATTCGTCCAATTCGTTGACTGCGATAATAGCGATTTCAAGCGTACCCGTTGTGGCGTTTCCAACGACGCTGCAATCGAGCGAAAATCCTTCACATCCCAACATATTGAGCCGGGCGCAAACGTCTTCGTATTCTGCTTCGAGCGAGCTCATTCGCCGTCCCTTTGGCTTGCAAAAATGCGCCCTCATGAAATAGGCGAAGCGTTACCGAACTCATTTAATTATAGATGAAAGGTGGCCCAGTGCATCTCAATTAATATACGAAAATGTACTTTAAGTTCACCTGAACTTTTAAAATCGAGAATGAAAAGCGAACGGCGGAATGGAGAGGATCCATTCCGCCGTTTTATTTTTGGGGCGACCGTTTTTTATGCCGCACATTCAGGGCTCTTTTATCGCGCGATCTTGAGCCTAGGCCTTACGGCCTAGGCTATAATTATGTCGCTCCTTCGGAGCTGAAAAACGACTATTTGGCTTCGGCTTTTCCGGGGGCTGGCGCGGTCGGGACCGGGGCGGTTGGGGCTGTGC